>NZ_JBKFBA010000001.1:0-70750 GCF_053345925.1 Rhodococcus sp. C26F
TTGTCCCGTTCCTCTCGGCCCGGGTCGGTGTCCGTGTCGCTCTGACCTGGAATAAGTTACGCGAACATCTCCGAGAACACCAAATCGCCAGGTCAATGGCGGTTTCGGTGGCCCGGAGCCCTTCACAGGAGGGGTAGGAGGACCCCTCCATCGTGGTGCTCGTCGCGTCCGCTCACGGATCGTCCTACTTCTCGAGTAACGTTCACCGTTGAGCTGAGCGAGGAAGGGTGCCGTGACGTCGACGGGGAACATGGTGGGGTTGTTCGCCGGTATCGGCGGTCTGGAGCTCGGACTCGGGCGACACGGGTGGAACACCGAATTCCTCTGCGAGATCGAGCCGGGTGCTCAGGCAGTACTACGTACGCGCTTCCCCGACGTTCCGCTTCATCCGGACGTCACCCGTCTCCGGTCTCTCCCCCGCGATACGGAACTGGTCGCCGCAGGCTTCCCATGCCAGGACCTCTCCCAGGCCGGACGCACGGCCGGCATCACGGGATCGAAGTCCGGACTCGTCGACGAAGTGTTCCGTCTCGTGAAGCGTAAGAACGGCCCGCGCTGGCTCGTCGTCGAGAACGTTCCCTTCATGCTGCAGCTCGGCCGGGGTGCGGCGATGCGCCACATCACCGACGCTCTCGAGGAGCTCGGCTACATGTGGGCCTATCGCGTCGTCGATGCCCGCGCCTTCGGTCTCCCCCAGCGTCGGCACCGCGTCCTGATGGTTGCCTCTCGTACGGACGATCCCCGCACGGTGTTGTTCGGTCAGGACGCCGGCATGCCGATGGAGGGCAATCCCGATCTGTTCCCCTGCGGCTTCTATTGGACCGAGGGTGTGCGCGGTCTCGGATGGGCAGTCAACGCCGTGCCCACGCTCAAGGGCGGTTCGACGCTCGGTATCGCCAGCCCTCCGGCCGTGCGACTGCCGTCCGGTGAGATCGTCACCCCCGGCCTGACCGACGCGGAGAGACTCCAGGGCTTCGACGCCGATTGGACGGCTCCTGCCGTCGAGGCGCCCGGTGTCCGCGCCGGGCACCGGTGGCGTCTGGTCGGCAATGCGGTCAGCGTGCGGATGGCGTCGTGGGTGGGCCACCGTCTGAACAATCCCATCGCGTACAGCTCAGACCACGAGACCCCGCTGCTTCCGGGCGACACCTGGCCGACCGCCGCGTGGGGTGTCCGCGGACAGGCGTTCCGCGTGCACGAGTCGCAGTGGCCCGTCCAGGCTCCCTACGAAGACCTCGGCGGTTTCCTCCTCGACGCCCGTCTGCTGTCGGCGCGGGCGACGGCAGGATTCCTCCGACGCGCACGCTCCGGCAACCTGCGCTTCCTGCCCGGATTCCTCGAGGACGTCGAGAACCACCTCGAACGCATGGGTGGCTTCCCGCGAGTGGCAGCCTGAAAGACACCGTGATGGCGTCGTCGGATCGGCCCGGGACGGATCCGCGTACGAGTGCGCGGATGAGCCGGCAGCGCCGACGCGACACCGTTCCCGAAGTGGCGTTGCGCAAGGAACTGCATCGCCGGGGGCGGCGGTTCTTCGTCGACCGCGCTCCTCTGCCGGGTATGCGACGCCGGGCCGACCTCGTCTTCCCTCGTCGTCGGGTCGCGGTCTACGTGGACGGATGCTTCTGGCACAGCTGCCCGCAGCACGCGACGTTCCCGAAGAACAACGCCGAGTGGTGGGCGGCCAAGCTCGCCGCCAACGTGCAGCGCGATCGGGACACCGATGCGCGCCTGCAGGCCGCAGGCTGGACGGTGGTGCGGGTGTGGGAGCACGAGGACCCCGTCGTCGCCGCGACGCGCGTGGAGGATGCTCTGGCTGCTCCCCCGGAAACGGATGCAGGGCCGGCGCAGGGGTGATCCCCCGCACCGGCCCCTGGACCGATCCGATCAGCCCTTCGTGAGCTGTGCGTACCGGGCGACGTGCTGTTCGGCGGTGCCGAACTCGTACTCGATCGCGGTCAGTCGCTTGAAGTAGTGCCCGACGGCGAGTTCCTCCGTCATGCCCATGCCGCCGTGGAGCTGGACAGCGTTCTGGCCGACGAAGCGTGCCGCACGGCTGATCGTCGCCTTCGCGGCCGAGACCGCGCGTGCCCGCGTGGCGTCGTCGCTGTCGAGATGAAGAACGGCCAGGTAGGCGGCGGATACCGCCTGCTCGACCTCCATGTACATGTCGACCATGCGGTGCTGGAGTGCCTGGAAGCTGCCGATGGGCTGACCGAACTGCTGACGCTGCTTGGCGTACTCGACGGTGTCGGCGAGCACCTTGCGCATCAGACCCACGGCTTCGGAGGACACGGCGGCGGTCGCCTCGTCGATGCCGCGCGAGACGGACGGCCATGCGCTGCCCTCCTCGCCGAGCAGCGAGTCGGCGGGCAGTCGCAGACCCGAGAAGACGATGTCGGAGGCGCGTCGGTCGTCGATCGTGCGGTAGGAGTGGATCTCCACACCGGTCGGCGGGTTCGTGGGGTCGAAGTCGACGAGGAACAGCGAGATGCCGTCGGTGTCGGTGCGCTCGCCCGACGTGCGGGCGGTGACGAGCAGGTGCGTCGCGAGCGGAGCGCTGGTGACGACGGTCTTCTCACCGTCGACGACCCACTCGTCGCCCTCGCGACGCGCGGTGGTGGACACGTCGTGGAAGACGTATCCGGAGGTGGGCTCGGTCGCGGCGAACGCCGTGACGGCTTCACCGGCAGCGATCGCCTCGAGGACGGACCGGGCTCGATCGACCCCTGCACGACCGAGCAACCCGCCCCCGAGGACGACCGTGTCGACGTACGGTTCGATGACGAGTGCGTGCCCGAGTGCTTCGGACACCACCATCAACTCGACCGGTCCGCCGCCCATCCCCCCTACCTCTTCCGGAAGCGTGGCCCCGAGGATTCCGAGATCCTCGGCGAATGCCCGCCACACCTCCGGTTGCCAACCTTCGCCGGTGGTCGCGACCTTCCGGCTTTGCGCCAGGTCGTAGCGACCGGCGAGGAACTTGGTGACCGAATCACGAAGGAGCTCCTGCTCCTTGCTCAAACCGAAGTCCATCAGAGCCCCAATGCTGCTTTGGCGAGAATGTTTCGCTGGATCTCGTTGCTGCCGGCGTAGATCGACCCGGCACGGTCGTTGAAGTAACGCAGCGGCGCGACGGCCTGCCACTCCTCACCGCTGACGTAACCGTCGGCGGGCGGGACGTAGTCGGCCACCGGACCACCGGGCGCGGTGATGTGCGGCTGGTAGACCCGACCGCGCGGACCGGACGCCTCGAGGGTCAGCTGGGTGATCGTCTGGCTGAGTTCGGTGCCCAGGATCTTGAGCATCGACGACGCGGGACCGGGGTTCTTGCCCGCGGACAACGCTGCGAGAGTGCGGTATTCGAGGATCTCGAGTACCTCGGTGCGGATACGTGCCTCGGCGAGCTTGGCGGAGAACGCCGGATCGTCGATGAGCCTGCCACCCGACGGACCGGGCTGTTCGGCGGCCGCCTCGGCGATCCGCTCGGCCATGACCTGCAGGGCCGGCGCTGCCGCCGCTCCCCCGCGTTCGAAGACGAGCAGGTATTTCGCGACGGTCCAGCCGTCGTCGATCTTCCCGAGCACGTTCTTCTTCGGGACACGCACACCGTCGAAGAAGACCTGGTTCTGCACTTCCTCACCGGACGTCATGACCAGAGGGCGGATCTCGATGCCGGGCGAGGTCATGTCGATGAGCAGGAAGGTGATGCCCTGCTGCTTGCGACCGGTCTTCGACGTGCGCACGAGCGCGAACATCCAGTTCGCCTCGGTGGCGTGCGTGGTCCAGATCTTGCTGCCGGTGACGATCAGGTCGTCGCCGTCGTCGACCGCCGCCATGCTGAGCGACGCGAGGTCGGAGCCGGCCTCGGGCTCGGAGTAGCCCTGACAGAAGAAGACCTCACCTGTGAGGATCCGGGGCAGGAAGTAGCTCTTCTGTTCTTCGGTGCCGTAGGCGACGATCGCGTGCGCGACCATGCGGATGCCCATCGGCGACAGGTTCGGGGCGCCCGCGAGGATCGACTCGCGGCTGAAGATGTAGTGCTGCGTCTGCGTCCAGTCGCATCCGCCGTACTCGACCGGCCAGGCCGGCGCCGCCCAACCACGCTCATGGAGGATGCGCTGCCACTCCATGCTCGCTTCGTGGTCGGAGTACACGCTCGTCGCGAGTCGGCCGGCCCGCCGCAGTTCGGGCGTCAGCTTCTCCTCGAGAAACGATCGCACCTCGTCTCTGAAGGCGGCGTCGGCCTCTGACCACGCAAGTTCCATGTCTTCTCCCCGCAGAGCGCGACCGCCGCTGCCGGACCGTCGTGCGAATTGTCGTTAACTTTTCGAGAGTGGTACGAAATCTACTTCCGCCCCAGCGGGCTCGTCAATAGACGGATTTCACCTGCGGTACCGGCAGGATCTCCGACCGGGGACGCGAACGATCGAGTCCCCGACTCCAGGTGGAGGGTCAGCTCGAAACGAAGACGGAACGTTCACTCGTAGCGCAGGAACCGGGGACGGTGGCGTTTCACCTCATGACTGCGGTCACACACTCTGATAGAACCTTGTTCTTGAGAATGTAAACGTCACTCTCTCATCGTCGGCGGGCATCGAAAATTCGGAGGGCATTCGAGTGATTCCACGGCCTGCTCGTCTCGGACCACCTGATCTACCCGAAGGAGTTGAAGACCGTCTATCCCGGGCACGAGAGCGGCAAGCCGTTCTGGTCGCCGGAGACCGAGTGGCCCGACGCCTGGGTGCTCATCGGTGCGATGGCCGCCGTGACGAAGAATCTGCACTTCGGCAACAACGTCTACATCGTGCCGTCCCGTCCGATCCTCGAGGTTGCCAAGCAGGTGGGCACCGCCGCCACGATCGCCGGCGGTCGGGTCTCCATCGGACTTTCCGCGGGATGGATGCGCGAGGAGTTCGAACTGCTCGGCCAGGACTTCGACAACCGCGGACCCCGGCTGAACGAGATGATCCGGGCGCTCCGCGAACTGTGGAAGGGAGGATGGGTCTCGTTCCGGGGGCGAGTACTACGACATCCCCGAGATGACCATCGAACCCCGCCCGCCGAGCCCGGTACCGATCCTGTGCGGTGGTGAATCCGGACCGGCGCTCCGACGTGCCGCGCGCTACTGCGACGGCTGGGTCGGCACCGCCTACACGATCGACGTCGCCGAGCAGTGGATCGATCGCATCAACGGCTATCGCCGCGAGTACGGACGCGAGAACGAGCCCTTCGACTTCATCGTCGGCCTGCGCGACGAACCGTCCGTGGAGCTGTACCGGCGGGCGGAGAAGATCGGCATCACCGGCGTCATGGTGTCGCCGTGGGCGAACTGGGAGGTCACCCACTCGGGCGACCACGATCACCTCCTCGGCACCGCCGAGCAGTACCGCGCGCCGATCGAGGACTTCGCCGAGAGGACCATCACACAGCTCACGTGAGGGGCTGTGCAACAAGAAGATCCGGGAACGAGAAAACCCTCACCGGAAGTACCGGTGAGGGTTTTCGTGTGTGCGCCCGAAGGGATTCGAACCCCTAACCTTCTGATCCGTAGTCAGATGCTCTATCCGTTGAGCTACGGGCGCATGTGTATTCAATTGTCGTTGGTGACGCTACACCAACTGGCGGAGGCGAGAGGATTTGAACCTCCGGTCCCCGGTAAGGGGGACAACTCATTAGCAGTGAGTCCCATTCGGCCGCTCTGGCACGCCTCCTCGGGGATTCGATGCTCTCGAACCGCCGGATCGAAACATTACACATGCCCCGAGGGGAAACGCAAAACGCCTGGTCAGAGGCGTGTAGATGGACGGTCTCCCCCATCCTGCCGACCGGCGGTCACACGACGAGGCGCATAATCGGCTCGTGACTCCACGGACCCGCCCCGACCTCGAATCGATCCCCGCCTACGTTCCGGGCCGCTCGTTCCCCGGTGCGGTGAAGCTCGCCAGCAACGAGACGACCATCGGCCCGCTCCCCAGCGTCCGGGAGGCGATCGCCGACGCTGCCGCCGGCCTCAACCGCTACCCCGACAACGGTGCGACCGAGCTCGTCGCGGCACTGTCGGAGCGACTCGGCGTCCCGACCGAGCAGATCGCCGTGGGCTGCGGATCGGTGAGCCTGTGCCAGGAGCTCGTGCAGATCACGTGCGATGCGGGCGACGAGGTGATCTTCGCGTGGCGGTCGTTCGAGGCGTACCCGATCATCGCGGCCGTCGCCGGCGCGACCGCCGTGCGCGTCCCGAACACCGCGGATCACGGGCACGACCTGAAGGCCATGCTCGCCGCGATCACCGACCGCACGCGCCTGATCTTCGTGTGCAATCCCAACAACCCCACAGGATCGCTGCTGGGCAAGGAGGAGCTCGCACAGTTCCTCGACGCCGTCCCCCAGCACATTGTCGTCGCCCTCGACGAGGCGTACTTCGAGTACGTCCGCCCCGAGCCCGGTGAGGATCTGGCCGACGGTCTCGAGCTCGCGGAGGGTCGCAGCAACGTCGTCGTGCTCCGCACCTTCTCCAAGGCCTACGGTCTCGCCGGTATCCGCGTCGGATACGCGGTCGCCGACCCGTCCGTCGTGACGGCGCTGAGCAAGGTCCACACCCCGTTCTCCGTGAACTCGCTCGCCCAGACGGCTGCCGTGGCCTCGCTCGCCGCCGCGACCGAGTTGCTCGCGCGCACCGAGGGCGTCGTCGCCGAGCGGGAACGGGTCCACGCGGCACTCGTCGAGGCCGGCTACGAGGTGCCCACGAGTGCCGCGAACTTCCTCTGGCTGCCGCTGGGTGAACGCTCCGCCGCGTTCTCCGAAGCCGCAGCGGAGACAGGCGTGGTGCTCCGCAACTTCACGGGCGAGGGCACCCGGGTGACGATCGGCGACCCGCACGAGAACGATCTGTTCCTCGACTTCGCGACCGGGCAGGGACGGGCACTCGCCGGCATCGGCTGATCCTGTGACGAGACCCAACCGTTATGGCTGGGTATCGGTGGCGTGATCCGGCCCTGACAGACTCGGGCGGTCGGATCGGGCCGGGGTCGGAGGAACTGCATGGGGGCAGGCAAGGTGCGGCGCGCCCTGTCGGCCTGCGCAGTCGTCGGCTCACTGGTCGCCTTCGGTGGTGCGGCACCTGCCGGCGCTGCACCGTCGAGCACCGCCCCCTCGAACACCGTCCCGCTCCGGGTGATCGCATTCGGCGACCTGCACGGAAATCTGCTGCCCCCGCAGGGACTGCACGGCGAGGTCGTCCGGTCGGACGACGTCTCGGTCCCCGCGGGCGGTGCGGCCTATCTCGCCGCCTACGTCCGCCAGCTCCGGGAGCAGGCCGACAACTCCGTGCTCTACGCCGTGGGCGACACGTGGGGTTCGTCGCCGCTCGAGTCGGGCCTGTTCCACGACGAGCCGACCATCGCTCTGCTCGACGAACTCGATCTCACCGCCGCGACCCTCGGCAACCACGAACTCGACCGCGGCTACGCCGAATTCGAGCGGCTCCGGGACGGCGGTTGTCACCCGAAGGAAGGGTGCCTCTACACCGAGCCGTTCGAGGGCGCGAACTTCCCGATTCTCGGCGCCAACCTCACCACGTCGGACGGCACACCGGCCGCACTCCCCTACAGCATCGACTACGTCGACGGCCTGCCCGTCGGGGTCATCGGCGTCGTGCCGAGCAACACCCCCGACATGATCCGGCCCGATGCGATCGCGGGATTGCGGTTCGAGGACGAGATCGCCGCGGTCAATCGCACCGCCGACATCCTCGGCGCGCTCGGCGTCCGCTCGATCGTGGTGCTCTACAAGGGCGACATCGGAGCCATCGACGGCGACGATCCGTGCCCGAGCGGGGACGGCGGGGCGGCGGCGATCGCGACGTCCGTCTCCCCCGAGGTGGACCTCATCGTCACCTCCGACGGCGACCGGCACTTCAACTGCACGTACACCGACCCGGCGGGCAGGCCGCGAACCGTCGTGCAGGGCGCCTCGCACGGGCGCATCCTCTCCGTCGCCGATCTGGTCATCGACCGACAGAGCCGAGAGGTGCTGCGCGACCGGACCGTCGTCTTCACGCAGGTCGTCACGCACGACATCGACCCGGATCCGACCACCCTCGAGTTCGTCGACCGGGCGGTCGAGAAGTCGGCGGTGGTCGCGAACCGGTCCATCGCCCGCATCGGTGCCGACGTCACGCGCAGCGAGAGCCCGAGCGGAGAGTCTGCGTTGGGCAATCTGGTGGCCGACGCACAACTCGCCGCGACGCGGCATCTCGGGGCGCAGATCGCCCTGATGAACCCCGGCGGACTCCGCGGCGACCTCCTCGCCGGCGACGGCACCGTCTCGTACCGCGAGACCTACGCCGTGCAGCCCTTCGGGAACATGCTGCAGGTACTCGACCTCACCGGAGCCCAACTCGACGTGCTGCTCGAGCAGCAGTTCCAGGACGGCCCGGTCGGCTCGGAGATCGAACGCATCCTGGCGCCGTCGCACAATCTCACCTACACGCTCGACCGCCTGGCGCCGCGCGGCGAACGGATCCGCTCGATCACGATCGACGGCGAGGCCGTCGACCCCGAGCGCGTGTACAAGGTCGTGATGAACAACTTCCTGGCCGGTGGCGGAGACGGTTTCACCGTGTGCACGGAAGCACACGGGCTGGTCGGCGCGGGCAAGGATCTCGACGCCCTCAACAGTTATCTGGCGACCCGCTCACGAGTGGAGCCGCCGGCGGTCGACCGCATCCGCCTGCACTGAGACGGTGCCGTCGATGCGCGGTCAGCGGAGTCCGAGGGCGTCCGCGAGGGTCGGCCACGCGGCCTTGATGTCGTCCTGCCAGTAACTCCACGAATGCGTGCCCCACGGGCGGTAGACGACCTGCGCGGGGATGCCGAGTTCGCGGAGGCGACGGTCGTAGGTGACGGTGCACACGAAGGTGCCGATCTCGAGCGGCGCGCCGACGGTGAGCACGTCCTGGCCGGCGCCGAGATCGTGCGGGCCGAGCAGGCCGTTGCCGGTGCTGAGGAAGACCTCCTTGCCGCGCAATTTCTCGGCGAGCAGGTAGGAGTCGTGCTCCTCCCACCGGGTGTCCTCGGGCGGTCCCCACATGTTGTCGGGATTACCGCCCTTGTACGCGACGGTTCCGCGGACGGTGTCGCGGGAGCGGTCGCTGGAGGTGTCGTAGCAGCCGCTGAGCGCCGCGACGCCCTGGTAGAGGTCGGGATTGCGGGTGATCAGGGACATCGCGCCGGTGGCGCCCATCGACAGGCCCGCGACGGCGTTGACGCCGTTGCCGTCGAATTCGGCGTCGATCAGCGGGGGTAGTTCCTCCGTCAGGAAGGTCTCCCACTTGTTGACGCCGAGGACGGGGTCAGGGTTGTTCCAGTCGGTGTAGTAGCTCGCGGTGCCACCGACGGGAAGGACGACGTTGGTGTTCTTGCCGGCGAAGAACTCCTCGATGTCGGTGCGCTGCGTCCACGTGCTTTCGCGGAACTCGGACTCCTCGCCGGCGCTGACACCGTCGAGCAGATAGAGGGTGGGACGCGGCCCCGCCGAGGCCGGGTGCAGCACCTGCACCGGCACGATCCGGTTCATCGCGGCCGAGTGGACGAACAGCTTCGTCTGCCTGTCGCCGACGCGCTCGACGCGGTCGATCCTGGCCGACGCCGGTTGCATGTGGGGCGGCTGGGCATGGGTCGGTCGGGCATGGGCGACCGCCGTGCCGCAGACCGGCACCATCAGGGCCACTGCCACAGCCGCCGCAAGTCTCTTCACCATCGAACTCCCCGTCCCCCGACGACCTGCAGTGATCTCACAGTCACTACCTGTACCCGGTCAAGCGGACCTGCACGCGACCCTAATACTCACCCTCCGATTCGTGACGAATAGGAGGATGTACGGCCGCGTCGCCCCCACCCGATGGCGGGAGCGACGCGTGGGAGCCGAGTCGGTCAGCGGAGGTGGTGCACCTCCTGCAGCCCGTAGACCGGGGTCGGGATGCCCTCGTAGCGCGCCTTGAGCTGTAGCGCCAGGTAGAGCGAGTAGTGCCGCGACTGGTGCAGGTTGCCGCCGTGGAACCACAGACCGTCCTGCTGTGTGGGCTTCCACATGTTGCGCTGCTCACCCTCCCAGGGGCCGGGGTCCTTGGTCGTGTCGGAGCCCAGACCCCAGCACTTGCCCACCTTGTCCGCGACCTCCTGCGAGATCAGGTCGGCGACCCAGCCGTTCATCGAGCCGTAGCCGGTCGCGTAGACGACGAGATCGGCTTCGAGTTCGGTGCCGTCCTCGAGGATCACCGACGTCTCGGTGAGTTCGCGGACATTGCCGTGGGCGAGCTTGATGTCGCCGTTCGCGACGAGTTCCGAGGCGCCGACGTCGATGTAGTAGCCGGATGCGCGACGCAGGTACTTCATGAACAGACCCGAGCCGTCGTCGCCCCAGTCGTGCTGGAAGCCCGCCTTCTCGAGCCGGTCGTAGAACTCGACGTCGCGCTCGCGGATCTTCTCGTAGATCGGGATCTGGAACTCGTGCATGATCCGGTACGGCAGGGACGCGAAGGTCAGGTCGGCCTTCTGGGTCGTGACACCGGCGGCGAGGGCCCGCTCGGAGTACAGGTCGCCGAGGCCGAGGTCCATCAGCGAATCGGACCGGACGATGTGGGTCGACGAACGCTGCACCATGGTGACGTCGGCGCCGACCTCCCAGAGGGCACCGCAGATGTCGTGCGCACTGTTGTTGGCACCGATCACGACGGCCTTCTTGCCGGCATAGGCGTCCGGGCCCGGATGGGCGCTGGAGTGGTGCTGTTCGCCGCGGAACAGGTCCATTCCGGGGAAGTCGGGAATGTTCGGCTTACCCGACATGCCGGTCGCGATGACGAGCTGCTTGGGCCGGAGGACCACCGGTTCGCCGTCGCGCACGACATCGACGGTCCATTCGCCCGTCGCCTCGTCGTAGCTCGCCGAGGTGCATTCCGACTTCGACCAGTACGGAACTTCCATCACCTTCGTGTACATCTCGAGCCAGTCCGCGATCTTGTCCTTGGGCGCGAAGACCGGCCAGTTGTCGGGGAACGGCATGTACGGCAGGTGGTCGTACCAGACGGGATCGTGCAGACACAGCGACTTGTAGCGGCCGCGCCACTGGTCGCCGGGACGGTCGTACTTGTCGAGCACGATCGCGGGAACACCGAGCTGACGCATGCGCGCACCGAGCGCGATACCGCCCTGACCACCACCGATGATCACGACGTAGGGCTGACGGGTGTAACCGAGTTCGCGTTCCTCGATCTCGCGCTGCTCCGACCACGTGACGCGGTGCTTGTCGGCGCCGTGCTTCGTGCCGCGGGGACGACGCGTGCCCTTGTTCTCCTCGTAACCCTTCAGCTCCTGCATCGTGGTCAGCAACGTGAAGGCGCGGTCCTCGCCGCTCTCCTCGTCGCGCTTCAGACGCAGATGGCCGACGCCGCGACCGACCGCGGTCTCGAACGCGATCCAGGCGCTGAGCACTCCGTCGTCGTCGCTCGCTGGTTCGGTGGTGCGGAAGCCGCTCGGGTCGGTGTCGGCGAGTCGCGCGTGCAGCATGTCCGAGACACCTTCGCGTCCCTCGACGGTCTTGAGGTTCCAGGTGAAGGCGACCAGGTCGCGCCAGAAGGAATCGGTGCCGAACAGGCCCGCAGCCGCGTCGATGTCGCGCTGCGCGAGGGCGGTTTCGAAAGCCTGCAACCAGGCGTCGACGCGTTCGTCGGGCGTCGCGGTGCCGGAGGTCGTGGGCTTGTCGAGGGTGTCGGTCATGGTGAGTCCTTTCCCGTGGTGATGTGATCCAGGACACTCCCCGCGACCGCTCCCCCACAAGCGTTGCGTCACGTTGCACGGCGTCCGATTTGTGGCGCAGCACACATTTGCCACCTATGCTCCGAGGACGACGACGAAGAGGAGACCGTGACCACGTTCAGCGCGATCGCGCCCGGCACCGACCTGTCGCGCTACGCGCGCGAGTTGACGCGGATGCACGACGCGGTCATCGGCGGCGCCCGGTCACCCATGCGACCCCGCCCGCTCGTGTCCCGCTCGTGGCAGCGCGTGCTCGACGCGGGCCTCGATCCCACCGGCACCAACGAACGCAGCCGGCTGCCCGCTGCGGAGGTCGAGCGACGTCGCCGTGCATCCGCCCTCTCCGCGGTGATCGGCGATCTCAAGCAGGTCATCACACCTGTCGCCGACGCCTCGCATCTGCTGCTGGTGGTGACCGACGCCGACGGCGTGATCCTCTGGCGCAGCGGTTCGGCACCGATCCGTTCGCGCGCCGACACCCTCGGTTTCCAGGAGGGCACGGTGTGGACCGAATCGACGGTCGGCACCAATGCCATCGGCACGGCGCTCGCGGAGGCCGCGCCCGTCCAGTTGTTCTCGGGTGAGCACTTCGAGACGACCCAGCACCCCTGGTACTGCACCGCCGCGCCGATCCACGATCCGATCCGCGGCGACCTGCTGGGCATCGTCGACGTCAGCGGCCCCGCGCTGACCCTGCACCCGGCCATCATCGCCCTCGTCGACACCGCCGTCCGGCTCGCCGAAGCGCAACTGTGGCGGCGGCACGAGGTGCGGCTCGAACGGCTGCGCACCGAGGCCGCTCCGTTGCTGTCGTCGACGCGTGGACCCGTGCTGCTCGTCGACGAGGACGGCTGGGTCGCGCACGCCTCCGGTATCGCCGCCGAGCGGGTCGCGGTTCCGCGGCACGCACGCCCGCTGACCGTTCCCGGTATGGGACTGTGTGTGCCCGAGCGCCTTTCGCACGGCTGGCTGATCCGCGGCGCGGCATCGCCGTCGCGCATGCGGATGGTGCTGCACGTGTCGTCGTCGCCCACGGTGGAGGTGTTCGGGGACGACGACTCCTGGCGTAGCATCGTCACCGCACGTCAGGCCGAGATCCTGTTGTTGCTGCACGAGCGCGGCCCGGACGGCATGACGGTCGCAGCGCTCAGCCGGGCCCTCTACGGGGACGACGACCACGCCGTGTCGGTCCGCGCCGAGGTGTCGCGACTGCGACGCGCGATCGGGGACGTGATCGAGAGCAAGCCCTACCGGCTCGCCACCACCGTCGACCTGTCGCTGGATCTCGGTGCGGACGAACGCCTCGCCGACTCCGAATTCGTCCGCCGCTCCGGAGCGCCGGGGGTGCGGGCGCTCGGCGTCTCCCACTGACACGGCCGGGGCATGTTTCCGCCCCTCGGGGACCGGGAACGCACCAGTGAACCCGAGTCGTCGAACATGCTGGAGACACAATGACCGTTCTCGTCGTCACGGACAGTCCCGAAGGTCCGACCCAGAAGATCGCCCGGCTCGTCGCCGACGCGTTGGGAGAGCGGGACATCGACGTCACCGTCGGTGACACCTCCGATCTCGAGCGGTCGGAGGAGTTCGAGGGCGTCGTCTTCGGAGGCGAGGTCGACGCCGGCGAGTACTCGCCCGACACCGTTGAACTGTTGTCGTCACGGGCCTCCGGGCTGAGTCAGCAGCTCGTGTGGTTGTTCGCGGTGGGCGACGAAAGCGCGGAGGACACACCGGATCTGGTGTCCGAACTCGCTGCGCTCGACTACCGGTCGTTCGGTCCGTCGGCGGGTGAGGACGAAGTGCGGTCGTGGGCCGCCTTCATCGCCGACGAGATCGACGGACACAGCTGAACCCGCACGTTCCCCCGAGCGAAGGGCCACCATGCTCCACACGGATGTCGCGCCGGGCGTGCATCGCCTCGCGCACGCCGACGTCAACGTCTACCTGATCGAGGACGACGCCGGAGTGACCGTCGTCGATACGGGACTGCCCGCGACGGCCGGTCGCATCGAAGAGGCGATCTCACGCATCGGTCGTCGGATCGACGACGTGCAGGGAGTCGTCCTCACGCACGCCCACTTCGATCACGTCGGGTCCGCGAAGCGGCTGCGTGAACGGTGGCGGGTGCCGGTATGGGCGCATCGCGACGAGAAGTTCCTCGCCGCCCACCCCTATCGCTACCAGCACGAACGCAACCGGCTGCGCTATCCCGTCCGATATCCCGCCTGCATCCCCGTGCTCGCCCGGATGACCGTGGCCGGTGCGCTGTGGGTGCGCGGGGTCGACGATGTGACGCTCTTCCACGACTCCGAACCGCTCGACCTGCCGGGCCGCCCCGTCCCCCTGCACACCCCCGGCCACACCTACGGGCACTGCGCGCTACATCTCCCGGACCGCGACACCGTGATCGTCGGCGACGCCATCGTCACCCTCGATCCGTACACGGGCAGGCACGGTCCGCAGATCGTCTCGGGTGCGGCGACCGCCGACAGCAGGACGGCCCTCGCCTCGCTGGCGGCCATCGCCGGCACCGGCGCGAAGCACGTCCTCGTCGGCCACGGTGAACCCTGGCACGACGGTGCGGCCGCGGCCGTGGAACGAGCGGTGGCCGCCGGACCGAGCTGACAGATGTGATCGGTCCACGGGAACCGGGGACATGCCCGCACGGCGCGGGCACACTGGCCGCATGAATGCTCTCGGTGCCACTCTTCTGACCGGCGTCGCCGACCCGAAGCTCGAGGCCTTCTCACGGTTCGACGGCAGCTGGGATCTGCAGTGGAGCCGCCCCGGGGACGAGGAGGCACCCGCGTCGTTCCGCGGAGAACTGCACTTCGGCACCGTGCTCGGCGGGCGCGCGATCCAGGATGTGTGGATCGTCCCGGCCGGCGGTCCGCAATCCACCGAGGACGAGCGTTATGCGTTCCACGGCACCACGATCCGGTTCTTCGACGACGGGATCGGCGCCTGGCGTTCCACCTGGATCGAACCGATCCACGGGCGCGTCCGCAAGTTCGTCGGACGACCGTCCGGCGACGAGATGCACCTGATCAGCACCGACGGCGACCCGTTCCTCCGGTGGCGGTTCACGGAGGTGGGTGCGGATCACTTCGTCTGGCTCGGCGAGTACTCCGTCGACGAGGGGCGCACCTGGATCCTCGAGGAGAAGATGGTCGCGACCCGGCGGTAGAAACGAGAAGAGGCTCCGACTCCCTGACGGGTGCCGGAACCTCTTCCGTGGCGGAAGCGGAGGGATTTGAACCCCCGTTGGTGTTACCCAAGCTCGCTTTCAAGGCGAGTGCATTCGGCCGCTCTGCCACGCTTCCGTGGCAGATCCTAACCGCTCCGCGCAAGCAGGGCCTAACCGATTCGCGACCTCAACGGTCGGCCAGAGTGTGCTCGACGCGCGCGAAGACCCGCGCCAGCATGTCGAGCTCGTCGGCCGACAGCAGGTCGATGAGGTAGTTGCGCACGTCGTCGACGTGGGTGGGGGCGGCCTCCGCCAGGCGCCGCCGGCCCTCCTCGGTGATGGTGGCGAGCACACCGCGACCGTCGTCGGGGCACGAGCTGCGCACGACCATCTTCTCCTGCTCCATCCGCCGGATCTGATGGGTGAGACGGCTGCGCGAGGACAGCACGCCGTCGGCGAGGTCGCTCATGCGCAGGGCACCGTCGGGGGCTTCGGAGAGCATGACCAGGATCCGATATTCCGCCAGCGACAGGTCGTGTCGATCGTTGAGGGACCGACTGAGGGCGCTCATGAGACGGTTGTTGCCGTCCATGTAGAGCCGCCAGGCCTCCTGCTCCTTTGCCGTCAACCACTTGGGTTCGTCTCGTTCGCTGGTCACGCCGGGAGTGTAATGCCGACGGCCCGATCCGGTTACTGCACGGTAGTTTCGAGCAGGTGAGCGCGCCGTGAGCGGAGTGACCGTCCCCTCACTGCGCCGCACGCGATAGCGTCGAACACATGTATGCAATCGTCGCCACCGAACCCGGTGGTCCAGAAGTTCTCCGGTGGACCGAGCAGCCCGACCCGGACCTGCCTCCCGGGCACGTACTTCTCGATGTCGCGGCGACCGCGGTCAACCGCGCCGACCTGCTGCAACGGCGCGGCCTCTATCCGCCGCCCCCGGGGGCGAGCGACATCCTGGGCCTCGAATGCTCCGGAGTGATCTCCGAACTCGGCGAGGGGGTGACGGGCTGGAACATCGGCGACAAGGTCTGCGCCCTGCTCACCGGCGGCGGTTACGCCGAGAAGGTCGCGGTGCCCGCGTCCCAGTTGCTGCCCGTCCCGAAGGGCATCGACATCGCGGTCGCCGCGTCGCTTCCCGAGATCACGTGCACGGTGTGGTCGAACGTCGTGATGACGGCCGGCCTGAAGCGCGGCGACGTCCTGCTCGTCCACGGTGGCGGTGGCGGCATCGGCACGCACGCCATCCAGGTGGGCAAGGCGCTCGGCGCGAAGGTGGCGGTGACGGCCTCGGCCGGCAAGCTGGACCGCTGCCGCGAACTCGGTGCCGACCTGGCGATCGACTACCGCGAACAGGACTTCGTCTCCGAGGTGCGCAATGCCTTCGGTGGCGCCGACGTGGTGCTCGACAACATGGGTGCGAAGTACCTGTCCCGGAACATCGACGTCCTCGCTCCGGACGGACGGCTCGTCGTCATCGGCATGCAGGGCGGCACCAAGGGTGAACTGCACCTCGGCAAGCTGCTCGCCAAGCGCGGTCACGTCATCGCGACCGGTCTGCGCGGCCGTCCGGACTCGGGTCCGTCGGGCAAGAGCGAGATCATCGACTCCGTGCGCGCCAATCTGTGGCCGCTCATCGAGGAGGCGAAGGTCCATCCCGTCGTGCACGCCGAGCTGCCGATCACCGAGGCAGCACAGGCACACGAACTGCTCGACAGCCCCGAGACCGTCGGGAAGGTCGTGCTGCGGATCGAGCGGAACTAGAGGTTGCGGAGCTCGCGGACGAGCTGATCGACCTCGAAGCTCGTGGTGTAGGGAGCGAGGCCGATGCTCACCGCTCCCCCTTCGTCGCTGACGCCGAGGGAGTCGAGGAGCCGGCTCGATCCGCGGGTGCTCGCCACCGTCGCGATGCGGCGGTCGGCGAGATGCGCGGCGACCTTCTCGGCCGGGACCCCGTCGACGGTGAAGCTGAGGGTGGGGACGCGGCTCGACGCGCGGCCGAGCACGATCACGCCGGTGAGACTGTCGAGCTGTCGCATCAGACGGTCGAACAGCACGTCCTGGTAGTTCTGCATCGAGCTGATCGAGATGTCGAGACGCTCGCGGCGCGAACCGGTGGCGTCGTCGTCCAGTGAGGCCATGAAGTCGATGGACGCGGGGATACCGGCGAGCAGACCGAACTGGTGACCGCCCACCTCGAGACGTTCGGCGCCGCGCGCGTGCGGGTTCAGCGACATCGCCGGGACCCGTTCGAGATGCGAGGGGTCGGAGAAGACCAGCGCACCGATCTGCGGTCCGCCCCACGCGGCGATGTCGACGGTGAGGACGTCGGCGCCGAGATCGTCGATGTCGACGTGGGCGTAAGGGGCGGCGCCGGCGGCGTCGACGACCATGAGCCCACCGACCTCGTGGACGAGATCCGCGACGACCCGCACGTCGGGCGCCGTGCCGACGATGGACGACGCCGCGGTGAGCGCGACGAGCCGGGTGGTGGGCGTGATGAGTTCCTCGTACTGCCAGGTGGGCAGCTCGCACGTCTCGATTTCGACCTCGGCCCAGCGCACCTGCGCGCCGTAGCGGCTCGCGACCCGCAACCAGGGAGCGATGTTCGCCTCGTCGTCGAGCCGTGACAGGACCATGCCGGTGCCGAGCCCGAGGCGGGAACTGAGTGCTTCGGCGAGCCAGGCGAGCAACACCGCGTGGCTCGGGCCCAGGACGACCCCGTCCGGGTCGGCACCCACGAGTTCCGCGACCGCGACGCGCGCCTCCTGGAGGATCGCGGCGCTGCGACGCGACGACAGGTGCCGTCCGGTCGCTGACGCGGCCGAGTTGCGGAAGGCGGTGGACACGGTGCGCGACACCACATCGGGGATCTGCATACCGGCCCGTGGATCGAGATGGATCCACCCGTCCCCGAGCGAGGGGATCAACCCCCGGATCCGGGCAACGTCGTAAGCCATGGCAGACACTCTAGGTCCCGATGTCAATCGGGACGCGCCGTGCCTGCATCCGGCGTTGCCTTCTCGGTAGGCTCGATCGGGGTACCCGGCACTCCGGGACCTTCGGGCAACCGGGCACCCCCGGGGTGGGAAAGGGAGAATGGAGCCATGACGCATCCGGACAACGACCAGGTTCTCGTGATCGGCCCCGACGGCCGGCCCATCCGTGTCTCCCGCGAGGAGGCGGCCCGCGTGGAGGCCGACGGCCGGCCGGAGGAGGAGAAGACCGAGAACGGCGGCGAATCCCTGGCCGACATGGTCGAGCAGCCGGCGAAGGTCATGCGGATCGGCACCATGATCAAACAGCTCCTCGAAGAGGTGAAGGCCGCGCCGCTCGACGACGCCAGCCGCACCCGGCTCAAGGACATCCACCTGTCGTCCATCCGCGAACTCGGTCAGGGCCTCGCCCCCGATCTGCGGGAGGAACTCGAGCGGCTCGCGCTGCCCTTCGGTGAGGACGCGGTGCCCTCCGACGCCGAGCTGCGCATCGCGCAGGCCCAGCTCGTCGGTTGGCTCGAAGGTCTGTTCCACGGCATCCAGACGGCCCTGTTCGCTCAGCAGATGGCGGCTCGTGCCCAGCTCGAGCAGATGCGTCAGGGAGCGCTTCCTCCCGGCGTCGCGCAGGGCGGTCGCGGTCAGAACGATCAATCGCTTCCCGGTCAGACCCACCCCGGAACCGGCCAGTACCTGTAGTCCCGCCGGGTACGCCCCGGGACTCGGGTATCGGCGCGACGGGTACGCTCGGGTCCCGTGTCAGCGTCTGGAGCAGCATCGTGAGTCGGGTCAGCATCGAAACGCGCGGCGCGTGCGTCGACTTTCCCATCTTCGACGCCAAGACCCGCTCCTTGAAGAAGGCCTTCCTGGGTAAGGCGGGCGGAGCGATCGGCCGCAACAACTCCGACGTCGTGGTCGTCGAGGCTCTGCGCGACATCACGATGTCGTTGAAGGAAGGCGACCGCGTCGGCCTCGTCGGCCACAACGGTGCCGGCAAGTCCACGCTGCTGCGTCTGCTCTCCGGGATCTACGAGCCCACGCGCGGCCACGCTCGGGTGAAGGGTCGCGTCGCGCCGGTGTTCGACCTCGGCGTCGGCATGGACCCGGAGATATCCGGCTACGAGAACATCATCATCCGCGGCATGTTCCTCGGGATGAGCCGCAAGCAGATGCTGGCCAAGGTCGACGAGATCGCGGACTTCACCGAGCTCGGCGACTACCTCAACATGCCGCTGCGCACCTACTCGACCGGTATGCGGGTGCGTGTCGCGCTCGGCGTGGTCACCAGCATCGATCCCGAGATCCTGCTGCTCGACGAGGGCATCGGCGCGGTCGACGCGGAGTTCATGAAGAAGGCACGCGTGCGTCTGCAGGATCTCGTCGCGCGCTCGGGCATCCTCGTGTTCGCCAGCCACTCGAACGAGTTCCTCGCCCAGCTGTGCGACCAGGCGATGTGGATCGACCACGGTCAGATCCGTGAGCAGGGCGACATCGAGCACGTGGTGCGCGCCTACGAGGGCGACGAGGCCGGCGATCACGTGCGCACGATCCTCCACGAGCTCGAGCGTGAGCGGATCGCGAAGTCCGCCCACGACACCGCGGCCTCGACGGGTTCGAACGGTGGCTGACGAACGGATCATCGGCGTCGTCGTCACGCACCGCCGGCGCGAACTGCTGGCGGACTCGCTGAAAGTTCTTGCCTCGCAGTCCCGTCCGCTCGACCATCTCGTGGTGGTCGACAACGGCGACGAGGACGCGGTGCGCGAGCTCGTCGACGCGGTGGACCTGCCCACGAGCTATCTCGGTTCGAAGCACAATCTCGGCGGCGCGGGCGGCTTCGCCCTCGGCATCCTGTACGCGCTGTCGCTGGGAGCCGACCGGGTGTGGCTCGCCGACGACGACGGCCGCCCCGAGGGACCGGACGTGCTTGCGACACTGCTCGACTGCGCGCAGCGCAACGGCCTGGCCGAGGTGTCGCCGGTCGTGTGCGACATCGCGCAACCCGACCGCCTCGCCTTCCCGCTGCGCCGCGGTGTGGTGTGGCGGCGGTGGCGGCACGAACTCGGCGACGAGGACCTGCTGCCCGGTATCGCCTCGCTGTTCAACGGCGCGCTCTTCACGGCCGCGGCGATCGACGCGGTGGGCGTGCCCGACCTGCGCCTGTTCGTCCGCGGTGACGAGGTCGAGGTGCACCGCCGTCTCGTCCGGTCGGGACTGCCGTTCGGCACCTGCCTGCAGACGGCCTACCTGCACCCGGACGGTGCCGACGAGTTCAAGCCGATCCTCGGTGGCCGGATGCACACGCAGTATCCGGACAACGACACCAAGCGGTTCTTCACCTACCGCAACCGCGGCTACCTGCTGTCGCAGCCGGGACTGCGCCGGTTGCTGCCCCAGGAATGGGTGCGGTTCGGCTGGTACTTCCTGATCACGCGCCGCGACCCGGCCGGTCTGCGCGAGTGGATCCGGCTGCGCAGACTCGGGCGCGAGGAGAGATTCGAACGACCCTGACGGGGCCGCCGCTCAGTCGGTGATGACCGTCTGCGCTGCGATCTCCTTGAGTTTCGCGTTCGCCCAGCGCAGTTGGCGCAGGGTCTGCGGATGGCAGCGTTCGGAGAGGGCGAGCAGTTCGCGGTCGCTCAGGGCCTGCGCCGTCTGGGCGAGGATCTCCCAGTCGAGCGAGACACCCGCCGCCATGCGGTGCACGGTGCGCAGGTCCCGCAGCAACAGGACGCTCGGGGCGTGTCGGCGTCCGAGCATCTCGCTTCCCTTCCGCCGCACCTCCGCGAGCACCTCGTGGACGCCCTGGGGCTCGTCGTCGAGGTCGAGGTCGTAGTCGTGGCCGACGCGGGCGAGTTCGCGCACGTGCTGCTGCGACCAGCCGGCGATGTCACGCGCCACGTAGAAGATCTCGTGGTCGACCTTGTGCCGGTCCGCCGTGCGCAGCAGTTCGGTCGCCAGGTCGTTCTCCGAGCGGTGCAGTTCGCGGATCGCCAGGGAGACCTTGTTCATCGCGGCCCTCCGTCGTCGAGCGTCTCGGTGATCTCGGCGTCCGGTCCACCCGAGGTGGCGGGCACGCTGCCGGAGACCGGTGCCGACGCGGTGGTGGTCGGTGCCGCGGACGGCCCGTCGTCGGCGACGGCGATCCGTTCGACGCGCGCGGCGCCCGACTTGAACAGGGGTTGCTTCGACGCCGGGTCCCAGTCGGTGAAGGTCAGTTCGTTGGCCGCGCGCCCCTCGAGCGCCGGTTCGTGGCCCGCCGGGGTGTCCCAGTAGCCGTAGTGGAACGGCAGGAACAGCACCCCGTTCCGGATCCCGCTGATCCGCAACCGCGCGGTGACGTGCCCGCGCGGGGTGTCGATCCGCAGCAGGTCGCCCTCCGACCAGCCGTGCCGCTCGGCGTCGCCCGCCGACATCTCCACCCACACCTCCGGTGCCGCGCGTTGCAGTTGCGGGGCGCGGCCGGTCTTCGTGCGGGTGTGGAAGTGGTAGAGCGTGCGGCCGGTGGTGAGCAGATAGGGATACTCGTCGGAGACCGTCTCGTGCGGGGGAAGATACTCACCCGCCTTGATGATCGCCTTGCCGAAGGGGTTCAGCGCCCGGTACTCGGTGGGTTCGACCGGCGCTCCGGTGACCATGTCCCGTCCGTAGTTCTCGCAGTAGTCCGGTGCGGCCCAGAACTTTCCGCCCTCGTAGAGACGTTCGGTCCCGTCGGGTGCGTCGGCGTTGCACGGCCACTGGATTCCGCTTCCGCCACGTAGTTTCTCGTAGGTGATGCCCGTGTAGTCGCAGGGCCGCCCGGCCGTGCACTCCTTCCACGCCTCGAATGCCTCCTCGGGCGTGGACCACTTCACGAGCGGGTCGCCGTCCTTGTCACGCAGATCGATCCGGCGCGCGTAGTCGACGAAGATGTCGAGATCAGGTCTGGCCTGTCCGGGTGGTTCGACGGCCTTCTCCGACAGGTGCACGGTCCGGTCGGTGTTGGTGAACGTCCCGGTCTTCTCACCCCAGGTCGCAGCGGACAGGACGACGTCGGCGAGCTGCGCGGTCTCCGACAGGAAGATGTCCTGCACAACGAGGAAAAGCCTGTCCTGGGAGAGGATCTCGCGCACCCGGCGCAGTTCCGGCAGGGACACCGCCGGGTTCGTCCCGCTCACGTAGAGGAAGCGGATCGAGCCGTCCTCGACGTACCGCATCATCTGCATGAGGTGGGTGGGCGCGGTGTAGTGCGGGATCCGCATCGGGTCGATGTTCCACACCCGGGCGAGGTCCTCGACGTGCGATTCGTTGGCCCAGTTGCGGAAGGCCGGCAGGTCGCCGTCGGCGCCGCATTCGCGGGTGTTCTGCGCGGTGGGCTGCCCGTTCATCTGGAGGACTCCGCAACCGGGCCTGCCGAGCATGCCGCGCACGAGATGGATGTTGTTCACCTGCACGGCAGCCGTGGTGGCCTGATGGGACTGGTAGAAGCCCTGCAGGACCGTCGAGAGCAGCCGCTCCGCCGTGCCGAGCAGTCGAGCGGCCTCCCGCAGATCCTCGATGGGGACGTCGCAGATCTCGGCGGCCTTCTCGAGGGGATAGTCGTCGAGCCGGCTGCGCAGTTCGTCGAATCCGACGGTGTGGTCCTCGATGTACTTCTCATCGATCCACCCGCGTCGCAGGATCTCGTGCAACAGCCCGTTCATGAGGACGACGTTGGTGCCCGGGCGCGGGGCGAGGTGCACCGTCGCGGCCCGCGCGACCGGCGTCCGCCGCGGATCCACACAGATCACGGCCGGCGGATTCGGTCCGGCGAGCCGATCGAGGATCCGCGTCCATGTCACCGTCTGCGTCTCGGCCATGTTGTGTCCGTAGAGCGCGATGACGTCGGCCTGGTCGATGTCGGTGTAGGAGCCGGGCTGGCCGTCGCACCCGAAGGACTGTTTGAGGGCGGCCGCCGCCGTCGCTGTACACAGCCTCGTGTTGCCGTCCATGTGGTTGGTGCCGATGCCACCGTGACCGATGAGCGCGAGGGTGTAGTACTCCTCCAGGAACAGCTGCCCGGTGGTGTAGAAGCCGACCGAACTGGGGCCGCGCTCGTCGAGCAGTTGTTTCGTGCGACCGGCAACGGCATCCATCGCGGTGTCCCAGTCGGTCTCGACGAGTTTGCCGTCGCGGCGGATCAACGGCACGGTGAGCCGGTCCTCCGAGTGGTTCGCCTGCCAGCCGAACAGGTCCTTGGGGTCGAGCCGCCCGTGGTTGACCCGGTCGACGGCGCGTCCGCGCACCCCCACCATGCGTCCGTCCTTGACGGCGATGTCGAGGCCGTCGCCGTTGGAATGCAGGATGGTCGCCGACTGCACCCATCTGTCGACATCGTCCTCGGTCAGTCCGTCGGCGAGATAGGTGTCGACGCGGGTGGGCCAGCGTTGCCCGGGTCCGTAGGGTGTGCGCGAACCCCACGGATCCGCGATGCGATCCACGGTGGTCATGTCCCCGGCGGTACCCGGGGCGAGCAGGAACAAACACTTGCCTGCATTGCCGCACGACAGTCTCGATTCCGGCGCAACAATCCGGCAAATCCGACCACGGACGTACGCACTTCGTCCTACACTTTCGCCACACTCGACCTCGGGAGCCAGTGATGACCCCTCGTGCCACCTCACCGTCGACCCTCTGCGAAGCCTTCCAGACCACCGCCGCGGCGTACCCCGACAAGGTCGCGCTGCGCACCCCCGACGACTCCGTCTCCTACACCTGGCGTCAGTACGCGCAGCGCGTCGAACGCCTCGCCGCCGGACTCGCCGGCCTCGGCGTGAGCCGCGGGGACACCGTCGGCCTCATGCTCACCAACCGGCCCGAATTCCACCTTCTCGACACCGCCGCGATCCACCTCGGCGCGGTGCCGTTCTCGATCTACAACTCGCTGACCGCCGAACAGATCTCGTACGTGCTCGGCAACGCCGGCAACCGCGTGATGATCGCCGAGGAACAGTTCGTCCCCGTTCTGCGGCAGGCGCTAGGCGACACGAAGGTCGAGCACCTCGTGTGCATCGACGGCAAACCGGAAGGCACCATCTCCCTCGACGGCCTCGAGGCCGCCGCCGATCCGTCCTTCGACTTCGAGGCCTCGTGGAAGGCCGTGCAACCGCCCGACCTGCTGACCCTCATCTACACCTCCGGCACCACCGGGCCGCCGAAGGGTGTCGAACTCACCCACGCCAACCTGCTCGCCGAACTCGAGGCGACGAGCTCGTATCTGCCCACCGGCCCGGACGACCGGATCCTGTCGTATCTGCCCGACGCGCACATCGCCAACCGCTGGGGCTCGCACTACTCGAGCCTGTACAGCGGCATGCAGATCACCACGCTCGACGACCTCAAGCAGGCCATCACCGTGCTACCGAGCCTGCGGCCGACGCTCTTCGGCGCCGTCCCCCAGGTCTGGTACAAGCTCAAGGCCGCGATCGACAAGACCCTCGCCGAGGAGTCGAGCCCGATCAAGAAGAAACTCGCGTTGTGGGCGATCGACGTCGGACGCAAGCGCGCCCGGCTGCAGTCCGACGGCAAACCGGTCCCCCGCACCCTCGAGGTGCAGCACGCGGTGGCCGACAGGCTGGTGCTGTCCGCGATCCGCGGCAAGCTCGGCCTCGACCAGGTCCGGGCCGCTGTCACCGGTGCCGCCGCGATCTCGCCGGAGGTCCTCGAGTTCGTTCTCGCCCTCGGCATTCCGTGCTCCGAGGTGTGGGGTATGTCGGAGACCTCGTGCGTGGTCACGATGAACCGGCCGGGCGCCATCCGCATCGGCACCGTCGGGCAGGCCGTGCCGTGTGCGCAGCTCAGGATCGCCGAGGACGGCGAACTGCTCGTCTCGGGTCCGCTGTTGATGAAGGGCTACCGCAACGACCCCGAGAAGACTTCGGATGCAATCGATTCCGACGGCTGGTTGCACACCGGCGACATCGGTGAGATCGACGCGGACGGATACGTGCGGTTGATCGACCGGAAGAAGGAGATCATCGTCAACGCGGCGGGGAAGAACATGTCGCCCGCCAACATCGAAGGCGCCCTGCGTGCCGCTTGCCCGATGCTCGGTGGCGCCGTCGCCATCGGCAACGACCGCCCCTACAACGTCGCACTGCTCGCGCTCGATCCCGATGCCCTGGCCGTCTTCGCCGAACAGCACGGTCTCAGCGGCACCCACGAGGAGCTCTCCCGGCACCCGGTGGTCCTCGAGTCGATCGCGAAATCGGTCGAGGAGGCGAACAGCAAGCTGTCGCGGGTCGAGCAGATCAAGAAGTACACGGTGCTGCCGACGATCTGGGAACCCTCCGGCGACGAGCTGACCCCGACGATGAAGCTCAAGCGCAAGCCCATCGATGCCAAATACGCGGAGGAGATCGACAAGTTGTACGCGGGAGCCTGATCCGTCACAGGGCGGCTGATCCCCGAGTTATTTCGACGAATCGGTGAGCGAGGCGGTGTAATCGCCGACGATCTGCTCGGCGATCTCACGCACCTTGACGTTGCGGTGCTGGGAGAAGGCGACGAGTTTGTCGAACGCCGCGTCGGCATCGCACTTGAACGTGGCCATCATCAATCCGACGGCCTTGCTCAGTGTCGACCGGGTCTCCAGGGCCGTCTTCAACTGGTCGGATTCACGTTCCCGCGCGGCGAGCATCTGCTCACGCAGCCACGACAATTCGAGGTTCACGCGAACGCGGGCGACGAGTTCATCGGGGTGGAACGGTTTGGTGATGTAGTCGTCGGCGCCGGTACGCAGACCACCGATCGTGGCCTCCGCGCCGGCCCGTGCCGTCAGGAGGATGACCGGCAAACGGGAGGTCGCCGGGTCGCGGCGGATCTCCCCGAGCAGCTCCACCCCGTCCCGACCGGGGAGCATGATGTCGCTGAGGACGAGATGCGGCGGTCGCGATCGGATCCGCTCGAGTGCGGCATCGCTGTCCCCCACCGCATCCACGTGCCAGCTCTGGCGACGCAACAACTGCGTCAGATAGTCACGCATGTCCGCGTTGTCCTCGATCACGAGGATCCGTGGCAACGATTCCACATCCTCTCCCTGCGTGGACGATTCGTCCTCGTCGAAAGTGACCCTGTCCCACTGTTGCGCTTCGCCGATGTACATGGCGCTCAGATCCCCCGGGACGGTTCCCGCAGGCGACTCCGACGTCGGGTCGAGGACGCGGGGAACGGACACGGTGAAGGTGCTGCCGCGCCCGAGCTCACTGGACACGGTCACACTTCCGCCGAGCGTGTGGATCCAGTCCGAGACGAGGGACAGACCCAGCCCGATGCCCTCCTGACTGCGTCCCCCGACGCTATCGACGCGATGGAACCGTTCGAAGATGCGACCGAGTTCCGATTCCGGAATGCCGAGACCGGTGTCGGCGACCTTCAGGACCAGCAGATCGTCCTCGATGTCCAGATCCACATCGATCGATCCCGAGGGGGTGTACTTGATCGCGTTCGAGAGCAGGTTCAGCACGATATGAGCCCACGTCTGGGGATCGAGCCGGGTCTGCTCGGCCGCCGCGTCGGCGATCCGGCTGCGCAGGTCCAGGCCCGCACGCTGAGCCGCGTCGGCGAACAGGGCCACACATTCGGCCGTGAGCGCCGCCGGATCGGTCGGCCTCAGGGGCTTCCGCGACGGGTCGGTCTCGGCACGCGTCGCTTCGAGCAACGCGTCGACGAGTCGCCGCAACCGGACTGCGGCGCGCTGCGAGGCTTCCAGCGATTGCCGCTGCGCCTCCGTCAACGTCGTGGCCTCGTCGAGCACACTTTGCAACGGGCCGAGGAGCAGCGTGAGCGGCGTGCGGAACTCGTGGCTGATCGACTCGAGGAACCGCGTCTTGGCAGCGTCCAGTGCCGCGAACGCATCGGCCCGCCGACGCTCGGCATCCATCGCCGACGCATCGCGCAGCAGCCCCGAGATCTTCGTGACCACGAGGTCGACGAAGGTCGAGTACGCGGCGTCGAACACCCGGTACGGGCTCAGCCCGACGGCAAGGACACCGAACGGGAAGTCGTGACCCGAGGCCTTCAACGGCGCGAGGAGGATGCTGTCGATCGGATGGTCGCCGAGGGCACGCTGCGGGTCGAGAAGATCCGGGGAGCGCTCGGCGACGCCCGAGACGACAATCGGTGCGGAGGCCGCGGCGGCCTGCGACAGCAACCGGTCCTCGTCCGGACCGAGCAGCGCACCCGAGAAGCCGGGCTTCGTCCCGATCGACGCGAGCTGCTTCCAGTTCGATCGAGGATCATCGGGATCCAGCACGCGGCCGTCGAGGAAGAGCGCGGCCAGGGGAATGTCCTGATGGCTCGGAGCGAGCGCGTCCAACGCGTTCCGGCACGTGTCGATCACCGACATTCCCGAATCGGTGATCGCCACCGTGCCGAGGCTGCTCAAGGCCTCCAGGCGCCGCTCACCGAGCACCCGTGAGGTGACATCGGTGGTCGCGACGAACACCCCGGCCACCTCGCCGGAGTCGTCACGGATGGGGCTGTAGGAGAAGGTCCAGTAGGTCTCCTCCTCGTAGCCGTGGCGCTGCATGAACAGTAGTTCCTCCTCGGCGAAGGTGGCCGTCCCCGCCATCGCCCGTTCGACGCGGGCGCCGACCTCGTCCCACACCTCGTGCCAGCACTCGGGTGCCGGCTGGGCGACCGCCGCGGGATATTTGTCGCCGAGGACGGGGATGATCGCGTCGTTGAAGAGCTGCACCAACTGCGGTCCCCACCACAGGAGCATCGGCACCTCGGACGGCAGCACCGTCCGTACCGCCATCCGCAATTCCGCAGGCCACGACTCCACCGGACCCAAGGGTGTGGCCGACCAGTCGGTCTTCCGAAAGCGCTCCTGGCTTTCTCCCGGTCCCGCGAACAGGCGTTCCGCCGACCACGTCTCTCCCGACTCGGCTGTCGCCGTCATGCCGCGTCAACTCCCATCTCCGGTACGTCCCGCCCGCCGTCATTCTCCCCGATATCGCGCGGCGTGACCCCACAAGAGGACATACGACCTCCTTTCCTCAGGTGGGCCGGTGGTGGCGGTTCGTCGGGGAGGGAGAGAACGGCGTGTCGGCAGCAGATCGGCTATTTCGGGCACGCTCCGGCGTAGCGATCCAGACCGAGGCCGTCGTTCCGCTTCTTGCTGCGACCGGTCGGTCCGCCCTTCGGGGAGCGCACCCAGGTGCCGGACGAGTCGAGCCCGGGCATGCGTTCGCTCCCGAACCTGCTGTACCGGGTCTCACCGTCGACGGTCAGCACACCGTCCTGCACGTCGATGTGCGCGACGGTCGCCCAGTACGAGTTCTTCCCGTTGCCGACGTACACGAGGATCTCGTCGGCGTCGGGACCCGGCAGTCCGTCGTGCCCGGCGCGGCCGTATCGGATTGCCACACGCGGCTTTCCGAACTTGTCGATCGCACCTGCTCCGTTGTCGACGCTCTGATAGATGTTGACGAGGAGGTCGCCGTTCTCGTTCGGCAGCACCCGAACCTGTTCGACGGCAGGCTTCTTTCCGCTTCCCGGACCTTTGCTGTCGCCGTAGTGGTGGATGTACGGCCACGTGTCGAGACTCCCCCGGTGGCCGGGATCCCCGCTGATGACCACATAGTCGTTCGTGTCCTCGTTGCGGCAGTAGAAGTACACGTCGAGATCGCCGCTGCCGTACTTCTTCACGTTGCCGTTCCGGTCGTACGTCGCACCGCGCCCGTCCCATTCGAGTCCGACGGTGAGCACCCAGTTCGGGTCACCCTGCGACTTGCGCAGATCGATCCGGGCCGTCTGCGTGGGCGAATCCTTGGTGAGCGAGATCTGCACCTTCTCGAACGAGATCGGGCTCGCCGCGGGGGACGCCTTCGGAGCGGACGCCTTCGGAGCGGACACGGTCGGTTCGGGCTCGTCGTCCGTATCGTCGACGACGATCCCGTGGTCGGTCGCGAACGCCGCGAGTCCGTCCTGATAGCCCTGGCCGACGGCGTCGAGACGCCACCCGCTCCCGCGCCGGTACAGCGCGACGACCTGCAGGACCGTTTCGGTGGCCAGGCCGGGCGGGACGAACTCCAGCACCTGACCCGGGCCCCGAACCTCGACGCGTACACCCGGAACCTCACCGAAGGTGCGTCCCTGCGCCTCGGTGCTCGCGGCGACGAGCACCCGCTGGACGTCCGCCGGCACGGCGGACAGATCGACGGTGACGGAGGTGTCGGAGGTGAGGTGGACGCCCGGCGCCTTCGGGTTGTTGAAGAACACGAAGTCGTCGTCGCTGCGTACCCGGCCGGCGTCGGTGAGGAGGACGGCCATCAGGTCGACCGCTCCGTCCACGGCGGCACCGAGCCTCACCTCGTATCGGAGATCGGTGAGATCGGTCTTCGACCCCTTCGCTACCTCGGCCATGCGGTCCTCCTGTCCGTACGGGTGCTCACGAGGAGTTGTCCTCGGTCGCTCGTCCACCATCGCATCCCTTACATTCGAGGCAGTCGGCAACGGGAGTCCCGCGGATGCGACAGGGACGGTGGACGCGGTGGTGGCCGCTCGCGGTCGCAGCGGCGTTCGTCGTGCTGCTCGCCGCGACCAACTCGATCCCGACCTGGCCCGGACTGATCCATCTGGTGGCCCTGCCGCCCCTGGATCAGTTCACCGACCTGCGGATCCTGATGTCGCGGGCACCGTCGTGGCCGGTCTTCCTGATCGTGTGCGCGCTGCTGTTCGCGGCCCGGGTGACGCTCCTGGCGTGGCTCCTGGGCGGTCTCGATGCCCGCAGGCTCCGCTTCGCGGCCCTCCTCTACGCGGTCGCCTTCGGTCCGGTGCTGCTGGCGACAGTGGCTGACGCCGCGGCATATGCCGTTCTGTATGCGCGGTTGTTCTGGCTCGCGGTCGTCCTGGTCGCGGTGGTGGTGCTGGTTCTCGGGCCGATCCCCTGGCAGGGCCGGCACGACCTGCGAGGGAATGTCGCACTCTCCTGGCGCCGTGGACTGCGTATCGACGTGATGGCGCCGTACTGCGCGGTGGTCGTGATGCTCGGTGTCGTCGCGGATCGCATCCCGGTCCTCACGGTGCCACTCGTACCCGTCTCGGCCGCCGCGACCGGCATGGCGATCGTGATGATGGAGCGTGGGGCGTTGCGTCGGCCTGTGTATGCCCTGATCGCGTTCGTCGTTGTACTCGTCACCGTGTCGATCGTTGTCGTCACGAGCCGTGAATCCGGCAGGTCCGAACCCGCTTCACCGCAACCGGGTTCGCTGATGATCGTTGCGGGGATCAACTCCGCCTCGGGGCAGGCGAAAATTCACGCGACGGACGTGCACCGACTCGGCTACCGCTGCGAGCAGGTGTACTACTTCTCGTACGCCGGGCCGGGCGACGGGCAGCCTCGGCACAGCGCGACCTGCCCGATACGAACGGGCTCACCCTACGAGCCCGGCGACACCCAGCGCCCGTTCCGCGAGCAGGTCGACCTGTTCGTCGAACAGGCGTCGGTGCTCCCCCGCCCGCTGGTGGTCGCGGCGCATTCGCACGCCGTGTGGGTGGTGTGGGAAGCCGTCGCCACCGGACGAGTGGACGCCGACGCACTCCTGCTGATCGGCCTCTTTCCGAGCACCCCCACCGGCTACCCGCCACCACACGTGAACGCACCCGGACGGGTCGTCGGCGACCTGCTGCGCGCCGCCGTCCCCGTCACCGACCTGTTCCGCCTCCACTTCGATCCCGAGACTCCGACGGCACGGGAACTGCTCGGTACCGCCGGAGCGGCAGAATCCGTTCTGGCGCAGCCCCTTCCCGACAGCACGCGGGCGATGACCCTCCCGTCGGTCACCGACCTCCCTCTCGCGCCGAACTGGCGGCTCGGCGTCGAACGGAACGGTTGTCCGGCTCGGACCACCCACGCGAACCTTCCCCTGTCACCGGCTTTCGAGGACGCAGCCGTCCGTTTCCTGAACGACGAACCTCCCCCACCGTGCCCGGCGTGGCGGGAGTGGAGCGCGGCCGTCGTGCGGCCGTTCGGAATGCCCGGCCGAGGTGGGTGGTCCCACGTCGATCTCGATGACACTCACGGGCACTCGCCGCACGCCGGCGCTGCGCTGCCGAACCGTTCCCCGCGACGCGCTGATGTGCAACGATCGAAGCAGTCCAACCGTAGGTCTCGTCATCGGACGTTCGAGGAGCGATCATGAAAGATCATCGGCTCGAATTCGACGCCGCACTGCGGCAGATCGATCCAGACGTCGAGACCCGCACTCCGCAGCGTCGCCGCAACAAGTATGCGATCACCCTCGGGGCGCTCGTCGCCAGCGCATGGGTCGGCGAGACACAGCAGGTGCAGATTCAACCCGCTTCGGAACTGTACGAGTGGCTGGGCGACTCGGGCCAGATGGTTGCGGACGGCGACGGAGACTGACGCGGCCGATCGAGTCCGGCGTTGTTTGCGAGAACGCATCGAAAATCGACAACAACACCGGTTTCGGTCAGGCCGGTTTCGGTGGGTCGGGGTCGTCGAACCCACGCGGACGCGGCGCGTCGAGATCGTAACGGACCCCGACCATTCGGATGACGAAGCACAACGCCGCAGCCCCGAGCGCTGCGGGCAGCGTGGGCACCTCGAGACTCTCGCAGACGACGAGCACGGTCGCGGCCACCAGCGCAGGAATGGCATACAACTCGCTGTTCAACACGACCGGAACCCGCCGGATCAACACGTCGCGCACCGTGCCGCCCCCGACCCCGGTAATCGTGCCCAGGATGATCGCCTGCACCGGGCCCAACCCGAAATCGAGGGCCTTACCCGCACCGGTGACCGCGAACAGACTCAAGCCTGCGGCGTCGAACACGGTGATCGGCTTGGACAATCGCTCCAGCTTGCGGCCGAAGAGAGCGAGAAGGCTTCCGGCAGCGGCCACCGCGAGATAACGCCAGTCGCTGAACGTCGCGGGGGGAAGGTCGTCGATCAGGATGTCGCGGATGATCCCGCCACCGAGCGCGGTCACCATTCCGAGCGTCACCACGCCGACGATGTCGATCCTCGCGACCCGTACGGCGGTGAAGGCGCCGTTGACAGCGAAGGCGAAGGTGCCGAGCAGATCGAGTACGAGCAACAACGTGCTCTGGGTAGTCACCCCCACGGGGCGTCTCCGTCCGTCATGCAATCCCCAGGAACGCCCGCGCAGCGACAGTCAGAGCAGCCGTCCCGGCGTCGAGGGTCGGCTGCAGCAGCGGGGCGAACTTCGACGAGTGGTTGACCGGCACGTCGTCGGCGATGCGCCCCTCGACTTCGGCCTGACGGTAGAGCTCGGGATCGGTGCCACCTATCCCCCAGTACGTGTACGGAATGCCGAGCGCGCGGGGAATGACGCTGAAGTCCTCACTGGCCGTCTGCAACGGAAGTTCACCCGCGTCGTCCCCGAAGTGCTCGGCGAACGCCGCCGCGACCCGCTCGGTGACCACGGGGTCGTTGTCCGTCATCGGGTACTGGTCGAACAGTTCGAACTCGGGTGGTCGCGGCGAACGGGAGGCGTCGCACTCGGCGACGACGATCCGCTTCACGGCGGCGAGGATCGCATGGCGGGTGTCCTCGTCGTAGGTGCGGATGTTGAGCAGGATGGTCGCCGTCTCGGGGATGACGTTGCTCTTCGTCCCGGCCTGGACGCTGCCGACGGTGAGCACCGCCGGCTCTCCCGGCCGAGTCTCACGGGCGATGATCGTCTGCAACCGGACGACGATCATCGCGGCAAGGATCACCGGGTCGACGGAGGCCTGCGGCATCGACCCGTGCGCACCCCGGCCGTGAACGGTGATGCGCATGCTGTCGGCGGCCGAGAGGGTGGGACCGCTGCGCGTACCGACGAGGCCGGCGGGAAAGGCGAGCACGTGCTGACACAACGCCACGTCGACCTTCCCGGCGATCCTGGCGAACCCGTCGTCGACCATCCGCCGGGCGCCGTCCGCGACCTCCTCCCCGGGCTGGAACACCGCGACGAGTCTGCCCCGCCACTGCGCGGTCGACCGGGCCAGCAGTTCCACCGCGCCGACCAGGCACGCGACGTGCATGTCGTGTCCGCACGCGTGCATGACAGGAGTCTCGTTTCCGTCCGCATCCGTCGCCATCGCCGCGCTGGCGTAGTCCAAACCCGTCTTCTCCCGGACAGGCAGTGCATCCATATCGGCGCGCAGCAGCACACCGGGGCCGTCCCCGTTCTGCAGAACGCCCACCACGCCGGTGCCGCCTACATCGGTGTGCACCTCGCATCCCGCGGCCCGCAATCGTTCGGCCACCTCGGCCGCGGTGCGCGTCTCCTGATGCGACAACTCCGGATGAGAGTGCAGGTGGCGGTAGAAGTTCTCCTGGTCCGCGCGGATCTCGTCCAAACCCTGCAGAGCAAGCGTCATGATCTCTCCCCGGTAGTCGGATCGATGGTGCCACGCTCCGGATACCGCACCGGACCGCGATCGACACGGGCGTGCAGTTCTCGTCGAGAAAATCGTGCAAGATCGACAGGACCTGCGCATCCGTCGGGAGTCCCGATCACCCCGCGCCCCGGCAGGTCACATTTGCGCCGCGGGTAGGCTCGGGACCCGTGTCTGATGCCCTCACCGTCGACGACGAACCCATCGAGTCGTCCTCACGCTCGTTCCGGCGCGCGTTCCAGGATCTGCGCGAAGGATTCAACCACCGCGAGCTGTGGTTGCTGCTCGGCTGGCAGGACATCAAGCAGCGCTACCGCCGGTCGGTGCTCGGTCCGTTCTGGATCACGATCGCCACGGGTGTGTCGGCGATCGCGATGGGTGTCCTCTACGGCACGCTGTTCAACCTCGATGTCCCGGAGTTCCTGCCGTACGTCGCGCTCGGCTTCATCATCTGGAACCTGATCCAAGGGTCGATCCTCGAGGGCGCGGACGTGTTCATGTCCAACGAGGGCCTGATCAAACAGCTGCCGACGCCGTTGAGTGTGCACGTCTACCGGCTGGTGTGGCGGCAGATGATCCTGTTCGCGCACAACATCGTCATCTACATCGGCATCTTCATCTTCTTCCCACGTCAGCTGTACTGGACGGCCTTCCTCGCCATCCCGGCGCTGGCGTTGATCGCGATCAACGCGGTGTGGGTGTCGCTGGTGTTCGGCATCCTCGCCACGCGCTACCGCGACATCGCGCCGCTGCTCGGCAGCATCGTCCAGCTGCTGTTCTTCATGACGCCGATCATCTGGACGGAGAAGACGCTCGAGGGCACCGGCAACGAGGGTCGCGCGCGGATCGCCGAGATCAACCCGCTCTACCACTTCCTCGACATCGTGCGGACCCCGCTGCTCGGCGGCGACCAGCAGCTCTACCACTGGGTCATCGTCCTGATCATCACCGTCGTCGGCTGGGGTATCGCCCTGCTCGCGCTGCGCAACTACCGCTCGCGCGTCGCCTACTGGGTCTGAGCCGGTTCGAGCCGGACCAGCTGTGAACGGTGGATCGGCTCCCGGTCGGTGATCCGGAAACCGACGGCCTCGAGCTCCCGGTAGGTGTCCGTCTCGGTGAACCGGTGGGGTTCGAACCGCCACCACACGTTGTTCGGGTGCCACACCCGGAAGCCGGTCTCGCGCTCGCCGTCGGCGATCACCCACAGCACCCCGCATCGGGCCGCCGCGCGTCGGGCAAGTTCCGGTGGCGGGGCATCGGTCGACCACAGGTTCACGCGGTCGACGGCGTCGTATCCCAGTCCCACGTCGTCGAGTCCTTCCACCGCGTCGGGCCGGGCGTCGACGACGGCGCGCAGTGACGTCGGTGCCCATGAGACGCGTGGTTCGAAGGCGACACAGTCGCCGGGTTCGGAGCGTTCGACGAGCCGGTCGGCGATCACGCTGTAGTCCATGCCGCCAGGCTTGCCGAACGGCTGTCGCTGCTGCACGTAGGCCGGCGCGACGCTGACGGCGACCGCGGTCAGCACCACCAGCATCGACCACCAGCGGGTCGCGACACGGGCGGCGGCCCAGCCCACGAGCAGCACCATCGCGGGAACCGTGAACGACAGATAGCGCTCGAGGTACATGTTGTCCTCGAGCAGCGAGTAGCCGAGCAGCAGCACCATCGGCACGGCGAAGCCCGGCACCGCGAGCCACAGCAGGGTGCGCTCCCCCTGTCCCACGCCACGACGGACCGCGACGATCACCCCGGCGACGGTGATCGCGGCGAACAACGCGGCCGTCCACGGGGTCTGCGGGAACCACTGGTCCAGGGCGATCGTGCGGACGATCATCGAGTCGAGCGGGGGAATCCACGCGACCTGCTTGGCCTGCGAGTAGGCAAGCAGGACGAACGGCGTCGACAAGGCAGCGCCAACCCCTGCGGACAGCAGGAACGCGCCGCGCCCACGACCACGGACCAGCACGGTGACGGCATGCGCGACGACGACTGTCGCGGAGTACACGAACATCACTGTCGCGACCGGCAGGACGACGGCGTACAGGGCCCACCAGCGTCGACGGCCGGTCGTGCAGCCGAGCGCGACCAGCAGCGACAACACCGCGACCAGCGCCGCGGCGAAGGCATAGGACCGCGCTTCGGTGGCCGCCCAGGTCACCCGCGGGGACAGCGCGAACAGCACTCCGGCGGCGATCCCCACGCGACGACCCGCCAGCACCTGGCCGGTCGCGGTGACGGCTGCGGCACCCGCCCCGAGCGCGAGCACACCGGGCAGGCGGGCAGTGAACTCGTCGACGCCCACCAGCGAGAACCAATAGTGCAGCAGGAGGTTGTGCAGGCCGTGGACGGCGTCGATCCGGGTGTGGACGCGGAGCATCCCCTCGACGGACCGGTCGGCACTCGAGATGGTCGCGGCCTCGTCCCACCACAGCGAGGGCACCCACGAGAACGCCCCTGCGACAAGCACGGTCGCAACCCCGATGAGCACGGGAAACGACCATGCCCGCACGGTCTACCCGTCGATGCCGTACAGGCGCGCCCAGTTCTCGCGGCTCGTGAGCTTGGGTAGCGATTCCTGCCAGACCGTCTTCATCCGGGGCGCTTCCTTGCGGAGCTGCCAGCACACCTTCGCGGTCTGCTTCGCGAGTTCGACGGCGGTGTCCTTGTCGCGGTGACGCACCCGCACGGCGTTCTGCGAGGCGTCGGTGACGACGGCCTTGTCGAACAGCGACACGTGCCACCATGCGGCGAAGTGCGCGGGCACGGTGACCGTCCGGCGGTCGACCTTACCGGCGAACTGCTGCACGGCACGCTTGAGCAGAACCAGGCCCTCGCGCTTCTTGTCGGGCTCGAACTGCCACACCGACATCTGCGTGTGCGGGTCGGATTCCTTGCCCACCTGCGCGGCCGACAGCGGCTTCGTCTCGGGGTAGCGGTCGCGCAGTTCGCGCAGTTCCTTAAGCACCGACTGGCCGCCGTCGTAGAGGAAGTCCGGTCCGGCGAGGAAGTCCTCCGCAGCCTTGATGAAGGTCGCGGCGAGACCGTACTGCATCGAGACGATGAGCTCACTGATCTTGCGGAACAGGTACTTCGACATGTCGTTCCCGTCGAAGCGCCCGTAGATGGACGAGACGATCAGACCGTTGCGGATGCTGAAGTAGCGCGCCCAGTCGTCGTAGTCCTTGAGGTAGAAGTCGGCGTGCCACACACCCGCATTCGGCAGGGTGACCGTCGGATGCCCCGCGTAGCGGGCGCGGATGCCGTATTCGATGTCGTCCCACTGGAAGAACAGCGGGATGGGCAGGCCGCAGTCGGCGATGATCTCGGCGGGCAGCAGGCAGGTCCACCAGCCGTTCCAGCCGGCGTCGAAACGCATGTCCTGCTTCTTCTTCACGAGATCGATGCCCATGCGCGCACCCGGAGTCAGTGCGCCGGCGGTGATCTCGTCGAGCACCTCACGCTCGGCCGAGACGTGCAGGACCTGCGGGTTGCTCAGCGACAGCATCTGGGCGCCGACGATCGTCGGCTGCACCGTCATGTTCGCGAAGGCGTTGAGACGCAACACCGATTCGGGCTCGCACAGGATGTCGTCGTCCATGACGATGACGTTGGCGTGCTCGGCCTTGGCGGAGCCGGTGATCTCGTACATGCCACGCGAGAAACCACCCGCACCACCGAGATTCGGCTGGGTCAGATAGATGAGCTTGTCGCCGAGCTTGTCGGCGACCTCGGCGAACGCCGAACGCGAGCGCACCTGGTCGGTGCCCTGGTCGACGATGCACACCGCTTCGATGTCGGCCATCGCCCCGTCGTCCGAGGCGAGGGTGCCGACGGTGACGGTGCAGTCGTCGGCGCGGTTGAACGTGCAGATGACGACGGCGGCGGGTCGCAGGCGCTCGGGTGCGGCGACCGTCCAGCGCGCGTCGGAGACGAGCACCGATCCGTTGCTGGCGTCGACGGCGAACCACATCGCACCGCCGTCGACGAACCGCTCGATCGGCAGTTCGAGGTCGAGCTCGCCCGAACCCGACACCGTCTCGACCGTCACGATCCGCTCGCGTCCGCGGGCGTCGGACGCCCACACGGTGAACTTCGCGGTACCGGAGCAGCCGTAGGTGAGCTGCAGGTTGACGGTCTTCACGTCGGTCCAGCGCTGCCAGAACGTCGCGGGGAAACGCCCGAAGTAGGTGTTGGTGTGGGCGGTCGCTCCGTCGGCGAGCTGCAGCCCGTAGCGGTCGGACGCCGCGTCGCCCTTCGTGTGGACGTACATCTTCTCCGGCACGCGCGGCGACAGGGATGCGAAGACGCCGCGCTGGACGATCAGCCGGTCGCGACGCACCGGCTCGGTGAGAACCTCGTCCAGCGTGTCCGCGTCATGTCCGATCGTGCTTGTGTCGCCGGCAGCTGCCTGCTCCATCGGGCTACTCCCCGCTCGTGGTCGATCCGCTGTTTTCGATGCGACAGTAGCAGCGGAAACAGGAGCTCCACGGTTGTGTGCGTCGTGCACCAGTGTTTCGACCCATTCGCGAATTGTGCCGGGATCATCCCGAACGGCGCAGGTTATCCGCCCAGAACGCGCTCGGTGCGGCTGTAGGCGGCCTCGGTGGCGCGTTTCTGTGGCGTCCACCACTGCTCGTTGGCGCGGTACCAGTCGATGGTCGCGGCCAGGCCCTCACGGAAGTCGCGGTAGCGGGGCTGCCAGCCCAGTTCGGTGCGCAGGCGGGTCGCGTCGATGGCGTACCGCAGGTCGTGGCCGGGGCGGTCGGTGACGAAATCGAACTCGGTCCTGTCCTTGCCGCACAGCTCGAGGACGGTTTCGACGACGGTGCGGTTGTCGGTCTCCCCGTCGGCGCCGATCAGATAGGTCTCGCCGAGTTGTCCGTGTTCGATGATCGTCCACACGGCACTGTTGTGGTCGTCGACGTGGATCCAGTCCCGCACGTTGGTGCCGGTGCCGTAGAGCTTCGGTCGCACGCCGGTGAGCACGTTGGTGATCTGGCGGGGGATGAACTTCTCCACGTGCTGGTACGGGCCGTAGTTGTTCGAGCAGTTGGAGATGGTCGCGCGGACGCCGAACGAGCGCACCCAGGCGCGCACCAGCAGATCCGAGCCGGCCTTGGTCGAGGAGTAGGGGCTCGACGGGTTGTAGGCGGTGGCCTCGGTGAAGCGGGCGGGGTCGTCGAGGGCGAGGTCGCCGTAGACCTCGTCGGTGGAGATGTGGTGATAGCGCACGTCGTACCTGCGGACGGCCTCGAGCAGCGTGAAGGTGCCCACCAGATTGGTCCGCACGAACGGCGCCGGGTTCGCCAGGGAGTTGTCGTTGTGGGATTCGGCGGCGAAGTGCACCACCAGATCGGTGTCGGCGACGAGCCGGTCGACGAGCTCGGCGTCGGCGATGTCGCCCTGGACGAAAGTGATCTTGTCGGCGACGGGGTCGAGGGAGGCGCGGTTGCCGGCGTAGGTGAGCTTGTCGAGCACGGTGACCTGCGTGTCGGGTCGTTCCGCGACGGTCTGATGGACGAAATTCGCGCCGATGAAACCGGCACCACCGGTGACGAGCAGCCTCATTGGGGCAAGCCTACTCATGCGAGACTGTCCGACATGCGCGGAATCATCCTCGCGGGTGGGACGGGCTCGCGTCTGCATCCGATCACCCAGGGCGTGAGCAAGCAGCTCGTGCCCGTCTACGACAAGCCGATGATCTACTACCCGCTCTCGACGCTCATGCTCGCCGGGATCCGCGACATCCTCATGATCACCACCCCGCACGACGCCGGACAGTTCCGCTGGTTGCTCGGCGACGGTTCGCAGTTCGGCGTGAACATCACCTACGCGATCCAACCCTCGCCCGACGGTCTGGCACAGGCCTTCGTGCTCGGCGCCGACCACATCGGAACCGAGCCGGTCGCATTGATCCTCGGCGACAACATCTTCTACGGTCCCGGCCTCGGCACGCAGCTCAAGCGCTTCGCCCACATCGACGGTGGCGCGGTGTTCGCGTACCGGGTGTCCGACCCGTCGGCCTACGGGGTGATCGAGTTCGACTCCACCGGCCGCGCCCTGTCCCTCGAGGAGAAACCCGACGACCCGAAGTCGAACTTCGCGGTGCCCGGGCTGTACTTCTACGACAACGACGTCGTCGAGATCGCCCGGTCGCTGAAGCCGTCGGCGCGTGGCGAACTGGAGATCACCGACGTCAACCGCACCTATCTCGAAGCGGGGAAACTGCAGGTCGACGTGTTGCCGCGCGGCACCGCCTGGCTCGACACCGGCACCTTCGACTCGCTGCTCGACGCGTCGAACTACGTGCGCACCATCGAACAGCGCCAGGGCCTGAAGATCGGCGCACCCGAGGAGGTCGCCTGGCGACTCGGGTTCATCGACGACGAGAAACTGCGCGCCGCGGCCGAGCCGCTGGTGAAGTCGGGCTACGGCAGCTACCTGCTGGATCTGCTCGAACGAGGAAAGGACCGCTAGGTGCAGTACCGCGAACTGACGATCGCCGGGGCGTGGGAGATCACGCCGAAACAGTTCGGCGACGACCGGGGCGTGTTCCTCGAATGGTTCAAGCAGGAGACCTTCGTCGACGCCGCCGGCCGTCCCCTGGAGTTGGCGCAGGCGAACTGCTCGGTCTCCGCCGCCGGGGTGCTGCGCGGCATCCACTACGCGGATGTCCCTCCGGGACAGGCGAAGTACGTCACGTGCGTGTCGGGGTCGGCGCTCGACGTCGTCGTCGACCTGCGGGTCGGGTCGCCGACCTTCGGGCAGTGGGATTCGGTGCTGCTGGATACGAAGGACCGGCGCGCGATCTTCCTGTCCGAGGGCCTCGGCCACGGTTTCCTTGCCCTCGAGGACAATTCGACCGTCGTCTACCTGTGCTCGACGGGCTACAACCCCGACCGTGAGCACGAGGTGAATCCCCTCGATTCGGAGATCGGGATCGACTGGCCCACAACAGGTGCCGACGGTCGTCCGCTCGAGTACGAGTTGTCCGCCAAGGATCGGGTGGCACCCACCCTGGCCGACGCCCGCGAAGCGGGTCGTCTCCCGAGCTTCTGACGATTTGTGTGGATTCGACCCCGGTTTCCGGGGCTGGATCCACACAAATCGATCGGTGCGGAACCGGAACGGCGATCACTGCGTCGAACCGGATATGAACCTGCGAAACGCGTACCGCATCATGGCCGCTCAGGACGGCGTCATCACCCGAGCACAAGCACTGGACTGCGGAATGAGCGCTTCCGCTGTCGACCGACGAGTCGAGAACGGCGACTGGTTCGCGCTCGCACGCGGCGTCTACCTGCGTGCCGACCGGGAATGCACGCCGGCTGTGGCGCTACGGGCAGCCGTCTACGCGGCAGGTCCGGAAGCGGCAGCCTGGGGACCGAGCGCGGCATGGTGGCACGGACTGCTCGACCGCGCTCCTTCTCTCCGCTACGTGACCGTGCCGCAGAAGCGCACCCTCGCCCGACGCCACGGGGTGCGGGTACGCCGACGCGACCTCCAGCGACGCGACGTCGTCGTAGTGCGCGGTCTACCGGTCACCGCGCTGCCACTCACAGTGCTCGAAGCCGCCGTCGAACTGCCGACGGGTTCGGTGCTCATGGACCGCGCGCTGCAGCGTCACACCTCGCTACCCGCCCTCGAGCAGGCACATCGAAGGAATCTCGGACGTCACGGCGCACCCCGCGCCGCTCATCTGTTGTGCTCGGCTCGCGAAGGCGGCCACTCCCAGGCCGAACGCATCTTCCACCGACTACTCCGTGGTGCGGGGTTCACCGGGTGGCGAGCACACGCGATGAGCTGCGGCTTCGAGATCGACGTGGTGTTCGACGCCGAGCGGGTCGCGATCGAGATCGACGGGTGGGCCTGGCACCGCGACGCCGAGCGACACCGCCGCGACGCCGAGAGGCAGAACGTCCTGATCAACGCCGGCTGGCACGTGCTGCGCTTCACCTGGCACGCGATCACCCAGGAACCCGACGAGGTGGTGCGGCAGATCCGTCAGGCCCTGAATCGGACTTCGGTGGGTTGAACCCCGCTGAGCGGGGTCGGATCCACCCGAATCAGCGGAGGCGGAAGATCACGACCCGCTGGACGACGAAGTTGATCACCGTCGCGGTGCCCTGGGCGACGACGAAGGCGAAGGGCGTGACCCACCACTCGTCGCCGAGGGCTTCGTTGAGTACGCGGTTGATGCCGACCTGTGCGGCGAACGTCACTGCGTAGAGGACCACCACGGCTGCGAAACGAACGCGGCTCGGCGGGGCCTTGAAGGTCCAGCGGCGGTTGATCAGGTAGGCGGTGGTGGTGCCGGCCACGAACGACAGGGCCTTCGCGACGTCGCGCGTGACGCCCAGTGCCATGAGCAGGACGTACAGGCCGTAGTCGACGATCGCCGAGAACCCGCCGGTCAGGACGAACCGTGTGAGCTGCGTCTTCAGGTCCAGCGCCTCGTCGGCCGTCGAATCGGTCAACGGCAGTTCGGGAGCCAGTGGGGCGTGGTGCTCCGGCAGCGGCTGCACATGGTCGTGGGATTCCGGCACGCAGACGAGGGTAACGCCCGTGAGGAACAGCATCTTGCCGGGTGACCAGGACACACGGGTAGCCTTTACCCCGATGTCCACGACAGCTACGGAGCAGGCGAGCGAGCCGCTCCCCACCCAGACCCGCACCCTGACCGGCTGGGGGCGCACCGCGCCGACCACCGCAGAGGTGCTGTCCACCCCCGACGTCGAAGTGATCGCCGAGGCGGTCGCGCGGGTCGCGGAAGACAACGAGTCGAAGCCGTCGCACCTGCGTCGCGGTGTCATCGCACGCGGGCTCGGGCGCTCCTACGGCGACCCGGCGCAGAACGCCGGCGGGCTCGTCGTCGACATGACGGCGCTGAACAAGATCCACAGCATCGACCGCGACTCGCGGCGCGTGGTGGTGGACGGCGGCGTCGACCTCGACCAGCTCATGCGCGCCGCCCTGCCGTTCGGCCTGTGGGTCCCGGTTCTGCCGGGCACCCGGCAGGTGACGATCGGTGGTGCGATCGGCTCCGACATCCACGGCAAGAACCACCACAGCGCGGGCAGCTTCGGCAACCACGTGAAGTCGATCGACCTGCTCACGGCCGACGGCCAGGTTCGCACGTGCACGCCCACCGGACGCAATTCCAAACTGTTCTGGGCGACCGTCGGTGGCATGGGTCTGACGGGCATCATCCTCCGCGCGACCATCGAGATGACCCCGACCGAGACGGCGTACTTCATCGCCGACGGTGTGGTCACCTCCACGCTCGACGAGACGATCGCCGTGCACAGCGACGGCTCGGAGGAGAACTACGACTACTCGAGCGCCTGGTTCGATGCGGTGGCTCCGCTGCCGAAGCTCGGTCGCGCCGCGATCTCCCGCGGTTCGCTCGCGAAGCTCGATCAGCTGCCGAAGAAGCTGCAGAAGGACCCGTTGAAGTTCGACGCGCCGACGCTGTTGACCTTCCCGGACGTCTTCCCGAACGGCCTGGCGAACAAGTACACCTTCTCGGCGGTGGGTGAGGTCTGGTACCGCAAATCGGGCAATTACACCGGCAAGGTCCAGAACCTGACGCAGTTCTATCACCCGCTCGACATGTTCGGTGAGTGGAACCGCGCCTACGGATCGAAGGGCTTCCTGCAGTACCAATTCGTGGTGCCGCCGGAGTCCGTCGACGAGTTCAAGCGCATCATCGTCGACATCCAGAAGTCGGGGCACTACTCGTTCCTCAACGTCTTCAAGCTGTTCGGTGAGGGCAACAAGGCGCCGCTGAGCTTCCCCATGAAGGGGTGGAACATCTGCGTCGACTTCCCGATCAAGGCGGGCCTGAACGAGTTCGTGCGCGAACTCGACAAGCGGGTCCTCGAGTTCGGTGGTCGCCTCTACACCGCGAAGGATTCGCGGACCGACGCGGAGACCTTCCACGCCATGTACCCGCGGATCGACGAGTGGCTGAAGGTGCGCCGCTCCGTCGACCCCACGAACGTCTTCGCCTCCGATATGTCCAGAAGGTTGGAACTCCACTGATGATCAACGCCGTCGGCAATCCCCAGACCCTGCTGCTGCTCGGTGGCACCTCCGAGATCGGCCTGGCCATCGTCGAGGAGTACCTGCGCAAGGCACCGGCCCGCGTGATCCTCGCGGCCCTGCCCGGCGACCCGCGTCGTGAGGACGCCGTCGCCCAGGCGAAGGCCGCGGGTGCGACGCAGGTCGACCTGATCGACTTCGACGCGCTCGACACGGCGAGCCACCCGGCCGTCATCGACCAGGCATGGAAGGACGGCGACGTCGACATCGCGATCGTCGCCTTCGGTCTGGACGCCGACGCCGAGGAACTGTGGCAGAACCAGAGCAAGGCCGTGCGGGTCGCGGAGGTCAACTACACGGCCGCCGTCTCCGTGGGTGTGCTGGTGGGCGACAGGATGAAGGCGCAGGGCTTCGGGCGCATCATCGCGATGTCGTCGGTCGCCGGCGAGCGCGTCAAGCGCGCCAACTTCGTCTACGGTTCCACCAAGGCCGGCCTCGACGGCTTCTATCTCGGACTCGGTGAGGCGCTGCGCCCGTTCGGGCCGCGCGTGACCGTCGTGCGCCCCGGCCAGGTGCGCACGCAGTTCAGCGCGCACGTCGACGAGGCCCCGCTCACCGTGAACAAGGAAGATGTCGCGAAGCTCGCTGTCGCAGCCTCCGATCGCGGCAAGGAGATCGTCTGGGCGCCGGGCACCTTCCGGTTCGTGATGATCGTGCTGCGTCACCTGCCGCGCGCGATCTTCCGCAAGCTGCCGATCTGACAGACGTGCACCCTCTGCCCCGCCGGACCCGTTCCGGCGGGGCAGTCGTCTTTTCGGGGTCTACCGGACGTAGCCGGTTCCGCTGTGGATCATCCCGGGCGGCCCGTAGCACCAGTGGTTGATCGACCCTTCGTTCACGAAGACGCCGTTCACGGTGCCGTCCTGCCCCGCCTCGTTCGTCGCGTAGCCGACACCCGGCGCCCCGACGACGATGCACTGGTAGGGATCGACGCCGTGGTGGTCGTACAACCGGCCGTCGATGGGACCGCCGGGCGCACCCGGTTCGATCACCGGATACGCCGAGGCCTGCGCCGCCCCGAAGACGAGGAGGGGTGCCGTCGCGAGCGTTGCAAGGGCCGCACGAACCGTTTTACCTGACATGATCTGAGCCTTCCGTTCGGATTCCCCGGGCCGTACCGACGGCCCGGTTTCCCGACGCAACTTCCAGGATGAAGGTCCCGACCGGTGGACGGCGGCGTTTTTGCGGCACGGATCGGGCCACCACTCGTCTCGCGGACGCATCTCTATGCTCGTGGGGTGCTCGCCGACACTCCTGTAGCAGTAGCCCCGTTACGCCGTGCCGTCTCGACGCTCGTGCAGTTCGTCTGCGCAGCGCTCGTCGCAGCACTCGTCGCGGCGGTGGGGCTGTTCGCCTTCGACCGCGTGCAGTGGCCGGCGTTCAATTCGTCGAACGTGACGCAGGCCGTCACCACCGTGATGCAGTTCGCGGCACTCGCGGTGCTCGGCCTGTCGATCTATCTGTTGCGTCGCCGCAGATGGGTGACGGGGGCGCGGGTGCTGTCGTGGGCGGCGCTGTCCGGTCTGGTCACCGCGACCCTCGGGATGCCGCTCGCCGCGACCCGCCTCTACCTGCACGGCATCTCCGTCGACCAGGAGTTCCGCACTCAGTTCCTCACGCGACTGACGGACAGCGCGGCGTTGCGCGACATGAACTACGCCGACCTGCCGTCGTTCTATCCGGCCGGGTGGTTCTGGATCGGTGGCCGTGTCGCGAACGTGCTGGGTATGGACGGCTGGGAAGCGTTCAAGCCGTATGCGATCGGTTCGCTGGCGGTCGCGGCGGTCGTCGCCCTGGTGTTGTGGTCCGAACTGGTCCGCTCCGACCTGGCGGTGCTCGCCGCCACCGCGACGACGCTCGTCGTGCTGGCCTACGGTTCGCCGGAACCCTACGGAGCGGTGATCGCCGTGCTGGTCGCGCCGGCGTTGGTGCTGGCCTGGGGCGGTTTCCTGCCCGCTACACGCGGTGGTCGGGGACGGCAGGGCTGGGGCGCCGTCGTGGGGACGGGCCTGTTCCTCGGTCTCGCCGCGACCTTCTACACCCTCTATCTCGGTATCGCGGCGTTCGCGGTGACGGTGATGGCCGTCGTCGCGGCGTACCTCGCGCGTCGCGCCACCGGGTCGTGGCGTGCGGTTCTTCCGGTGCTCGTGCGTCTCGTGGTGATCGCGGTGATCGCGATGCTCGTCGCGTTGATCGTGTGGGCGCCGTTCGTGTTCGACGTGCTGGGCGGTAATCCCCCGTCCGAGTCCGGTACCGCGACGCACTATCTCCCCGATGCCGGTGCGCGACTGCCGTTACCGATGTTCCACGTGTCTCTGATCGGACTGTTGTCGTTGCTGGGCACCGTGTGGCTCGTGGGCCGCGCGTCGTCGTCGCATCGGGCGCAGGCGCTCGGGCTCGGGGTGATCGCGGTCTACCTGTGGTACCTCGCCTCGATGGCGTTGACCGCCGTGGGCAACACCCTGCTCGCGTTCCGTCTCGAGGTGATCCTGCTCGTACTGCTCGCTGCGGCAGGCGCATTCGCCTTCGTCGACTTCTCGCGTTGGATCAGCCTGGCGACCAGCGAGAATCCGCGCGTGCGCAGGGTTCTCGTGGCGGTGGGTGCTCTCGGTGCGCTGGCGTTCACCCAGAACATCCCCCAGGTGCTCGGGAGCGAGATCACCGTCGCCTACACCGACACCGACGGGGCCGGTGAACGCGCCGACCAGCGACCCGCCGGTGCCGCGTCCTATTACGCCGAGGTGGACGACGTCCTGCTGTCCCAGTTGGGAGGCGAGCGTGACGACCACGTGGTTCTCACGGCCGACACGTCCTTCCTCGCCTACTACCCGTACTTCGGTTTCCAGGCCCTGACCTCGCACTACGCCAACCCGCTGGCGGAGTTCTCCGCGCGTGCCGCGGCGATCGAGGAGTGGTCGGAACTCTCCTCCCCCGACGAACTGCTCGCCGCGTGGGAGGAGCTGCCGTGGCGAGCCCCCGACGCCGTCGTCTTCCGACAGGGCGCCGAGGGCTACACGCTGCGTCTGGCCGAGGACGTCTACCCGAACGATCCCAATGTGCGGCGGTACACGGTGACCTTCCCCAAGGAACTGTTCGACGATCCCCGATTCGCCGTGACCGAGGTGGGACCGTTCGTTGTCGTCACCGCGACAGGCGAATCGGCATGATGCGGCGAACCCCGATGTCCCGCAACCACAATCCACCCCAGACGAAGATGCCGGTGTAGATCGGGAAGAGGGTCGTGCCGACGATCGGCTGCTCGGTGAGCAGATTCGTCGCGACGGCACCACCGAGGTAACCGGTGAGCAGAACGGCACCGAGGATCGCGGTGGGCGGCAGGACGTAGGCGATCAGGCAGATCAGCAGGACCACGCCGAACACGCGGTTGAGGCTCGGATCGAATCCGAGATCGGCCATGGCTTCCTGTACCTGCGAGACGTTGGCGATGTGGATGATCGAGTCCCACAGCAGGAACAGGACGACGAGGCCGCTGACGATCAGGCCTGCGATGCGAGCGGTGCGTGAGGGTGCCGCGGCGGTGTCGTTGCGGGTGCCGGTGGTGGACGGGGTGAAGGTGTTCATGACGACCTCCTGGTAGGTGGGCAGCGGTGCTGTCGCAGATACCGACCGGGCAGGAGCCGGAAACTCATCGCCGCTGCGGTAGGGTCTCGGCGAGTCGTACGGGGGGTACGACGGAATCGGGGGATTCGATGAGCGACGTTCTGTATGTGCCGATCCGACGCCGCGACAGTTCCGGGCAGGTTCGGCTCGAGATGCGCACTCTGTCCGACGACCGGTTGGCGTTGCCCGCCTACACCTCACTGGAGGAACTGGTCCGCTGTTGTGGACCGCAGCAACCGTGGATGGGCGTCGACAGCAGAGGGCTGCAGGAGATCCATCGGACCACCCGGTACGACGTGGTCCTGCTCGACGGCCGACAACCACCACCGCCCCCGGTCGAGGACGAAGACCGTCCATTCGAGGACCCGCTCGGCAGGAGAGCGACCCGGTGACCATCGACATCGGCGACCTCAACACGGTCGCGAAGCTCCTGGCGACCGGAGCAATAGGAATCGACGAGCTCGGATCCGATCCTGCGCCGATACCCGACGCGGGCGCCGCCACTCCGCTGCTCGTCGAAGCTCTCGGGTCGATTGCTTCCGCGCTGGACGCAGCGGTCCGGTCGCTGGCCAGTGCAGCCGACACCACCCAGGACAGTCTGCGCGCCTACCAGGACGCCGAGTCGCACACTGCTCAGGAGATCGCGAAGGCAGGTGAGGGATGAGTCTCGACACCCGAGTATTCGGCGACCCCACCTCCTGCTACGCATGTGCGGATTCGCTCGCTGCCCTCGCCACAGGTGTGAACGACCGGCTGAAGTCGGCACGCGACGGACGCACCGAATCCGAATACGAATTCAGAAGCCCTGCGGGAGATGCGTTCCGCACGACGCTCGACCGCGTCATCACAGGGACGACCGAGGCTGCAGACCAGATCGACGTGATTGCCGCTGCCCTGCGCGCATTCGCCGACGGACTCGTCACCGTCCGGTCACGCATGTCGCAGGCCGAGGCGACAGCAGCGGAAGCCGACCTTCCCGTGGAGTTCGGCGGCGGGATCGGTGAGCCACTCGACGTCGATCCGAACTCGTACGATCTTGCGCCCCAGATACTTCGGGCGAAGCAGATCGCGGCTTACGAGACGGCTGCGGCGCTTGTTGCCGACGGTCGCGCGGTCGAAATCTCAGCGCACAGCGCGCTCGCGGAGGCCCTGCGCGGGCCGACGACGATTCTGAAGGACGCAGAAGCCCAATGGGAATGGCTCTTGGCGCATACCTTGGGCGGATACATAGCGACGACAGTCGCCGAGCTGTCGAAATGGGGCAACGAAGCCGCTACGCGAGGTGCGACCCTCGCCCGGCTGCGTGAGCTTGCTGCCGAAGCGGCGCGACTTGGTGATCCGTACCCGGAAGCGACGGCGGCCAGGGCTGTTCGAGCTTTCCAAGGTGGCGCGGACGATGCAGCGCGGTTCGCTGCGGAGAACTCTCGATTGCTTGCAGGACTCGGCAACAATAGGTTCATCGAGTTCTTCGGCAGCTACGTTGATGACTATCTCCCGGAGGGGTCCGCGCTAGCAAAGTTCGGATCGAAAGTACCTGTCGTAGGAGGGTTTCTTACGGGTGCCCAGACCTACGTCGATGTCATGAGCGCCGAAACCACTGGAGACGCCGTAAAGGCCGTCGCAAAAGATGTAGGTGGGTTTGTTGCCGGAACCGTAGCGACCGAACTGATACTCGCCAGTGCTGCGGGAGGGCCGGCCACCTTGCTCGCCGTCGGCGCCGGGGTCGGTGTCGCGTTTGGTGTGGGCGAAGTAATCGAACACTGGGACGATATCTCCGGCGCCGCCGGCTCCGCAGCACGCTGGGTAGGAAACCTGTTCTGAGGCACAAATGAACGCAACCGACCTTCCTCAGATGCCTGATCCGATCACAGGCGACCCGCGCCCTCCCCGTGCACCGCGTATCTACAATGGAACCGAGCGCACACCGGCCCACCGGCTCCCACGGACCCCCCCGGAAATACCGCACCATCTCGGCCCCACCCTCGAATGGCTCCAGCCTCCCGCAAACCACCGATACTTCAACGCGCTGCTCATGATGAGCATTACGGTCGTGTTCTTCACGATCTCGAGCGGAGATTTTCGCTGGATTCACTGGTGGGGTGCTTGGATCATTGTTGTTGCGGGTGGGTGGATGATGTTCCGCGCCATCGGAAACCACTGGACCGCAGCCGGTGCCAGTTGGGTGCAATGGCGTAGCAGCTGGGTGGACACCTACCGCCTCACCCGCATCCGTTTCTCCGCCGACGGTTACAACCGCGTCCTTCGGCTGAAAGATGCCCACGGCAACGAGATCCACTCTTTCAAGTTCATCCATCTCCAACGCAACCCTGACCTGTGGGACCTGGTCTACAACGGAATTCTCCACTCCGTCGCCTCCGGCAACTGCGACATCGACGCCAAAACCCGCCACATCCTGAAGATCCCCTACGAACTCGGTCCGCGCCCCACCCGAAGCGAACGCACCAGAGGGCGACGCCGCAGAGGGTGAGCCCGCCGTACCTACGGCAGTCGTGAGGCCAGCAACTCCGCCAGGTGCGTGCCGCGCCGCGTCGTGAGATCGCCGAGTTGGGTACGGCACGAGTACCCGTCGGCGAGGATCACCGCGTCGTCGGATGCCGCCTCGACGGCCGGCAGCAGTTGGGTCCGCGCGACCGCCACCGACGCGTCGTAGTGCCCGCGTTCGACCCCGAAGTTCCCGGCCAGGCCGCAGCAGCCGGCGAGTCGCTGCACGTCGGCATCCGCGCGCCGCAGCAGGGCGGCATCGGCACCCCAGCCCATGACGGCGTGGTGGTGGCAGTGGGGTTGCGCGACGATCCGTGTTCCGTCCAGCGACGGCGGTTCCCAGTCGGCGAGGAGTTCGGCGAGGGTCGTGGTGCTGTCGGCCACGAGACGCGCGGGTGCGGACCCGAGCAGTTCGACCGCGTCGGAGCGCAGGACGGCGGTGCACGACGGTTCGAGCCCGACGATCGGCATGCCGCTGCGGAAGAGTTCGGCGACAGTGCGGCCCACGATCTTCCGGGCCTGGTCGAGCTGGCCGGTGGTGATCCACGTCAGTCCGCAGCAGCGGGGTTCGTCGGTGATGTGCACGCTGTATCCGGCCGTCTCGAGGACACGCACGGCAGCGGCCCCGACCTCCGGGGTGAAGTACTCGGTGAAGGTGTCGACGAACAGCAGCACCGGATCACCCGTGCGGGATCGTTGCGGGAGGGTGTCGGCGAACCACTTCCGGAAGGTGCGGGGAGCGAACGCCGGAACATGACGGCGTCGATCGAGACCGGCGACGGTCAAGCCGAGCGGGGCGACGCCCGGGATCCGGGTCAGAGCGTTGACCGCACGCGGCGCGCGGGAGGCGATCGCCGCCCACTGCGGTAGCCTGCCGAGACCGTAGTGACTGGCGGGCCGTCGCCGTCCCCGGTAGGTCTGGTGCAGCACTTCGGATTTGAGGGTCGCCATGTCGACCCCGGTCGGGCAGTCCGACAGACATCCCTTGCACGACAGGCACAGCTCGAGCGCTTCGTGCACCTCCGGCGACTGCCACGACTCGTCGACGAGGTGCCCGTTGAGCATCTCCTGCAGCGTCCGTGCTCGTCCGCGGGTGGAGTCCTTCTCCTCGCGGGTCGCGAGGAAGGACGGGCACATCACCCCGCCGGTGCCGGTGTTGTCGGCGCGGCACTTGCCGATCCCCGTGCACCGGTGGACGGCCTGCGTGAAGTCGCCACCGTCGTCGAGGTAGCGGAAGGCCAGCCCCTCCCGGACCTTCCGCGCGGCCGGGACACGGAGGTCGACGTCGACGGGACGCGGGTCGACGAGCACTCCGGGGTTGAGGATGTTCTCCGGATCGAAGACCGACTTCACGGCGCCGAACAGCGCGAGCGCGTCGGGCGAGTACATCAGGGGCAGCAGTTCGCTCCGGGCCCTGCCGTCGCCGTGCTCCCCCGACATCGACCCGCCGTACTCGGCGACGAGTTTGCCTGCCTCGAAGAGGAATTCACGGAAAAGACCGGGAACCTCGAGCGGGATGTCGAGGCGGATGTGGATGCATCCGTCGGCGAAGTGCCCGTAGGGATAGCCGGTGACGTCGTATCCGGCGAGCAGTTCCTCGAAGTCGCGGAGATAGTCGCCGACCCGGTGGGCAGGGACGGCGGCGTCCTCCCATCCCGCGTGCGCGGGCAGTCCCTTCGGACTTCTCGCCGACAGGCCGGCCCCCTCCTCCCGGATACGCCACAGCGCGGCGGCCCGCGCCTGATCCTCGACGTGCAGGACGTCGGTCGCGGCGGCGGCCTGCGCGAGTGCGCACGCCCGGTCGCGCACCTCGTCGGCGTCGTCACCGGCCAGTTCGACGAACAGCCACGCGGCACCCGACGGCAGGGGCGGTACCGCCTGCGGTCCGCGCCGGTGCCGGACGATGTCGACGATCCGTGAGTCGAGTCCCTCGCACGCCGTGGGCCGGAACCCGAGTAGTCCGTGCGCCGCGTTACCGGCGGCGACGATGTCGGGATAGCCGAGCACGACCATCGTGCGGACGGCGGGATCGGCGACCAGCTCCACCGTCGCCTCGGTCGTGATCCCGAGGGTGCCCTCGCTGCCGACGAACAGCTTCCGGACGTCGAATCCGTTCTCCGGCAACAGATGCTCGAGTGCGTAACCCGACACCTGCCGGCCGAAACGACCGAATTCGGTGCGGATGGTCGCGAGATCGCGCGCGACGATCTCGCGCAGCGGCCCGAGCGTCGGGTCCTCACCGGGCAGCGTCAGCGGGTGACCGGTGCCGGTGAGCACCTCGAGGGCGACGACGTTGTCGGACGTGCGGCCGTAGCCGAGCGCCCGCGCCCCGCACGCGTTGTTGCCGATCATCCCGCCGATCGTGCACCGGTTGTGGGTGGACGGATCGGGGCCGAAGCGCAGACCGTGCGGTGCCGCGGCGCGCTGCAGTTCGGCCTGCACGACACCCGGTTGCACCCGCGCGGTCCGGGTCTCTGGGTCGACGGAGAGCACCCGGTTCAGGTGACGCGAGAAGTCGATGACCACGCCGGGTCCGACGGCATTGCCCGCGAGCGACGTGCCGGTGCCGCGGGAGGTGAGGGGGACACCTTCTCGGCGGCACACGTCGAGGGTCGTGGCGACGTCGTCGATCGATCGGGCGCGCACCACGGCCTGTGGCGGGACGCGATAGAGAGAAGCGTCGGACGAGTACAGCGCGCGCGTGGTCGAGTCGTCGCAGACTTCCCCGATGCCCGCCGCGCGCAGAGCGCGCCCGATCGGGGTGGACGTCTTCATAGACAGCGATGCTAGTGGCGGGAGGCATCGCTCCGGACGTGGTCGGACAGAACCGCGGAGTACCCACGAGTAGTGCAAGCGGAGCGGCGCGAGCCGGGACCGTGACGGGACTCGCCTAGCATCGACGCTTGTGCCAGCCGATACCGCTTCGCCCGGGAAAACCGATTCGTCCGACCCGACATCGCGCGTCCGCACAGCTCGGATCGTCGCGATCGTGTCGGGACTGCTCGGGTTCGTGCTGGCTCTGACTCTTCCGTTCCTGCCGGTCCGGCAGGAAACCGGCGAACTGGAGTGGCCGCAGAACGGCAGCATCGACAGTGTCGAGGCGCCGCTCGTCACCTACGCCCCGCTCACGCTGCGGGTCAGCGTGCCGTGCGCGGCAGCAGCGCAGCTCGGTTCCGACGGCGGCACCCTCGTCTCGACCATCCCGTCCGGCTCCCCGGACGCCACGGCGGAGGGCCTGGTGATCCGCGCGGTACCCGGTGAGGACGGCGCCCCCGGCACCGTCGAGGCCGTCCTGCGCAACTCGGTGCTCGTCTCGGCGCCGCTCGACGAACCCTGCACGGCGGTGACGGTCGCATCGAACTCCGAACGCACCGCTGCCGAGATCGTGGGCGCGGACCCGCCGGTCGCTATCGAGCTCGAGGGCGACGAGCGGCCGCAGATGGTCGGTGTCTTCAGCGATCTCACCGGCCCCGCGGGCGCGTTCGAACCCGACGGTGACGACTCCACGGAACGGTTGTCGGTGCGCGCCGAGCTCGATTCGCGATTCACCTCGACCCCCACCGTGCTCAAGCTCCTCGCGATGATCGTGTGCGCGCTCGCGACGCTGGTCTCTCTCGTCGCCCTGCATCGCCTGGACGGAATCGACGGGCGCCGCGCGCGCCGGTTCCTGCCGGCCCGCTGGTGGCGGTTCACCTTGGTGGACGCGGTGGTCGTGGGCACCCTGCTGCTCTGGCACATCCTCGGCGCGAACACCTCGGACGACGGCTACATCCTCAACATGGCGCGGGTGTCCGGCGACGCCGGATACATGGCCAACTACTTCCGCTGGTTCGGTGTGCCCGAGGCGCCGTTCGGCTGGTTCTACGACGTGCTCGTCGTGTTCGCACAGGTCTCGACGTCGAGCGTGTGGATGCGCCTGCCCACGCTCATCGCGGCGATCCTGTGCTGGATGGTCATCAGCCGCGAGGTCATCCCCCGGCTCGGCGTCGCCGTCCGGCACAGCCGGGTGTCGCTGTGGACGGCCGGGCTGGTCTTCCTCGCCTTCTGGCTCCCCTACAACAACGGTCTGCGCCCCGAGCCGATCATCGCGGTCGGTGCACTGCTGACCTGGTGTTCGATCGAACGCGCCATCGCGACCGGCCGCATGTTGCCGGCCGCGATCGCGGTCCTCATCGCGGCCTTCTCGCTCGCCGCCGGCCCGACCGGCCTGATCGCGGTGGCCGCGCTCGTCGCAGGGATGCGCCCGCTGGTGAAGGTTCTTATCGCGCGCCGGCATCTCGTCGGTGTCGTCGCACCCCTCGCGCCGATCCTGGCGTCGGGCACCGTCGTGCTCATCGCCGTCTTCGCCGACCAGACACTCGCCTCGGTCCTCGAAGCGACACGCGTGCGTTCGGCCGTGGGCCCGAACGTGCCGTGGTTCGACGAGCGACTGCGGTGGGACGCACTGCTCACCGTCTCCCCCGACGGTTCGCTGGCCCGCCGGTTCGGCGTGTTCGTGATGCTGTTGTGCCTGGTCGTGTGCGTCATGCTGATCCTGCGCAAGGGCCGCATCCCGGGCACCGCGATCGGACCGTCGCGCCGCATCCTCGGCATCGTCTTCGCGTCGTTGCTGCTCATGATGCTCACGCCGACGAAGTGGACGCACCACTTCGGTGTGTACGCGGGTCTGGCCGCGTCGGTGGCTGCGCTCGCCGCGATCGGAGTGGGCTCGGTCGGCATCCGATCGGCCCGCAACCGGGCGCTGTTCACCGCCGGGGTGCTGTTCGTCCTGGCGATGGCCTTCACGGGTTCGAACGGCTGGTGGTACGTCTCGAGCTACGGCATCCCGTGGTGGGACAAGCCGCCGTCGATTTCCGGTTACGCCTTCTCCACGGCGCTGCTCGGCCTCACGGTGCTCGCCCTGCTCCTCGCCGCGTGGTTCCACCTGCGCGAGCCGTTCACCACGCCGCGGCCCGACCGCAACGGCAGGGTGCGGGCCCTGGCGTCGGCCCCGCTCACGCTGGTCGCGGCGGCGGTGGTGCTGTTCGAGGTGCTGTCGCTGCTCAAGGGCGCGGTCTCGCAGTACCCGGCCTATTCGATCGCCAAGTCGAACGCGGCGGCCCTCACGGGCAACTCCTGCGGACTCGCCAACGAGGTGCTCGTCGAGTCCGACCCGAACGCGACGATGCTGCAGCCTCTCGACGGTGATGCGGGCGAGGCCCTGGGTGCGGGCACGGCCGTCGGTTTCACCCCGAACGGCGTGGCCCTCGACCTCACCGCCGACGCGGAGACCACCACGACCGGTGGCGCCAACACCATCGACAGCGAGGAGGGCGGCACCACCACATCCACCAGCGCCGGCACCGAGGGCGGTCGCACCAGCGACGAGGGCATCAACGGCAGCACCGTGAAGCTGCCCTTCGGCCTCGACCCGCAGACCACGCCCGTCCTCGGCAGCTACCGCTCCGGCGTGCAGCAGTCGGCCGAGCTCGAATCCGGCTGGTACGCGCTGCCGGAGCGCACCGACGAGACACCGCTGCTGGTCGTGACCGCGGCGGGACGCGTCCGCTACGTCGACCCGGACGGTGTCATCACCCCCGGTCAGGACGTGCTGCTGGAGTTCGGTTCGTCGTCCGGGGACGACGTGACGCCGCTGGCCACGCTCGCCCCGATCGACATCGGCCCGTCGCCGTCCTGGCGCAACCTGCGCGTGCCGAGCGACGCGATCCCGGCCGACGCCGACGCCGTGCGGATCGTCGTCGACGACGGTGACCTCTCCCCCGACCAGTGGGTCGCGGTCACGCCGCCGCGGATGCCGCGCATGCAAACCCTGCAGGAGGTCGTCGGATCCGACGCCCCGGTCCTCATCGACTGGTCGGTGGGTCTCGCCTTCCCGTGCCAGCGACCCTTCGGGCACCGCAACGGTGTCGCCGAGGTCCCCGAGTACCGCATCCTCCCGGACCGTGTCGGGGCCGACGCGACGAACGGCTGGCAGGACGACATCGGCGGCGGACCGCTCGGCTGGATCCCGCTTCTGCTGAACGCCGAGGCCGTCCCCACCTATCTGAACCACGACTGGGATCGCGACTGGGGATCGCTCGAGCAGTACCGTCCGATCGACCCGGATGCCTCCCCCGCGGAGGTCACCACCGACGTGACGACCCGCTCCGGCCTGTGGTCGCCGGGCCGCATCCGTGACGGGGTCCCCGTCCTGCTGGAGTAAGGGCGAGTGCCGTCACACCACGTCGCCGGATACCATCGACTCCCGTGCCCGACGACGTGACGACCTCACCCGCGCCCGCTCCGACCGCCCCACGGTCGATGGGCGAGGACCTTCGCACTCGGTACCGGACCGCGCGACTCGTCGCCGTCGTCGCCGGGTTGCTCGGCATGATCTTGGCGCTGGCCACACCGTTCCTCCCGGTCCGCGTGACCGAGGCGACGATGTCGTGGCCGCAGGACGCGGCGGCGACCGACGTCGAACTGCCGCTGATGTCGCAGGTCCCCCTCCAGTTCCGCGCCACCGTGCCGTGCAGCGCCGTCGCGGAGATGCCCGGCGACGGCGGGATGCTGCTCGCGACCGCCCCCACCAACGGGCAGGACGCCGCGCTCAACGCGATGTTCGTGCGGGTCGGCGCCGAGAACGTCGACGTGCTCGACCGCAACGTGGTGGTCGCGACCGCGCCGCGCGCCGACGTCGAGTCGGGTGCGTGCAGCGAACTGCAGATCTTCTCCGACTCCGAACGCACCACCGCCGAGTTCGTCGGCCTCTCGGACGAGAACGGCAACCCGCGGTCCGGTGAGCTCACCGGCGACCTGAGGCCGCTCGTCGTGGGCGTGTTCAGCGACCTGCCGACCGCAGTTCCCGGCCTCGACGTCACCGTCGATGTAGATTCCCGGTTCACGTCGTCGCCGACGCTGGTCAAGTCCCTCGCGATGATCCTGGCGGTGCTGTCGACGGCACTCGCGCTCGGCGCGCTGGCCAAGCTCGACGGCACGGACGGTCGTGGTCACCGCCGGTTCCTGCCGGCCCGCTGGTGGAAGTTCACCGGCGTCGACGTCGTCGTGGTCCTCACGCTCGTCGGCTGGCATTTCTTCGGTGCGAACACCTCGGATGACGGCTACCTGCTGACCATGGCGCGGGTGTCGGAGAACTCCGGCTACATGGCCAACTACTTCCGCTGGTTCGGTGTCCCCGAAGCACCCTTCGGCTGGTACTACGACGTGCTGGCGGCGTTCGCGAAGATCTCCACGGCCAGCCCGTGGATGCGCATCCCGGCACTGATCGCCGGAATCCTGTGCTGGATGGTCATCAGCCGTGAGGTGGTGCCGCGCCTCGGCCGGGCCGTGCGACACAACCACATCGCACTGTGGACCGGCGGACTGGTCTTCCTCGCCTTCTGGCTCCCCTACAACAACGGTCTGCGGCCCGAGCCGATCGTCGCCCTCGGTGCGCTGCTGACCTGGTGCTCGATCGAGCGTGCCATCGCGACCGGTCGTCTGCTGCCCGCCGCGACCGCGGTGATCATCGGCGCGTTCACGCTCGCCGCGGCACCGACCGGCCTGATGTGTGTGGCTGCGCTCATCGCCGGCATCCGGCCGATGACGCGGATCATCGTGCGCCGCCACCGCGAGGTCGGCACCCTGCCGCTGCTCGCACCGATCGGCGCCGCCGGGTTGCTCGTGCTCGTCGTGGTGTTCTCCGACCAGACTCTCGCCGCGGTCCTCGAGGCGACCCGCGTGCGCACCATCATCGGCCCCAACGAGGAGTGGTGGAACGACTTCCTCCGCTACTACTACCTGATGGTGCAGACCGTCGACGGGTCGCTGCCGCGCCGCTTCGCGTTCCTCACGATGCTGCTGTGCCTGTTCACGACGCTGTTCGTGCTGCTGCGCCGCCGCCGGATCCCCGGCGTCGCCGTGAGCCCGACCTGGCGTCTGCTCGGCATCGTCTTCGGCACGATCTTCTTCATGATGTTCAACCCCACGAAGTGGACCCACCACTTCGGGGCGTACGCGGGCATCGCCGGATCGCTCGCGACGGTCACGGCCGTCGTGGTCTCCGCAAGCGCATTGCGGTCGCGGCGCAACCGCACGATCTTCCTCGCCGGACTGCTGTTCGTCCTGGCGGTGTCGTTCGCCGGCATCAACGGCTGGTGGTACGTCTCGAGCTACGGCGTGCCGTGGTTCGACAAGACCGTCTCGCTGAGCGGCTACCAGTCCAGCTCGCTGTTCCTGGTCCTGTTCGGTCTCGCCCTGGTGCTCGTCGCGTGGCAGTACCTCCGCGAGGGCTACGCACCGCCGCCGGAGTCGCCCGAGACGAAGAAGGGCCGGCGGATCCGCGCCCTCGCGGCTGCGCCGCTCACGGTCGTCGCCGCGGTGATGGTGCTGTTCGAGGTGCTGTCGCTGCTCAAGGGAGCGGTGTCGCAGTACCCGGCGTACTCGCTCGTCCGCTCCAACATCGGGGCGGTCGCCGGGCAGACCTGCGGTCTCGCGAACGACGTGCTCGTCGAGGCCGACCCCAACGAGGGACGCCTCGAAGCGATCATCGACCCCGCCAACCCGCCGGCGAACGACGACCCGCTCGCCGGTGCGGCGCCGCGCGGCTTCACTCCCGACGGCGTGCCGTCCGACCTGACCGCCGACTACGTCGAGGTCAAGCCGGGCCAGGGCAACACCGACAACCAGAGCGTCGGCCCGACCTTCGAGACCGGCGCGGGCGGCGGCACCACGGGTGGTTCCGGTGAGCAGACCGTCAACGGCAGCACCGTGCGTCTGCCCTTCGGGCTCGACCCGTCCGTCACCCCGGTGCTCGGCAGCTACCAGGAGGGTGTGCAGGAACCCGCCGCGCTCACCTCCAGCTGGTACGCCCTGCCCGAGATCACCGACGAGACGCCGCTGGTGATCATCTCCGCGGCCGGTCGCATCTGGTCGTACGACGACACCGGTGCACTGACCTACGGCCAGTCGCTGCTCGTCGAGTACGGCACCCGCCAGGCCGACGGCAGCGTCGAGGCGAAGGGCACCTACCTGCCGCGCGACATCGGCCCCGCGCCGTCGTGGCGGAACCTGCGTGTGCCGCTCGCCGACCTGCCCGACGACGTCGACGCCGTCCGCATCGTCGCCAACGATCCCAACCTCACCGGCGACCAGTGGCTGGCGTTCACGCCGCCGCGCGTCCCGACCCTCGAGCGGCTCGACGCCCAGCTCGGTTCCGAGCAGCCGCTCCTGCTGGACTGGGCCGTGGGCCTGCAGTTCCCGTGCCAGCGGCCGTTCGATCACTGGGCCGGTGTCGCCGAGATGCCGAACTACCGGGTCCTCCCCGACCGTCCGCTCGCGGTGTCGTCGACCGACACCTGGCAGTCGGCCGACAACGGTGGCCCGCTCGGCTTCGCGGAGGTCCTGGCGCGACCCGAGCAGGTGCCCACCTACCTCGAGAACGACTGGGGGCGCGACTGGGGTTCGGTGGAGCGGTACGTGCGCTTCTACCCGAATGCGCAGCCGGCCGAACTGACCACCACCGAGGTGACGCGGTCGGGTCTGTGGAAGCCCGCGCCGATGCGCGTCTACGAGTGACGGGCGCCGGTCGGATCGTCGCCGTGGTGACCGCCCCCGGCTTCACGCACCTGCCCGGTGTCGGCAGCTGGACGGTTCCCGGATCTTCCGGCCGCGACAGGGTCGGGGCATCCCAGAATCTGGTTTCGGTTATCTAGAATGAGCGGGTGACCACCGAGAATTCAGCTGGGTCGACCCTGTCGCCCCGCGCCTCCGAGGCCGTGAAGCGAAGCCTGACGCCCCGACAGGAGGCCGCGAGCCGCGACGTCGACACCCTGATCCGGTGCGGACGCGAACTGCTCACCCGGGGCGAACCCGCGCGTGTCGCCGACATCGTGGCCGCCGCGGGACTCTCCAACGACGCCTTCTACCGCTATTTCAAGAGCAAGGGCGATTTCGTCGACGCCGTCGTCGAAGAGGGCGGACACCGACTCGTCCGGTATCTGCGTCACAAGATCGACAAGGCCGCCGACCCCGAGGCCGCCCTGCGCGCCGGCATCGCGGCCGTCCTGAACCAGGCCGTGGATCCCGAGATCGCCGCCGCCACCCGCAACGTCGTGTCCTCCGCCGGCGGCCGGTCGCATGCACCGAAGGTGCGCGAGGACCTGGAGAAGGCGGTCGCGGAGGTGCTCGCCGGCCCCATCGCCGATCTGGGATCGGACGACCCGCAACGGGATTCGCTCACCACTTCGATCCTGCTGCTCGCGGTGATGGAACACCTGTTGTGGCGGGACGCGTCCACCTTCGACGCCGACGCAGAGGTCGAGCAGATCGTCGGATACGCGAGACGGGGCCTGCGCACGTCCTAGTGCACAGACCCCGTCGGCGCGGGTTCTCCGGCTGTTCTACAGCGGCAGCAGGTGATGCTTCCGCGGGTTCTTGAACACTTCCTTGTCGCGAAGGAGGGTGAGCGCCTTACGGATCTCGAGGCGGGTCGTCGACGGCTCGATCACCGCGTCGACGTATCCGCGCTCGGCCGCGATGTACGGCGTCGCCACGTGCTCGTTGTAGAAGTTGATGAGTTGCTGACGCACCGCGGGAGCGTTCTCGCCCGCGGCCTCGATCTGCCGGCGGCCGATCACCGCGACAGCCGATTCGGCACCCATCACGGCGATACGCGCGGTGGGCCACGCGAAGTTGATGTCGGCGCCGAGCTGCTTCGAACCCATCACGGCGTAGCCGCCGCCGTAGGCCTTACGCACCACGACGGTCACCTTCGGGACGGATGCCTCGACGTACGAGAACAGGAAGCGGCCGCCACGCTTGATGACGCCGATCTTCTCCTGCTCGACACCGGGCAGGAAGCCGGGGGTGTCGACGACGAACACGAGCGGGATGTCGTAGGCGTCGCACACGCGCACGAAGTGCGCGGCCTTGTCGGCAGCGGCCGCGTCGAGCGCACCCGACAGGTACAGCGGCTGGTTCGCCACGACACCGACGGCATGACCGTCGACGCGCGCGTAGCCGGTGATGATGTTCGGCGCGGTCTGTGAGCGGACCTCGAGGAACTCGCCGTCGTCGAAGATCTTCAGCAGGATGTCGTGCATGTCGTAGCCGGAGTTGTCGGCGTCGGGCATGAACGTGTCGAGTTCGAGATCGTCGGGCGTGATCTCCGGTTCGAGACCGGGATTGATGATCGGAGGCTTCTCCTGCGCGTTGGACGGCATGTAGCTCAGGTACTGCCGCACCCACTCGAAAGCGGCCTTCTCATCCGGCGCGACGTGGTGCACGTTGCCGTACTCGGCCTGCTGACGGGCACCGCCGAGCTCCTCGAGGCTCACGTTCTCACCGGTGACCGCCTTGATGACGTCCGGGCCGGTGACGAACATGTGCGAACCCTCGGTGGCGACCACGACGTCGGTGTTGATCGGCGCGTAGACCGCACCACCGGCGCAGTTGCCGACGATCACCGAGATCTGCGGGCACAGACCCGACAGCGGCTCGTGACGCTTGCCGATCTCGCCGTACCAGGCGAGCGAGGTGACGGCGTCCTGCACGCGGGCACCACCGGAGTCGTTGATGCCGACGACGGGGCAACCGATCTTGAGGGCGAAGTCGAGGACCGCGGCGACCTTGCGGCCGAACATCTCACCGACGCTGCCGCCGAAGACGGTCTGGTCGTGGGAGAACACCGCGACCGGGCGGCCGTCGACCGTGCCGTGCCCGACGACGACGGCGTCGCCGTACATCGCATCGTCGCGGCCCGGCATCTTCATCAGCGCGCCGATTTCGACGAAGCTGCCCCTGTCGAGCAGCATGTCGATGCGCTCGCGAGCGCTGGGGATGCCCTTCTTCGCGCGCTTGGCGATCGCGAGTTCGCCGGCAGGCTCCTTCGCGATCTCCAACTTCTCGCGCAGCTCGGCCAGCTTCTGTGCCGTGGTGCTCACTTCTTCGTTCAGCTCCTCGAGGCCTCGATGTCGGCCAGCTTGCGGGTCAGGTCTTCCCCCACCTTCGAGATGTACGGCTCGTCGACGATCTGCAGGTGATCGCCGCCGACGTGCACGACCTCGAGATCCGCGACGACCTCGCCCCACCCACCGTCGGGCTGCCGGGTCCCGAAGGCCGGCTCGAGATCGATCGCGTCGTCGTGATACTTGTCGGCCATGTACAGCACGACCTTGCCGTCGTAGGGCAGCAGCTCCGCGGTCTGGATGGCGCGGTTGTCGAGCCACGACGTGCGCTGGTGCTCGATGATGCCGCCGGGGATCTGCGCCCCGCTCAGCTCGAGCAGGCCCATCAGGATGCCGATCTGCTCCTCGTCGCTGCCGGCCTCGGCCAGCAGGTCGTAGGGCAGCGGCGCGTCGATCCCGTAGGTCTTCTTCGCGAACGCCGAGTAACGCTGCCAGCGCTTACGGATCTCGTCGGGCGTGTCCTCGACCTTCTCACCGGCCATGACGGTGTCGATGAGACCGACGAGACGCACGTCCTTGCCCTCCTCGCGGAGCAGACGGGCCACCGCGTAGGCCAGGACACCGCCGAGCGACCAGCCGCACAGCACGTACGGGCCGTCGCCCTGGATCTCCTCGATGAGGGGCAGGTACGCCTGTGCGCGGGTGTCGATCGGGCCCTCGGTGCGCTCGAAACCGAACACCGGGATGTGCGCGGGCAGGCGGCGCAGCAGCGGCTCGTACGCGACCGTCGAACCACCCGCGGGGTGGAAGACGAAGACCGGCACGGTGTCCGATCCCTCGGCGCGGGGCCGCAGCGTGCGCACGAGTCCGTCGATGCGATCGGCGGATTCGAGATGCTGACGGACGGTCTCGGCGAGCTGCTCGACGGTCGGGGCGGCGAGCACGTCGTCGACGGTGATCTCACCCTCGGCCCGCTCGGTCAGCCGTGCCGCGAGCTTCTCGGCGACATCGCGGTCGAGCTTCGGCAACGGGTTGAAAATGCCCTTGGCCGACTTGCCCGTGACCACGGCCCACGAGGCGAAGGTCAACCGTTCCGCGGCGTCGCGCGGCGGCACGTCGACACCGCTCGACTCCTGCTCGGACTCGGCCGTCTCGGCCGCGGTCTGCGCTTCGGCGTCGGCGAGGATCTGCTCGGCCTCACCCACCGCGGTGGTGTCCTCGAGCCGGGGAAGCTCGACCTGCTCCGCGACCTGCGGGAGGTCCTCGCCGTTCGCAGCGGCGGCGCGCTCGGCTGCCTTCTCGGCGGCCTGTTGCTCGGCGAGCTGCGCGACCTCCTCGCGGTTCTCGACGGCGTACCGCAGGTATTTCGCGACGTCGCGCAGGCTCGCGTCCTTGACCGCCGACAGCTGCAGTTGCGGGATGTCGAACTCGTACTCGACGCGGTTCTTGATGCGGACCGCCATGAGCGAGTCGAGGCCCAGCTCGATGAGCGGGATCTCGGCCGGCAGATCCTCGGGCGCATAACCCATGGACTCGGCGACGATCAGCGTCAGGCGGTCGTCGAGGCTCTGCGATCCGTTGGGATCCCACTTGTCGCCGAACGACTCGACGACCTCGGGCAGCTCCTCGGCCTGCGCGGCCGGCTCCGCGGCCACCGCGACGGGCGCGGGCAGCGGCTCACCGGAGGTGACGACACCCTCGTGGACGAGCGTGAAACCGTCACCGGCGTTCGCGTGCACCTGCAGCGATGCACCGCCCGGGTGCCGGGTGAGCGTCGTGGTGAGGGTGCCGGTCGCGGGGACGTCGGCGTGCGGGATGGACGCGGTGAGCGTGACATCCGACAGCACCTGCGAGGCCGCCGCAACGACCAGCTCGGCCGCGTCGGTGACGGCGGAGGCCGGCACCTCCCACACGTAACGACCGTCCGGGAGTGCGACGCGGGCACCGGGCGCGCGGCCGTTGCCCGAGGTGCCGATGTTGGCGTCGACCCAGTACGGCTTGCGGATGAAGGCGGTGCGCGGCAGGTCGACGTAGTCGCCTTCCGGCAGCAGCGTCTTCAGGTCGACCGACTGTCCGTGCACGTACAACTGCGCGAGCGCGGTCAGCACGCCGAGGGACTCGTCCTCCTTGCGCTTGAGCGTCTGGATGAACTGGCCGTCCTGCACACCGGCGTCGAAGGCCGTCGCCGCGACCGACATGAGCGTCGCGGGGTTGGCGTTGAGCTCGACGAAGGTGGTGTGCCCGTCGGACAGCGCCTGCCGGATCGCCTGCGTGAAGTACACGCTGTGGCGCATGCCCTTGGTCCAGTACTCGACGTCGTGGATACCGTCGTGACCTGCGCGGTAGAGCGTCTCCTGGTCGACCGACGAGTACAGGTCGACCTTCAGGCGGTGCGGTTCGATGCCGGCGAGCTCGGCCGCGAGCTCGCCGAGGATCGGATCGACCTGCGAGGTGTGGCTCGCACCCTTGGTCTGCAGGACCCGGGCGAACTTCTCCTCGGCCTCGGCACGCGCGACGATCGCGTTGACCTGCTCCTGCGGGCCACCGATGACGGTGTGCGTCGGCGCCGCGTAGACACAAACCTCGAGCTGCGGGAAGTCGGGCAGCACGTCGGTGATCTCGGCGGCGCTGTACTCGACGAGCGCCATGAGGCGGATGTCGTCGCCGGTCAGGCCGGATTCGGCCTCACCCATCAGACGCGAACGCGAGCAGATGACGCGCACGGCGTCCTCGAGCGAGAGTCCCCCCGAGATGTAGGCGCCGGCGGCCTCACCCATCGAGTGGCCGACGACCGCGGCGGGCTCGGCACCGTGGTGGCGCAGCAGCGCGGCGAGACCGATCTGGATCGTGAAGATGCCGACCTGCGCCGTCTCGACGTCGTAGTCCTGCGCGTCGTCGAGGAACTTCTCCTTCATGGAGTAGCCCGACTCGTCGTAGATCAGCTCGTCGACCTCGTCGACGGCCGCCGCGAAGACCGGGTTCTCCAGGTACAGCTGCTTGGCCATCTTGCGGTGCTGGGCACCGAAGCCGGACAACACCCACACCGCGCCCTTGGAGGCGGGAGCGTCGGCGGTGAACACGCCCTGCGCGGGCTTGCCGGCGGCGACGGCACGCAGACCGGCGATCGCCTCCCCATGGTTGCTCGCCACGACGATCGCGCGGGACCGGCCGTGATTGCGACGAGCGAGCGTGCGGGCGACGTCGGCGAGCGGCGTCGTGCTGCCCTTCTCGGTCTCGAGCCAGTCGGCGAGATCGGCGGCGGCACGGCGGCGACGCGACGGCATCGCAGCGGAGACGGCGAGCAGGACGGGCAGCTCGCGGGCCTGCCCGGTGGTCTCCGCAACGGCGGGGATCTCCTCCGGCAGGACCTCGACCTCGGCCTCGGACGCTTCGAGCCCCTCGGGGCCGGTGTACTCGCGCACGACGACGTGCGCGTTCGTGCCACCGAAACCGAAGCCGGACACACCGGCGACGGCGCGACCGGTGTAGCGCGGCCACTTCGCACCCTCGGGGATGACCTTCAGATGTGCGCTGTCGAACGGGATGTACGGGTTGGGCGCGGTGTAGTTGAGCGTCGGCGGCAGCTGATCGTTCTGCATCGCGAGAACGACCTTGATGAGACCGGCCGCACCGGCGGCGGACTCGAGGTGACCGAAGTTGGTCTTGGCCGAACCGAGCAGGACCGGCTTGTCGTCCTCGCGGCCACGACCGACGACGCGGCCGAGCGCGTCGGCCTCGATCGGGTCGCCGAGCACCGTGCCGGTGCCGTGTGCCTCGATGTAGTCGACACCGGACGGCAGGATCTGCGCGTCGCGGTAGGCGCGGCGCAGCACGTCGACCTGCGCTTCGGGGTTGGGAGCGGCCAGCCCGTTGGAGCGGCCGTCCTGGTTGACGGCCGAACCGGCGATCACCGCGAGGATGTCGTCGCCGTCGCGCTCGGCGTCCTCGAGACGCTTGAGCACCACGAGACCGCCACCCTCGGCGCGGATCATGCCGTCGGCGTCGGCGGAGAACGCCTTGATGCGGCCATCGGGTGCCATGACGCCGAGTTCGTCGAAGCCGAGGGTGCCGGCCGGGGCGAGCAGCATGTTGACGCCACCGGCGAGGGCGACGTCGGCTTCGCCGTTGCGCAGCGCACGCACGGCCTGGTGCACGGCGACCAGCGACGACGAGCACGCCGTGTCGAGCGTGACGGACGGGCCGTGGAAGTCGTAGAAGTACGACACCCGGTTGGCGATGACCGCGGTGGAGGTGCCGGTGAGCGCGTAGGGATGCGCTGCGGACGGATCGCCGACCGCGAGGAGCATGTAGTCGCTCGCCGAGCTGCCGATGAACACACCGACCGAGCCGCCCTTGAGGTCGCTCGGCGGGATATGCGCGTGCTCGAGTGCTTCCCAGGTCAGCTCCAGCGCGAGGCGCTGCTGCGGGTCGACCATCTCGACCTCGCGCGGCGACATCGCGAAGAACTCGGCGTCGAAGCCCTTGACGTCGTCGAGGTAGCCGCCCCTGGTGTTGGCGTTGCGGATCGACTCCCACACGGCGGGGTCGTTCTCGAACTCCGACCAGCGGCCCTCGGGCAGATCGGAGATGCCGTCGCGTCCGGACGCGAGCAGCTCCCACATCTGTTCGGGGGTGTCGACGTGGCCCGGCAAACGGGTGGACAGACCGACGATGGCGACGTCCTTCGAACCCGCCGCGGCACCGACCGTGTACAGGGCGGAGTCGTCCTCGGCGGGTGCCTCGGGCTCACCTTCGATGATGCGCGTCGCGAGCGACGCGATCGTCGGGTGCTGGTAGGCGATCGTCGCGTTGAGGGTGACACCGAGGAGTTCCTCGATCTCGCCCGCCATGGCGACGGCGTCCCGGGAGGACAGCCCGAACTCCTCCATCGGACGATCGTCCGAGATCTGGGAGACCGGCTGCCCGGTCGCGTCGGCGATCCAGTTGCGCAGCCATTCGCGCAGCTGCGCAACCGTCATTTCAGTGTCAGACATCAACCCACCACGCTACCCGGGAAAGAGGACATTCGTTCTTACACGCTGTCCGGGAAGGCCTGCTGCTGGTAACCACCACGCAGCGTTCCCTCGACATATGCGGTCTTGCACGCCCGACGCGCGATCTTTCCGCTGGACGTACGGGGGATCGAACCGGCCGGCACGAGTAGCACGTCGCGGGCGGTGACACCGTGCCGGGACGAGATCGCGGCACGCACCGCGTCGGCGATCGGCTGCGGATCGGCCTTGCCGGCGCCGGGAGCGCGCTCGGCGACGATCACGAGCTGCTCCGACGAATCGTCGGCATCGAACTGCAGGCCGGAGGCGTCGTTGTCGAACACCTCGCGCGGCAGCTGGTTGGCCGGCACCGCGAACGCCGCGACGAAGCCGGGACGGAGCGCGGAGCTGGCCTCCTGCGCCGAGAACTCGAGGTCCTGCGGGTAGTGGTTGCGGCCGTCGACGATCACGAGGTCCTTGACGCGACCGGTGATGTAGAGCTCGCCGTCGATGTAGACGCCGTAGTCGCCGGTGCGCAGCCACTTGCTGTCGTCCGGGGTGCCCTCGGCGTGGCTGCCCTCGGCCAGACGCTTGGTGATGCGGTTGTGGAAGGTGTTGTCGGTCTCTTCCTTGCGACCCCAGTAGCCGATGCCCATGTTCTCGCCGTGCAGCCAGATCTCGCCGACCTGCTCGTCGGGCATCTCGGTGCCGGTCTCGGCGTCGACGATCGCGGCCCACTGGCTGCGCGCGACGTAACCGCAGGAGACCTGCGGGATGGCGTTCTCGGCATCGGGCTCGACGCGCACGACCCGGCCCGCGTTGAGTGCGGTGCGGTCGACGTAGATGACCTTCGCCTCGTCGCTGTGACGGGTGGAGGAGACGAACAGGGTGGCCTCGGCCATGCCGTAGGACGGCTTGATCGCCGTGCGGGGCAGACCGTAGGGCCCGAATGCCTCGTTGAACTTGCGCATCGACGACGTGGTGACCGGCTCGCTGCCGTTGATCAGGCCGATGACGTTGCTCAGGTCGAGTTCTTCGCCCGGCTTGGGGACCGCGCGTGCCGCAGCGTGCTCGAACGCGAAGTTCGGGGCGGCGGCGAAGGTGCCGGCGCCGTCGGAGACGGCGGCGAGCTCGCGGATCCAGCGGCTCGGCCGGGCCACGAAGGCACGCGGGCTCATGATGGTGATGTACTTGCCGCCGACCGCGGGCAGGATCACCGTGAGCAGGCCCATGTCGTGGAACAGCGGCAGCCAGGTCACGCCGCGCGACGACTCGTTGAGCTCGATGGAGTCGGCCATCTGGATGACGTTGGTGAGCACCGAGCGGTGGGTGATCTCGACGCCGGCGGGAACGCGGGTCGAGCCGGAGGTGTACTGCAGGTACGCGATGTCGTCGGTGCCGATGGGCGGCCGGTTCCAGGACTCGGCGACCGAGTCGGGGATGGCGTCGACGGCGATCACGCGGGGACGCTGCGCAGCGGGGAGCGGGCGGAAGAACTGCCGCACGCCGGCCGCGGAGGAGGTGGCGGTGAGGATCGCGCTGGGGGTGCAGTCGCCGAGAACGGCGTGCAGGCGATCGGTGTGGCCGGGCTCGTCGGGATCGAACAGCGGCACGGCGATGGTGCCGGCGTAGATCGCGGCGAAGAAGGACACGACGTAGTCGAGGCCCTGCGGAGCGAGGATCGCGACGCGGTCGCCGGGAGCGGTGACCTGCTGCAGGCGCGCGGCGATGGCCTTGATGCGCACGCCGAACTGATCCCAGGTCAGCTCGTGCACCTCGCCGTCGCGTTCCCGCGAGTAGTCGATGTACCGGTAGGCGAGGTCGTCACCGTTTGAAGCGAAGTTCCCCTCGAGGTGATCGAGCAGGGTCTGCCCTTCCGGCAGCCTGATCCGCCCGTTCTCATCGATGAACTCTTCGAACCCGACGCTCAATTCCTTCTCCCTGTCGAAGCGATCCCACAACCACTCGACATGGTTGCGCCACTAACTTTTCCTCCGCGCCGGCGGATCGTCGTACCGATACCGCCCCCCACGGCTTCCGGCGGTCCGTTCCTCGAACGTGTCCATCGACCCCAGATCACGAATATGTTACAGATCGGCATCACGCGCACCCTCGCAAAGTGCGGTCGCCGGGAGGAACGCTTCCCCTCGCACACGGGAAACACAAAGATACGACATGGTCGTCTTCACACACACATTCCGCGCCCGTCGAAGGAGACGAGCACACGATCCGATTGTGTGCGACGGTTTTTCGACGCCGGCACCGACCGACGGTGCAACCCGCCGCCCTCTGCTGCCCAGGATCGGCGCCCCGGTACGTACGCCCGACCGACGCGAGAGCTCGTGACAAGGATCATTCCCGGTCGCGGGCCGTCGCTACGCCCCCGGAGGGGGCCGGCCGTTCGCCGTGCCGTCGCTGGCACCATGAACCTCTTCTCCTGTGGCAGTCGTCGTGCGCCACGATCCCGGACGGCCGGGCACGCAGCCGAGGGATGAGTCTAAAGGCAGCCCGTCTTTCGAGTGTACCGGGTGGTGAGATCGGACACTACCGGCGAGTAATATGTGGGAGGGTTCACTCGGACCCGAACCGCCCCCGCGTGCAGCGACGGCCGCACCTCATTCTTCTGCGGGTTCCGGTGCGGCATCGATCTTCTCCGCCGCCCAGTTCGCGATCCACTGCGTCGCGGTCGTGCCGTTCTCGTCCACGACGTAGGTGTTGTACATCGCGTGGATCGGGTTGTTGACGTACTCGAGCAGGCGCGGAGCGGCCGACATCCAGTTGGCGGGATTCAGCGCGTTCGGCGGTGCGTCACAGATGCTGTCCGTGGGCGCGCAGATCTGGATCGTGCGGTCGTCGAGCTCCCCGAAGCCACCGGGACGCGCGCCGGTCATCGTGATCCCCGGCAGCCGCAGGCCGTCGAGCGACAGTTCGGCGCCCACTCCGGCGACGGGCGCACCGATGTCGGTGCCCGAGACCCCGTCGCGGCGACCGTCGGCAACGAGTGCGACACCGAGCACCCGGTCGGCGGGGACCGGGCCGTTGCCGGCACCGATCTGCGCGGCGACGTCACCCACGATCACGGCACCCTGCGAGAAACCGGTGAGCACGTAGGTGGTCAGCGGGCACTCGGCCGAGCGTCGCGCGAGGATGTCGGTGGTGGCCGCGAATCCCTCACTGCGGCTGTTGTTGTAGGACTGCTGGCCGTCCGGCGGGATCGCGATGGGGTTCGAGAACTGCGCGACGTACGGCACCGTGTAGACATCGGCGCGCTGGGCGTCGAAACGCTCCTGCAGCGGCCTCGTCACGTTGAGCATGAGCGAGTACGGGTTCGCGGCCGGAGCGTACGGATCGTCGCCCACCGCGGACTCCCAGGTGCCCGGCACCGCGACGACCTGCACGTCGGGGCACGAGGCCGGCTGCGACTGCGGCTCCTCCGGCCCGGGCGGGGCGGGAATCGGCGACGGGATGTCCAGCCGCCCCGCGAGCATGTACCAGAGCACCAGCACGATCGCCAGGACGAGCAGCGCCCCCACGACCACGATCCTGCGTCCGCGACGCTGCTTCGTCCTGACCATTCGTGCTGTCCCCGCGTTCCCTAGTTGCAGTACGTCTCGCCGGCGACGGCGATGTACGTGTCGGCCGTCGAGGAGGCCTGCTCCTCCGACAACTCGACACCACCGGCTGCAGCATCACTACCCACGAGCGCGGTCACGAACACCTTGATCTCCTCCGGCGACCCGCCCTGCGCCTGGGCGCTGCAGATGTAGTCGGCGATGTTCACCGCGCCGGTCTCGTCGCTGGGCTCGACACCCTCGGCGCGGAGACCGTCGAGGAAGGCCTGTGCGCCGGGCGTGGGAGCGGGTGCCGCGCCCGTGCCGGCTCCCGTGTCCTCTCCGGCATCGTCGTCTCCGGCAGCGGGCGAGGACGGAGCCGGGGACGCCTCGCTCGTCTCGGTCTCGCCCGTGGTCTCGGCCCCGGCGGCGCCGGGGGATGTCTCGGCCGCGGAGGTCGATGTCGACGTCGAGGTCTCCGTGGCGGCAGACGTCGTCGGCGTGTTCGTCGCGGTGGAGTCGTCGCTTCCGCACGCGGAGAGAACGGCCGTGGCGGTCAGTGCCGCAGCGAGGGCGCCGAGGACTCGGGTCGAGCGCGAGCGGGTCCGTGCAGGCATGTGGTGGGGTCCTCACATCCGGGATGTCGGTCGAACTTGGTCAGATGCGCCCCAGGCTACAGAGCGGCCCGTGCGGCCGGTAGGAGCGTC
>NZ_JBKFBA010000001.1:70764-128011 GCF_053345925.1 Rhodococcus sp. C26F
CCGACCCGCTTCGCGATCGCCGGTCGCACGGGCCGACCCGCTTCGCGATCGCCGGCCGCACGGGCCGACCCGCTTCGCGATCGCCGGCCGCACGGGCCGACCCTGCTGTCGTTCGGTTACGGCTGCAGCTTCACCTCGTCGCCGTCGAGGGTGATGAAGCCGTTCTGGAAGTTCTGCTGGACACCCTTGCCGTCCACGGCCGGGAACTCGTCGCTGATCGGCAGGCCCAGACGTCCTTCGGCACCCTTCTCGGCGAGCCACGCCTCGAGGATCTTGCCGCGGACCGGCCAGGCACCGGTGAGCGGGCTCCAGTAGATGCTGCCGTGCTGGAACTCGTTGAAGCGACCGTCACGCCCTGCGGGCTGCTCGCTGGCCGTCGGGTAGCCCAGGACTCCCGTCTCGTAGCCGAGCTGGGAGTACTTGTCGAGGATCATGCCCTGCACGCCGTGGGCGCCGGTGTCCTCGCTCCAGTACATGGCGCCGATCTCGAAGCCCTGGACCGCGCCGCGGCCGTCGGGGGTCGCTGCCTCGTCGAGGATCGGGTAGCCGAGGGGGCCGCCCTCCCAGCCCTGGTTCTTCCATTCCTCGAAGATCTTGCCGCGGACCGCGTGGGCGCCGTGCTCGGGCGTCCAGTAGATCGCGCCGTTCCGGAAGTGGTTGAACCGTCCGCGTCCGTCGGGAGCGACGCGTTCCTCGGTGGTCGGATAGGCGAGCTGCCCGGCCGGACCGCCGACACCCTGGTAGGCGCCGCCGATCGCACCCGCGACCGGGACCGTCGCGCCCTCGGACGAGAAGACGCGGCCGAAGCGGAAGTCCTGCACCTTGCCACCGGCGACGTCGTATTCACCGGTCAGGCAGTCGCCGAGCCAGGCGTTCGCGTTCGCGACGTCACCGAAGGCGCCGGTGGGGTTGCACTCGGGCTTGTCGACCTCGACCCCGAGGGTGTTGGCGAGCTGCGGCCACAGCTGGTGCAGTTCGAACTCCCAGTACTTCCACGTGTGGGTGCCCGACGGCCGGTACACGATCTGGGCGGGGATGCCCTGCTTCTTGAGCTTCGTCGCGAACGCCTGCGAGGTGAGGCGCGAGAGGATCTCGAGGCCCATGCCGGCGTAGTTGGTGCTGACCCCGGGGATGCCCGACGGATCGTCGTAGGGGCCGGTGGTGCCGCTGCCGCTCGAGACGTACAGGCTCACACCCTTGAGCTTGTCGGCGAGCAGGTACGGATCGTGCGACTCCCAGCCCTCGGAGCCGGGCGCACCCCACATCGCCTCGGAGTCGAAACCGCCGGCGTCCTGCATCGCGTAGTGGATGGCCTCGGGCATGCCGAGGGTGGTCGTGGTGAGGATGCCGGACAGCGACGCCGCGAACTGCGCGAAGCCCGGGTTGCGGGCGGGCAGGAACATCGCGGCGGTACCGCCCATCGACAGGCCGACGACGCCACGCTTGTCGGTGGTACGCCAGTCGCGTTCGAGGAGCGGAGGGAGTTCCTTCGTCAGGAAGGTCTCCCACTTGTAGTTCTGTCCGTTGTTCTGATCGATCCAGTCGGAGTAGAAGCTCGACTGGCCGCCCACCGGCAGCACGACGTTGACGTTCTTGTCGGCGAAGAAGGCCTCCGCATCGGTCTCGAGCGTCCACCCGTTCTCGTCGTCGCGCGCGCGCATGCCGTCGAGCATGAACACCGACGGGAACTTCGCGTCGGGCTTGCTGTTCCAGTCGCGCGCGAGCAGCAGCTGCACCTGGATCGGCGTCCCCATCGACGGCGAGTCGATCCACAGAGCGACGCGGCGATCGGTGAGCCAGTCGACGGAGCGGACGGTCGCACCGGCAGTGCTCGTCGGGCCGGACTGGGCGATGAGCGGATCGGCGGTGGCCACCGAGACAGTGGTCAGACCTGCGGCGACGGGCGCGACGAGGGCTGCGGCGATCAGTGCGAGCGCACGGGATCTTCTGCTCCGCGCACCCGCAACGCGGGCCGCTCTCCTGCTCGGCCCCGTCCGTCGCTCACCGTGCTCGAGCTCAGTTCGCATCTGCATCGCTCACTTTCTGCGTTGCCGGATTTCCTGCCGAAGTGCGGCTTCGGGTGGACCGCGACGGCGGCAGTGGCAGGGCGCCCCGGCTGGATGTGCCGACTCGGGATACCGGAGTCCCGGATGTTGTTTCTACACCGGCGGCACCCGGAATCGCGGGTGCCGCGCTGTGACAGGTGAGAAAATTGNACTCACCGGATCGGTGAGCGGGCGGCGTCGTTGCTAGCAGTGCGTACCGGAGATCAGAACGCGTTCAGCGCCTCGAGGATCTGCGGGCGTGCCTTCCACAGCTGATCCTCCCAGTACTTCCATGCGTGCGTGCCGCGCGCCGGGAAGTCGAAGGTGGCCGGGATGCCGAGCGTGGCCAGCTTGATCTGGAACGCGCGGGTCTGGGCGAGGGACAGTGCTTCGAGCGCCATGCCGTTGGCGGTGTTGTAGTAGCCGACGAAGCCCTGCGGGTTGTCGTGCTCACCGGGCAGACCGCTGGCGGCCGAGATGTACAGCGACAGACCCTCGAGCTTCGGAGCGAAGACGAACGGGTCGTTGCGCAGCCAGGCCGGGCTCCACGGCGGGCCCCACATCGAGTCGACGTTGAAGCGGCCGGCGTCGAGCATCGCCACGCGGATGGCCTCACGCATGCCGGGAGCCGACAGGTTCAGGTAGCCGGACAGCGACGACGCGAACTTGAACTGGTCGCGGTGGTAGGCGGCCAGGGTCAGGGCGGCGGAGCCACCCATCGACAGGCCGAGGATGCCGTTGTTGTTGCGCGAGACGCCACGGGTGGCGAGGTAGTCGGGCAGCTGCTCCGTCAGGAACGTCTCCCACTTGTAGGTGATGTCCTGGCCGTTCAGGTTGGACGGCGCGTACCAGTCGGTGTAGAAGCTCGACTGTCCGCCGACCGGCATGATCAGGCTGACGTTGTCGTTCGCGAACTGCTGCAGGGCGTTCGTCTCGAACGTCCAGGCGTTCGCGTCGTCCCGAGCGCGAAGGCCGTCGAGCATGTAGAGCGCCGCGTCGCCACCGCGCGCGGCCCACTGGATCTGAACCTTGATCGGGCCCATGTCGGACTCGACGAAGACCTCTTCGAAGCCCCCTGCAGGCGCGCGGTGCGAGACCGGCGCTCCCTGCGCCGGCGCGGCGACGGCGGCGGTGGTTCCGACGAGGCCGGCAGCCACGGGGAGGACCAGAGCTGCGGCGGCGGTGCCGAGCAGTCGCCGTCGAAGGCCCTGCCTCAACCTCGGGACAAAACGCATGAACAATGCTCTCTTTCTCGTCTGCGGCGTCCGCGTTCGCGTCCCCCGGATTCCGGCGATGACGACCGCGGAAGGCCGCCCCAAGTCACACTGCGGTCAAAACTGTAAAGGACCGCGTGATCTCTGACAAACCCTGGTTTCAACAGCTCTTGGGCACCTCTTGACCTGTAGGTCAAGCACGCGCTGCCGGAAAGTTACCCATCCGTGATGCGCCGTGATCCTATCGAGACAGTCGAAGGGGGCCAAGTTGATCTCGGTGTTCGGCCGTCACCCCCGCGGCGGTGGCATCGGCAGATCACAGCGCTGGATCTCGTACTTCGGCACCCGTTCGATCCGGTACGAGGCGTAGTCGAACGCGTTGCGCAGGTTCCTCTTGAACAGTGCCCACGTGAGTTCGGCGCTCGAAGAGTCGATCATCTCCCGGGTCTCGGGACAGGTCAGCGCGGTCTTCGCCATCGCGACCCAGTCCTCGTCGAGATAGCCCGGCATCCACGGATGGACGTCGACCATGCCCGAATCGGCGACCACCCAGTCTGGGAACAGGATCTTGTCATGGCCGATCCGGCCGTCCTCGAGACGCTCGGTGTGCGCGGCGAGCGGGTAGGCCAGGCCCATCTGGTCGACGACCCGCACGTCCAGACCCGTGTTCATGCTGGTCATGCCCAGGTTCAGGAAGAACACCGTGTGCCCGGCACCGCCCGGTGGGATGGGCTCGGGTGGCGGCACGACGTCCCACGCATCGAAGGAGGGGGTCGGCAGCAGCAGCCCGCCGTTCGGGGTGTTCGCGATGGCCTCGACCATGGCCCGCATACGTGGGTAGTCGAGATAGTCCTCGGCCAGGATGGGATGCAGATGCCCGGTGTTGAGGGCGTAGAAGGCGCGCTCGTCGACGATGCCGGATCGGCCCACCACGGCGCCCTCGGTCATGCCGGTCGTGTTGGCCGCGGCGGCCGTCCACACGACGGTGCCCAGCCACAGCACGGCCAGCGCACCCGCGACCTGCGTCGACCGGTTGTTGCCGAGCTCCGCCCGATCGGGGATCCGCAGCGGGACGACGGCGACGGGCAGGAGCAGGCAGAACAGCGGCGGCAGAAGGACGCGGCCGTGCATGAAGTCGCCACCCACACGCAGTGAGTACAGCGCGAGCAGCACACCGGAGCCGAGGAACAGCACGACGACGGCGGTCGGCGTGCGCAACAGCTTCTGCACCCAGGTCAGCGTGGCCCGCACGTCGCGCGGATCGGGACGCGCCGCCGCTGCCGTGAGGCCCACGGCCTCACGGCTGGTCGCGAGGACGAGCGCGGCGAGGATCACGAGGAACAGCAGCGGCAGCCACAGCAGGTACGGCGAGACGAGGTTGCCGAGATATTCGAGGCCCTGCGACCACTTGGCGCCACCGGCGTCCTTGGCGACCGCGGTGTTGGGATAGGGCAGTGCGTAATAGCCCATACGCCAGATCTGGTAGCCGACCGGGATCGCTCCGGCGACCGCGACCATCGCGACCCGGATGCGCAGGTCGAGGCCGGGCGCGAGGAACAGCATCGCGAGCGCGAGCACCGCGACCAGCGCGAGTTCGGGTCGCACGAGCGGGCCGAGTCCTGCGACGAACGCCGTGGCGAGGATCTGCCCCGTACCCGGGAGCGATCCGTCACCTCCCGGCGTGGGGGTCGCCCACCGGGCCATGAGCAGCCACAGCAGGCCGAGCCAGCAGATCACCAGGCAGGACTCGAGGCCCGAGGTGGCGAAGTCGCGGGCCGGGGGCACCGCGATGTAGACGAGGACACCGGCGGGCAGGAGCAGCACGGTGCCCGTGGTGGCGCGCAGTCGCCACCGGTACAGGCGTGCGGCGCCGAGGAGGGCGAGGACGATCGCGCCCGTCGACAACACGAGCGCGATCGTGAGCACCACGTATTCGAGGCGGAGGCCGGTGAGCCATCCACCCGCGTAGACGATGTACGTCCACGCCGTGGAGGTGTTGGCCTCCACGCGCTCCCCCGCGTTGAACACCGGCCCGTTGCCGGCGAGGAGGTTGCGCACGGTTCGCAGGACGATGAGACCGTCGTCGGCGATCCAGCGCCGCTCCCACGCTCCCCAGAACATCAGGAACGCGGAGACGACCACACCCGCGGCGAACACACCGCCGGCGAGGCGGTCACGTCGAACGGGCCGGACCGTACTGGACGGTCCGGTCTCGGTGTCGTGGACGCCGCGCACGACGTCAGAAGAGGTAGACAGCACCGCCGACCACCAGGATCCACACCACTGCGAGCAACTGCAGCACCCGGTCCTTCAGGGCGATCTCCTCGGGTTCGCCGGCTTCACCGCCGTCGACGTCGACCGCGTAGCGCAGGATGGCGACGACGAACGGGATCATCGAGATGGCGTACCAGTTGGAACCGGCCACGTTGTCCTGTTCGAACGCCCACAGGCCGTAGCAGAGCACGACCGCCGTCGCCGCGACCGTCCACACGAACCGCAGGTAGGTCTCGGTGTAGTACTCGAGCGACTTGCGGATCTTCGCGCCGGTGCGGGTCGCGAGGCGCAGCTCTGCGTACCGCTTGCCGGCCGCCATGAACAGCGACCCGAACGCCATGATCAGCAGGAACCACTGCGACAGCGGGATCTCGGCGGCCACGCCACCGGCGATGGCACGGATCAAGAAGCCCGACGAGACGATGCAGATGTCGAGCACGGCCTGGTGCTTGAGCCCGAAGCAGTACGCGAGCTGGATGCCGATGTACACCGCCATGACGACGGCGAGCTGCCAGTTCGCGATGAACGACAGCGCGATCGAGCCGACGAGCAGCACCGTCGCGAGGATGTACGCGAGTCGCACCGGGAGCACGCCGGCCGCGATGGGCCGGAAACGCTTGGTGGGGTGTGCACGGTCGGCTTCGACGTCCATCGCGTCGTTGACGAGGTAGATGCCCGAGGCGGCCATGCAGAAGACGACGAAGGCGAGCGCGACGGGCAGCAGGACGTCGACCTGGGTGACCGAGCCGGCCGCCATCGGGGCCGCGAGCACCAGGACGTTCTTCACCCATTGTCGGGGACGGACCGCCTTGACGATCCCGGCGCCCAGGCTCTTGGGCGCCTCCTTGACGGGCGCCGGTTCCTCGCTCATCGATCTCCCCACTTCGTCTCTGCCCGCGCCACGACGGCCGCGGACGCCGCACCGAGTGCCGCACCCGCCAGTACATCCGTCGGATAGTGCACGCCCAGCACCAGGCGGGACAGCATCATGGGCGGCACGAGCACCGCGGGAAAGGGTAGCCCGGTGGTGCGGGCGAGCAGCACGGCCGCCGCAGTCGTGGACGTCACATGCGACGACGGGAAGCTCAGCCGGCTCGGCGTGGACACGTTGACCTGCACCGTCGGGTCCACCGGCCGCGGACGGCGCACGACCCGCTTGATGACGACGGACGCCGCGTGGGCACCGAACGCACCGACCGCCACGCTCGCCCACTTGCTGCGACGGGGACGGTCGACGAGGGCGCCGGCGGCGCCGATCGCGATCCAGCCGAGAGCGTGCTCACCGAAGTGCGACATGCCGCGGGCGATCTTCGTCGCGGCGGGCACCGCACCTGCGGTGGCCTGGACGGTCTGCAGGATCCGGACCTCGGTGTCGGTGCTCCTCCAGTGACGTGCGGCTGCACCGTCTGCGTCCACACCGTCTGCGGTCACACCGTCTGCGGCCGTGGACGCAGCACTGCTGTCAGTTGCCGATACCGAAGACACGCTCCCACTCCTCCTTGCTGGTCAGGGCGGGAACCGCGTCCCGGTACCGCTTCTTCATCTCGGGGAACCGGCGCGCGAGTTCGCGTCGCAACCGGAGCGCCTCCGTGAGCAGGGCCTGGGCCTGCGCACGATCGCGCTTACGGTAGACGACGCCCCGACCGTCCGCCGTGGTGACCGTCACGCCGTCGACCTGCGAGAGCAGGAACCACCGCGCGTCGATCGTGGGCACGTTCAGCTGCGGCCGCTCGTGGTGCTCGCGGTTCTCGGGACGCAGGTTGTGCAGCGCGCCCTTGGCCAGACGCTTGACCTTCGCGACCGCACGTTCGGGCAGTCCCACGGCGCCGACCTCGGCGCCGGATGCCATCGGCAGTTCGGTCGACGACGGCAGCACCACCGCGTCGGGGAAGTTCTTCCGCAGCGCGTGCACCTCGCCGAGGGCGCGCGGCAGCAGGTCGAACAGGTTCTCCGGGCCGGCGAGGAAGTCCTCGATGGCCTTGTTCTGGATCGCGACCGTCGAGTACTCGAGGCAGACGAGGTGCTTGATCGTGGCCTTGATGGTGTCGAGCACCATCGCCTTGGGGTCGCCGTGCTGGTGCAGCGCGGCCACGACGAGCCGGTTGCGCAGGTGGAAGTACGCCTGCCAGTCGATGGCGTCGTCCTTGTCGCTCCACGCCATGTGCCAGATCGCGGCGCCCGGCATCGTCACCGTCGGGTAGCCGGCCTCGCGGGCCCGCAGACCGTACTCGGCGTCGTCCCACTTGATGAACAGCGGCAGGGGCTGGCCGATCTCCTCCGCGACGACGCGCGGGATCATGCACATCCACCAGCCGTTGAAGTCGACGTCGATGCGGCGGTGCAGCAGCTTCGAGTTCTCCCGGTCGCGCAACGGCTTGGTGGAGAAGTCGTGGTCGTACTCGACGTTCGGGGCGGCACCCCACATGAAGTTCGCGCGGTGGATGACCTCGCCCATGGTGTGCAGGTGGCTGCGTTCCTGCAGGTTGAGCATCTGCCCACCGACGAGCATCGGGGTCCGCGCGAACCGCGACAGGGCGAGGGCGCGCAGGATCGAGTCGGGTTCGATCTCGATGTCGTCGTCCATGAACAGGATGTAGGGGCTGGAGGTGGTCTTCAGCGCCTCGTACATGATGCGGCTGTAACCACCCGAGCCACCGAGATTGCCCTGGTCGTGGATGACGAGGCGATCACCGAAGGGTTCGGCGGCCTCCGCGAAGTCGGCCTCGTCCTTCACTTTGCGGGTGCCCTGGTCGGGGATGATGACGGCGTCGACGACGTCCATCACCAACGGATCGGACGCGAGCGCACGCAGCGCCTTCACACAGTCGGCGGGACGGTTGAAGGTCGGGATGCCCACGGCGACCGAGGCAGGGCCGGGCGCCTCGACGGGTGCGTACCAGCCGGCGGCGTGCAGCGTGACGTCGCTGTCGGTGGTGACGTCGAACCACAGCCAGCCGCCGTCCTCGAACGGACCGAGGTCGGTGTCGATCTCGACGATCACCCCGTCGCCGCGGAACTCACGGCCGGTGACGTGGATGCGACTCGAGTCGGCCTTGCTGCGGTACAGGTCGACGCGGCCGTGGCCGGTGAGCTCGAGGCGCAGCACCACCGAGCCGAGCGTGCTCCAGCGACGCCAGTAGCTCGCCGGGAAGGCGTTGAAGTAGGTGCACAGCGACACCTCGGACTCCGCGCCGATCGCCAGCGTCGTCCGGCTCGTCGCGTGGGCGCGACGCGCGTTGGTAGGCGACTCCTCGAGGTAGAGCGTGCGCACGTCGAGCGGCTCGCCCGGTCGCGGCAGGATGATGCGCTGCAGCAGCGACCGGCCGAGCAGGTCGTCCTGCTCCGCAGCGGAAGCACTCACGGCCGCCTCGTGCTTGCCGGCGTTCGCGGCAGCGGCGTGCTTCGCGGCGCTCACGAGGCGTCCCCGGCGATGGGCGCTCCCGATTCGAAGTGCGGGGCCAGGACGTTGTCGAACATCGATAGCGCGCTGGCGATCGCCATGTGCATGTCGAGGTACTGGTAGGTGCCGAGACGGCCACCGAAGAGCACCTTGTTCTCGGCCGCTTCCTGCTTCGCGAGGGCGCGGTAGGCGCCCAGCTTCTCGCGGTCCTCCGAGGTGTTGATCGGGTAGTACGGCTCGTCGTCGTTCTCGGCGAACCGCGAGTACTCCCGCATGATGACCGTCTTGTCGGCCGGGTAGGTGTCGCGCTCGGGGTGGAAGTGCCGGAACTCGTGGATCCGGGTGTAGGGCACGTCGGCGTCGTTGTAGTTCATGACCGGGGTGCCCTGGAAGTCGCCCGTGGGCAGCACCTCGGTCTCGAAGTCGAGGGTGCGCCATCCGAGACGACCCTCGGAGTAGTCGAAGTAGCGGTCGAGCGGGCCGGTGTAGACGACGGGAGCGTCGGGGCTGGCCGCGCGGATCTCGTCGCGCACCGCGAACCAGTCGGTGTCGAGCCGGACCTCGATCCGCTCGTCCTTCGCCATGTTCTCGAGCCACGCCGTGTAACCGTCGACCGGCAGGCCCTCGTAGGTGTCGTTGAAGTAGCGGTTGTCGAAGGTGTAGCGGACGGGCAGCCGGGCGATGTTGCCGGCGGGCAGTTCCCTGGGGTCGGTCTGCCACTGCTTGGCCGTGTAGTCGCGGACGAACGCCTCGTAGAGGGGGCGGCCGATCAGGGAGATGGCCTTCTCCTCGAGGTTCTTCGCCTCGGCGGTGTCGATCTCGGCGGCCTGCTCCTTGATGAGTGCGCGTGCCTCGTCGGGGCTGAAGTACCGGCCGAAGAACTGCGACACCAGTCCGAGACCCATCGGGAACTGGTAGGCCTGACCCTTGTGCATCGCGAACACGCGGTGCTGGTAGCCGGTGAAATCGGTGAACTGGTTCACGTAGTCCCACACCCTTTTGTTGGACGTGTGGAACAGGTGGGCACCGTACTTGTGGATCTCGATTCCGGTTTCCGGCTCGGGCTCGGAGTACGCGTTGCCACCGAGGTGGTGGCGACGCTCGATCACGAGCACTCGCTTGCCGAGCTGCGTGGCCGCGCGCTCGGCGATCGTCAGTCCGAAGAATCCGGAGCCGACGACGATCAGGTCGTACTCACCGGTGGAGGGCTGGGGCGCTGATGCAGCAGTCACGGGAGACCAGGGTATGCGACTCCGTCGCGGAGGTGCCCTCTCGGTNGGGCCGTCACACTCACACGTAGTGGGTGAGCGCGTCACGGACGAATTCGGCGCCTTCACGTCCTCCGTAGTTCGCTGCGAAACACTCGTCCTCGACGTACATGTCGGCGAGACCGAGCACGTACTCCCGCGGACTGCCCGCCGCAGTGCCGCCTCCCGGGGTGCCCGGAATCGACGACAGCCAGGCGACGTGCCGCCGCGCGAGGTCCTGCGCTTCGGGCCCAGCGGGGTCCAGCCCGGCCCGGGCCGCCGCGATCCAGTCGTGGTTCAACTGCTCGACCTGCTTCATCCAGTCGTGCCTGGCGGCGTCGTCCATGCCCCGCCACCAACGGTCGCCCGAGTCGTAGGCGTCCTTGCCCCACCGTTCGATCACTTCGTCCCGGTACTGCGTGTGGTCGAACCCGTCGAACACTTCGTCTGCCACGAGTTCCTCCCCTCTCTCCGTCTTCGCCAAGGTGGTGCGCACCGCCGCGATACGGCGGTCCAACTGCCGGCGCTCGTGTTCGAGCAGGTCGAGGTGGGTGCGCAGTGCGCTCGCGGTGTCGTCGTGACCGGCGAGCACGTCGCGGATGGCGGGCAGGGCCAGTCCCAGGTCGCGGAGCAGCAGGATGCGCTGGAGACGCACGAGTGCGTCCTCGTCGTAGAACCGCATGCCGTTGCTGCCGGTGCGGCTCGGATGCAGCACCCCCACGTCGCCGTAGTGCCGCAGTGTGCGGCTGGTGACACCGGCGGCGCGTGCCAGTTGCTGGATCGACCATTCCCGCACGTGCCCACCTCCTTCTTTCCGGCTACGACCAGCGTGCATCTTGACGTTGCGTCAATGTCAACCATCGTCGTGGCGGTGCCGGAACGCCACCGGCCGCCCGCCCTGTTCGGGGCGACCGGCCGGTCGAGATGTGCCGTCGGGTTACTCGGCGCTACCCGTGCTCGGGAACCAGTCCTTCAGGAAGCTCGCGTCGATGACCTGAGCACCGAGGTCCGGTGTCCACACGATCGCGCCGCCGGTGAAGATCCGGAACTTGCCGATCTCGTCGGGCAGCATCAGCTCGGGGCCGATGGGCGAGCCGAGCACGCTGTCGACGCCGCCGAGGTCCAGATAGGCCTGCTCGATGGGCGAGGTGCCGGTGCCGCTGCCGAAGGGATCGGTGCCGGTCTCCGGGCCGGGTTCGGGTGCCGGAGTGACCTCCGGGGCGTCCTCGTCGATGCCTTCCTCGACGGTGAACCAGTCGGAACGCAGTCCCAGCTTGGTCCGTGCCTCGGCGCCCGTCGTCTCGATCGTGCGGTCGGAGCCGACCACGCGGACCCGGGTCACGCGACCGCCTTCGGGGCCGAGATTGTTGCGGGAGAGCACCTCGAAGGCCTGGAGGTCGCCGACGCCGAACTTGCTGCCGATCTCGGCCGCGGTGAAGGTCTTGGCCCATTCGCGGTTCGGGGCGACCTTGTCGCCCTCGTCCTCGACGGGCGGGAAGGTGCCGCCCGCCGAGTAGCCACCGGTGGAGGCGGAGAACTCGCTGCGCACGACCTCGCCGTCCTTCATCAGGACGGTTCCACGGGTGGTGCGCACACCGTCGTCCGTGCGCGGATCCTCGACGCCCGACCCGCCGTAGACCTGGCAGTCCGTGGTGTCGCAGGTCTGCCACTTCTCGTGACGCTTCTCGGCGAGGGCGTAGGACCGCGCGGCGATGGCCTGCGCCCGCAGCGCCTCGGCACCACCGGTGTCGGCCCAGCCGGGCAGCGCCTCGGCGGGAACCACGCTGCGCAGGTAGTCCTCGACGTGGAGGCGGTTGACGGTGCGCGGGGCGGTGCCGTCGAGCACCACACCGAGGGCGCCGCGGTAGGTCTTGTCGTCCGAGCACATCGTGAGGTGCTCGTTCGCGGGACGGTCCTCGGCGAGGTCGATCGGGTCGACCCACGGCAGGTCGGTGGCGGCCTGCCACAGCACGTCGCCGCTGCAGCCCTCGGTGACGACGACGTTCGCGCCGCCATCCGGGGTGGGTGTCAGGTGCGCGGCCTCACCGGGCGCGAGCTGCTTGCCGGCGACGATCATGCCGGTGTCGGAGTAGACGTCGAGGGTGTGGTCGTCGCGCGCCATGAGACGGACCGCGATCATCGCGTCGTCGACCGTGCCGAGTTCGGTGCCGCCGTAGTAATGGCCGATGATCCGTTCGGCGGTCCATCCGTCCTGGGCGTAGCCGTAGGCACCCCACTGCCCCATGCCGCGACCGTGGCCGTGACCGAAGCCGCTGAACGTGAAGGGCGTGTCGGCCGAAACCGCTTGCACGACACCCGGTGCCGCCTGGTTGCTCTGGACGAGCGCGCCCACGCCGGCTCCGACGAGCAGCGCGGGAGCGACCCCGATCGCGGCAGCACGGGCGACGGAGGGACGCCATCCGTTGCGCAGCGGCCTGCCGAGGATGATGCGCCGCCTCCGGATCTTGCCTCTGCGCCCGATGGACTGTCGTGACATGACGTTGCTCCCTCGTTGTCGCTGTAGGCGCGAACTCGTGATCCGCGATATCGGACAATTTCGACCGATCCTCAAGCTCAGGTTGAGGCTTAAGGTTTGCTGCGTCTAGTGTGACAAGAGTGACGGAGCTAGGCAACAAATGTCACAGAAGCAACACAAGAATCACGAGTTACAGAACTTTCGTGTCCGAACCGGACTACGGAAGCGACACGTAAGGGACGATCCGAAGTCGGAACCGTCCGCTGGAGCACCAACGACAGGGAGTAGCAAACAGTGCCGCATCGCCGCCCCAAGCCGTCGATCGTCCTGGGTGCCGTCGCCGCCCTGGCCGTCGCGACGCCCTTCGCCGTCACCGGGCTGACCAGCACCGCTCCCGAGATCCGGAATGCCAACGACACCGTCGAGGCAGTGGCACCCGATATCGCGGAAGTCGTGCTCGCCTCGGTGCCCGACCTGATCATCCCGCTCGAGGAGCTCACCGGTCTCAACCTGCCGGACCTCAGCCTGAAGGAGATCGTCGACGGGCTCCCGCAGATCACGACTGCTCCCGACCCGAACGGCGGACTCGTCCAGCGCGTCGGTGCGACCGTCAAGGAACTCACCCGCGACACCCCGTTCAGCCTCGTCGCGCTCGCCGCCGAGGACGTCGCCGCCACCGACGCGCTCATCCGCGCGCAGCAGGACGACGGCAGCTGGGGTCCCTGGACCGCGACCGAGCCGATCGAGACGCGCGCCGACGACGCCACCAGCGAGGGACGCACGGGCACGGAGCCGATCTACGTCGGTGCCACCCGTGCGGTGCAGGTGCTGCTGACGCCGCGTCCCGGCCCCGAACCGAATCTCGCCGGCGCGGAGGCCCCGCCGGCGCCCGAAGCCCCTGTTCCCGCTCCCGAGGCACCCGCCCCGGAAGCACCGGCGCCCGAAGCTCCTGCTCCTGCAGCACCGGCGGAGGCTCCGGTCCCCGTCGACGAGGCACCCGCGCCGGTCGCTGCACCCGCAGCCGATGCACCCGACCTCGGCTACGTGCCCGCGTCCTCGTCCAAGCCGCTGCGCGAGAACCCGCTGCAGGCGGCTGCCGAAGCGGTCAGTGCCGTGCTCATCTCGCCCGGCAGCAGCGAGGCGGACGCGCGACTCGAGGACATCGCGAGCCCGCTCGGTAACTCCGGCCTGAAGGTGATCACCCGCCAGCAGTGGGGCGCCGACGAGTCGATGCGCTGCCAGACCCCGACCTACGACGACTCCCTCGGTGGCGCGACCGTGCACCACACCGCGGGCAGCAACAACTACTCGAAGGCCGAATCGGCCGAGATCGTGCGCGCGATCTACGCGTACCACGCACGCACGCTCGGCTGGTGCGACATCGGATACAACACGCTCGTCGACAAGTACGGCCAGATCTTCGAGGGTCGCGCCGGTGGTCTCGAGCGCAACGTCCAGGGCGCCCACGCGGGTGGATTCAACGAGAACACCCACGGCATCGCGATGATGGGCGACTTCTCGACCCAGGCCCCGCCGCAGGCCGCGGTGGAGTCGGTCGGCAAGTTCCTCGGCTGGCGTCTGGCCCGCGCGGGACTGAATCCCAAGGGCCGCACCACGATGTACTCCGAGGGCACGTCGTTCACCCCCTACCCGCAGGGTGCGGCGGTGGATCTGCCGATCATCTTCGCGCACCGCGACGTGGGCAACACCAGCTGCCCGGGTGACGCCGGCTACTCGCAGATGGGCAAGATCCGCGACATCGCCGCCGCTGCGGCGAAGGGCGGTGGCGGTGGCGCTGCCCCGCAGCCCTCGAACCCGTCGCCGTCGAATCCGCAGCCGTCGAACCCGCAGCCCTCGAACCCGTCGCCGTCCAATCCGTCGCCGAACGTGCCGGACATCAACGTCGGAGCGCTCGCCTCGGGCTCGGCCGACACCGCCGAAGGTGTCGTCGACGAGCTGATCCGCCTCAGCGGTCACCCGCTGGTCCAGAAGTGGCTCGCCGAGGGCGGCGAACTCGGACGGCTCGGACAGGCGGTGACCTCGATCCTTCCCGCGGTCAAGAGCGGTTTCGAACGAGTGAATTTCGTCAACGGTGCCATCTACACGTCACCGAACGGCGGCACGTGGACGGTACTCGGCGAGATCTACAAGGCGTGGGAGAAGAACGGACTCGACGCTGGTGAGCTGGGGTTGCCCACCAGCGACGAGTACCGGGTGCCGGACGGTTGGCGTTCGGACTTCGAGTTCGGCTCGCTGATCTTCAACGAGGTCACGGGTGTCGTCACCAAGGTGCTGCGCGCCTACGACGACGCCTACGACCAGGCGATGCAGGATCAGCCGGCCGACGTCGCAGGACCCGCACCCGAGGGTGCTCCTGCGCCCGAACCCGGACCCGAACCGGCACCTGCGCCGGAACCGGCACCCGAACCGGCGCCCGCGGGCTGACCCGCAGCGCACCGGTAGGAACGAGTCACCGCCACCACCGTTCGAGAACGCGGGCCACCCCGTCCTCGACGTTGGTGGCGGTGACTTCGTCTGCGACCGACTTCGCGTCCGGATGCGCGTTCTCCATCGCCACACCGTGACGCGCCATCGACAGCATCGGGATGTCGTTGGGCATGTCGCCGAAGGCCACGAGATTCTCGTGGGAGACACCCAGTAGCCGGGCCATCTCTTGGAGACCCGACGCCTTCGTGACCCCCGCCGCGGAGATCTCGATGAGCCCGTGGGTCGTCGAATAGGTCACGTCGACCAGCCCGTGCAGTTTCGGCACGAGAGCCTCCGCCATCTCCCGGCTGGTCGCGCCGGGGAGCCGGACGAGCAACTTGATGGCGGGCTCACCGATCACCTCGTGCTCGGCGAGTTCGGTGTTGTCCGGATTCAGCCAGGCATGTTCGTAACCGGGAGCGCTGACGAACTGCGGCGTCGCCGCGTCGTGGGCCCGCTCCCCCACCCGCTCCGCGGCCAGACCGCAACCGGGAAGCACCGACGAGGCCACCTCGGCAAGCCACGCCAGTTCGTCGACCTCGAGCACCGCGGCGCTGAGCACACGGTCGGTGGAACTGTCGTAGAGCACGGCACCGTTCGCGCACACCGCCATGGGCGCGTAGCCCAGTTCCTCGACCACCGGCGCGATCCAGCGCGGCGGGCGGCCGGTGGCCAGGACGAACGGAACACCGGAGTCGACCACCGCATGCACCGCGGCGCGGGTCCGATCGGACACCTTCTCGGTGTCGTCGATCAGGGTGCCGTCCACGTCCGTGGCCACCAATCCGGGACGCGACGCGTCCGTGATGTGGTCCCGATACGGCTCTCGACTCGACTGTGCGTTCACTCCGTCATTGTGCCGAAGTACCGCGGTCGCCGCCTGCGTCGTCGTTGCCGCTACCGGCAGCACCTTCACGGGCGGCACGTTCGCGGGCCTTCCGGGCGCGACGCTCGGCGGCCGCGGCCTCGTCCAGGGCGGTCGCCTCCTCGAGGGTCGGCGCGGATCCGCCCAGTCGGCGGGGCACCCAGTAGGCACCGTCCTCGTGGGTGTAACCGTCCTGGACCCGGTGGAGCATCTTCTCCATGGTCGCGTGGAGCTGCGCGGTCATCTCCGCTGCCGGCTCGAACGGCTGGATGGGGGCGCCCACCTCGATGGTGATCGGGGTGTTCGTACGTCCGAGCCGCTTGGGGTGGCCCTTCGTCCACACCCGCTGCGACCCCCAGATGACCATGGGGACCACCGGGACACCGGCTTCGTTCGCCATCCGTGCCGCGCCGGACCGGAACGCCTTGAGCTCGAAGCTGCGGCTGATCGTCTCCTCCGGGAAGACACCCACGAGCTGCCCGGCACGCAGCGCCTCCACGGCGAGTCGGTAGGACTCGCCGGCGTCGCCGCGGTCGACGGGGATGTGCTTCATCGCGCGCATCATGGGGCCGGAGATCTTGTGGTCGAAGACTTCCTTCTTCGCCATGAAGCGGATGTACCGCTTGGTGACCCGGGCGGGGATCCCGGCGTAGGTGAAGTCCATGTAGCCGGTGTGGTTGATCGCGATGACCGCACCACCCGCCGCCGGGATGTTCTCCGCCCCGGTGATCGCGAATTTCAGCCCTTGCGCTGCGAAGAGCGTGCGGGCGACACCGATGATGGTCCGATAGAAGGGTTCCACGCCGGTCAGCCTAGCGGGGCCCGGTGGAGGAACGACCGTGATCATCGTCGAAAGGCCACTGCTGTGCGCACCCTCGCCCGAAAGCCCGACGTACTCGCATTCGCCGGCCTCGCCGTCGCCGTGGTCCTCACCGTCGCCGGTGGATCCGGACGACACCGAGGAGCGGTACCCACTGGTGTGCGAGGCGCGGGGCACGTGGGATCCCTGGGGCACCGGGAACCCGGGAGTGCCGCCGCTGGCCACCGATCCCGACGTCCTCGGTGACCTCGAATCCTTCGACGCCGCGGCCGCCTCCGTCACCCCGATCTCGGAGGTGTACACGAATGTGACGATTCCGATCGTGGAGGCCGGCACGCCCCGTGACCTGGTGGTCCTGCTCACGACGGGGAGCGACGGGTACTGCCTGGGCGCAGTGGACTGACGGGCGGCGCCTACCCTGGTAGGCGTCGGTCAGCACGTCAGGAGGGTACGAAGTGCAGATCACCAGCGTCGGACACGCCGGTTTCCACATCCAGACCGAAGCGGGGTCCATCCTGTGCGATCCGTGGGTCACGCCCGCGTACTTCGCCTCGTGGGTGCCCTTCCCGGACAACACCGGTCTCGACTGGGACGCTCTCGGCAACGTCGACTACCTGTACGTCTCGCATCTGCACAAGGATCACTTCGATCCCGACACGCTGAGCAAGCACGTCAACAAGGACGCGACCGTCCTGCTGCCCGACTATCCGGTGCCGGACCTGCGTCGTGAGCTCGAGAAGCTCGGCTTCTCGAAGTTCTTCGAGACCACCGACTCGGTCAAGCACCGGCTGCGGCACGGCACTATCGAGGTCGCTCCGCAGGCTCCGCTCTCGCCGGGTGATCTCGACATCATGATCATCGCGTTGCGCGCGCCGGCCGACGGACCGATCGGCGACTCGGGTCTGATCGTCTCCGACGGTGAGTCGACCGTGTTCAACATGAACGACGCGCGGCCGATCGACATGGACGTCATGCACGAGGCGTTCGGGAAGATCGACATCCACCTGCTGCAGTACTCGGGCGCCATCTGGTACCCGATGGTCTACGACATCCCGAAGAAGACCAAGGCCAACTTCGGCAAGCAGAAGCGCCAGCGCGGCATGGACCGTTGCCGCAGCTACATCGACCAGGTCGACGCGACGTGGATCGTGCCGTCGGCCGGCCCGCCGGTCTTCCTCGACGACGACCTGCGCACCCTCAACGACGACCACGGCGACGAGGGCAACATCTTCCCCGACCAGCAGGTCTTCCTCGAGCAGCTGCGCATCCACGGCCGCGAGGGCGGTCTGCTCATGATCCCGGGTTCGGTGGTGGATCTGAAGGGCAGCGAGCACATGACGCTCACGCACCCGATCCCCGACGAGCAGGTCGAGGCGATCTTCACGAACAAGGCCGCCTACATCGAGGACATGGCGCAGCGCTTCGCTCCGGTGATCGCGGCGCAGAAGGCGACCTGGGCTCCCGCCGAGGGCGAGCCGCTGCTGCCCGCGCTCAAGGCGAAGTTCGAGCCGATCATGGCGCAGTCCGATCTCATCTGCGACGGCATCGGCTACCCGGTGGGTCTGGTGATGGGCGACGAGACCGTGGTGCTCGACTTCCCCAAGCGCGTCGTGCGCGAACCCATCGAGGGAGAAGGCAAGTACCGCTACGGTTTCCGCATCGCCCCCGAGCTCGTGCGCACGGTTCTGCGCGACGACGAGCCCGACTGGGTCAACACGATCTTCCTGTCCACCCGGTTCACGGCCTGGCGCATCGGCGGATACAACGAGTTTCTCTACACCTTCTTCAAGTGCTTGACCGACGAGCGCATCGCGTACGCCGACGGCTGGTTCGCCGAGGCGCACGACGACTCGGCGTCGATCGAGTTGGGCGGCTACGAGATCCAGCGTCGCTGCCCGCACCTGAAGGCGGATCTGTCGAAGTTCGGTGTCGTCGACGGCACCACGCTGACCTGCAACCTGCACGGCTGGCAGTGGGATCTCGAATCGGGCCGCTGCAAGACCTCGAAGGGTCACGAACTGCGCAGCACCAAGCTGTGATCCGCATCCGGTAGTCACCGCTCCCGTTCGGTCCCGGCGGGTCGCGCCGCGGGCAGCAGCCTCGGCGCGACCACGCCCAGCCCGACCAGCGGGAGCACCGTCACCGCGACCAGCACCGCCATCGGCAACCACAGCGAGCCGAGCGCGTAGGCGGCGAAGACCGCCACCGACAGCACCTCGCTCGTCAGGCCGACGACGGACGAGACGGTCGCCCGGGCACGACCGGACATCGTGTCCTGCAGGCGCGCCTCGGCGACGATCGCCGTGTTGTGCAGCGCGCCGTAGCCCACACCGATCGCCGTGAATCCGGCGATCCCCCCGGCGAGTGCACCACCGGCGATCAGTGCCGATCCGACGATCACGACGGCACCCATGGTGCGGCCGCTCATCGTCGCCGTCCGTCCGGCGGTCGCGGCACCGACCACCTGTCCGACGGCCGTCAACGCGACCAGCACCGGCACGAATCCGGTCTCCGCTCCCGATTCGCGTGCGAGGAGAGCGAAGTACTCGTCGAAGGCGAGGCAGGCGAGCAGGGCGGCCGCGAGGACGACCGATCGTCGCACCGCCCGGTCGGTGCGGATCTCGGACGTGCCGGCCTGCAGCGACGACATGTAGCGGACGAGGACGGTGTCGCCGTTGCCGGCGATCTCGTCGGCCTCCTCCACCTTCGGTGCGGCAGGAAGCGTTCCCACGAGCGCGATGTCGACGACGGTGATCGCGACCGACACCCAGCCCACGAGCGCGTAGCCGCCGAGTTCGAACAGCGGTGCCGCCGTGAGGATCGCGACGAAGACACACGTCATCTCACCCGCGTTGGCGTATCCCATGATCGCCGCGTACCGGTGTTCGCACCCGCGCGCGGCGAGTTCGTCGTACACGAGGGCCTCGAAGGTGCCGGATTTCATCGACTCGCTGATGCCCCACAGGACGAAACCGAGCGCGAATCCCCAGTAACCGGGCCACACCAGCCACATCGTGAACGCTGCCGTGAGCAGGGCTCCGCTGCCGAACAGCAGACCGCGACGGGAGACAGTGTCGGCCCACGCACCCGACGGCACCTCGGAGACGAAGGCGACCACCGACCACAGGACGAACAGCGAGGAGATGGAACGGGTGTCGAGACCGTGATCCTCGAACAGCAACGCGTACAGGCCGTAGAGCGGCACGAACTCACGGACGGACGCGTACGCGACCACCCGCGCGGACAGCGAGGTCACCGGATCGGATCAACATCGACGGCGCATGCAACGAGAATGGCACGCCCGGCTCCACATGTCACCCCTCCGGAGGTGGGATACGGTCGGTCATCGTGAGCACGGACGAGCAACAGCAGCGGCAGCGTACCTACACGTGGGAGGACCCGGCACCGACGTCGGCGGCCAACCGCGACATGCACGGACTCGACTTCCTGCGCGGGCTGATGGACGGGACGATCCCGCACCACCCCACCTCCCGCACGCTCGGCTTCACCGTCACCGATGCCGGCGAGGGCTTCGCCGAGGTCACCCTCGAGCCGCAGGAGTTCCACGCCAACGCGGTGGGCAGCATCCACGGCGGCGTGCTCGCCACCCTCTTCGACACCGCGATGGGCTTCTGCGTGTCGAGCACCCTCGAGGCCGGGGTCGGGTACACGACCCTCGACCTGCAGGTCCGCTACGTGCGTCCGGTGCAGACCGGCAAGGGCGTCATCCGTGTGCAGGGCTTCTGCGAGCACACCGGACGTCGCACGGCGACGGCGCGCGGCGAGGCCCGCGACTCCGAGGGCCGCCTGCTCGCGACGGGTTCGACCACCTGCCTGATTCTGCGCTGACCTCTACGGCAGTCGGCGCGGGGCAGCGAAGCGGCGGAGGGCAGGTGCCACCGGACGTCCGCGCAGGAGACCCCGGACGCTCCCGGCGTCGATCGCCTTCCGGTACACCACGAGCGCCGCTTCCACCGCGGCGACGGTGAGGTCGATGTCGTCGTCGGTGTGGGCCGCCGACACGACGAACGACTGGCCCAGGACCCCGCGGTCGAGCAGTTCGGCGAGGAACAGCGTCCGGTACTCCTGCGAGGGCGTCCCGTCGGGTCCTCGCGTCGAGAACACCAGGCAGGACGGTCTGCCCTCGACCCGGACGTATTCGTCGAGTCCCATCTCCGCCGAGAGCGCGTTCACCGCGCTGGCCAGGCGCGTTCCGGCGGCCTCCATCCGTTCGATCGGCCGCTCGGTCCCGTACGCGCGTACCACTGCGCGGAAGGCCGCGAGCGACGCCGCTTCCGGTCCGTGGGTGGTCGAGAGCAGGAAGACCCGTTCGGCGTCGGTCCCGAGTCCGCCGAGTTCCATGTACTCGCGGCGACCGGCGAGCGCGGAGATGGGGAATCCGTTCCCCATCGCCTTGCCCCAGCACGACAGGTCGGGCCGCACGCCGTAGACCGACTGCGCCCCGTGCTCCGACCAGCGGAAACCGGTGATCATCTCGTCGAGCACCATGAGCGCACCGTGGCGATCGCACAGCCGGCGCACTCCTTCGAGGAATCCGGGTGCGGGTTCTGCTGTGGCAGTGGCCGCTTCGAGGACGACGCACGCCACCGGATGCGACGTGAGGGCAGCGTCGAGCGATGCGAGGTCGTTGTAGCGGAAGCGCAACGTGAGTGATCGCGAACTCTCCGGGATGCCCGCACTCATCGGCGTGGTGCCGATGAACCAGTCGTCGACGGAGAAGAAGGGGTGGTCGCAGACGGCGATGTGATCGCGCCCGGTGACGGCGCGCGCGAGACGGACCGCCGCGGTGGTGGCGTCGGATCCGTTCTTGGCGAACTTGACCATGTCGGCGCCGGGCACGAGCGACAGGAAGTCCTCGGCCGCCTCGACTTCGAGGAGGGTGGGACGGCTGAAATTCGTCCCCCTCCGCACGGCTTCGGTGACGGCCTCGACGACCGGGCGGTAGCCGTGTCCCAGCGTCACCGACCGCAGTCCCATCCCGTATTCGACGTAGCGGTTGCCGTCTACGTCCCACACGTGTGCGCCGTCCCCGTGGGTGAGTATCGGCGTCATGTGTTCGGGATACTGGTCCGGGCCGCGGGCGTAGGTGTGGGCACCTCCGGGCACGAGTTCGTGGAGGCGCCGCTGGAGGTGGGTGGACCTGTCGAATTTTGCTGATAGGTCGACGGATTCGGTCATCGTCATTCTCCCGCGGGGGTTGCGTGATCGAGTCTGTGTGTCTCGCTGTCGGCGCTGCCGTCCGCGACCTTGGCCCACAGGTCGAGATCGCGCAGCCGGTCGTCGCGTGTGGTGATGCCTCGCATCCGTCCTTCGAGGGTGAGCCCGAGCGCCTTCGCGAAACCGGCTGCCACCGCGTTGCAGGAATCGACCCCGGTCTGCACCCGCTCGATGTTCAGCACCCCGAATGCCCGGTCGAGCAGCCATCCCGCTGCCTGCAGGAGCGCCCGGTGACTGTCGTCGCCGGTCGCGTCCACACGCAGTGTGGCGTCGTGCCGGACGAGATCGATCGGTTCGAAACCGACCGTGCCGAGGTGCCGGCCGTCCTTCTCCACGCGGTATCCGAAGGCGTGCCCCGACCAGCCCGCCAGCGGTGAACTCGGTTGCCACATCCCTTCCAGGACGGTGTCCTCCTCCCGGCGGTGTCGCCGCAACAGAGGAGGAGACAGGGCGTGGACCGGTCGCAGGATCAGCCCACCGACGTGGGCGGGTGCCGCTTGCAGCGCTGCTCGTCCGGGAGCCAGCCGTTTCGCGGTACCGAGCACGTACCGACAGCCGGTCGCGAGACTTCTCGGTGAGATGCGCCGGTCGACCGAGCACACCGGCAGGACGACGGGAACCGAGGGATCGGACCACTGCGCGGTCAGTCCCTCGCCGGGCACCCGATCGGCCGTCATGGCGAACAGGATGTGGTCCTTGCGACGGCCCCCTGCCGCGAAGGACTTCTTCATCGTCGCCTCCCGGACGAATCCGAGCCGGTCCGCGCCGCGGGCGGCCGGGAGGTTGTCGACACAGATCGGCGCGGTGAGCCGGTACAGTCCCAGGGCGGTGAACGCGTGGTCCATCAGGATCGATATCGCCAGGTGCCCGATGACCCGACCACCCACCGCCGAATCCATCCAGATACCCAGCTCCGCGGAGCGGCTCACGTGATCGATGCCGAACAGGTTGACCTGTCCGGCGAAACGCCCGTCGACCTCGATCACGAAGCCGCGCGACCGGCGGCAGGATCGCAGGTGCAGGCACTCCTGCACCCATTCGTCCTGGGTGTGCCGCGCCTCCCAGGACAGCGGACTGGTCGCCCAGAACGGTTCGATGATGGCCCGGTCGCGCAGCCGGATCCGGCGCCACTCCCGATGGTCCGAGAACCGCGGGGGCCGGAGCCGGACCACCTCCCCGGACCGCGCGACCGCGGCGAGTTCGGCGGAGCCGTGTTTCTCGGGATGGGTTCTAGGAATCGACACGGGTATCCCTCCTCGTCCTGACGGCGGTTGCGACAAGTCGGCGGACCGTGCCGACCAGGTCGGTCGTGGCGGATCTCGCGAACACGCCGAGCGCCAGAAGATAGGCGGCTGCGAAGACGAGTGCGTCGAGTGCCAGCAAGGCGACGGCGACGAGGGTGGGGTGCGTATCGCTGTGCGCGAGATGGTGTTCGAACAACCAGAGCACCACCGTCGCGACTGCCGCGGCGGGCAGCGGGGGAAGGATCGCGCCGGCGAGCTGCGAGAGCGACACCGGGATGCATCTCCTGGCGAGGGCCATGACGACGATCCCCACGACGATGGCCGTGATCGACACGGACAGTGCTGCTCCGACGAGGCCGAAGAATCCGACGAACACGAGCAGGAGCGCCAGACCCACACCGACCTCGGTGAGCGTGTACCAGTTCAGCAGGCCCGTCCGGCCGCATCCCTTGATGATCTCCTCGCTCACGCAGATGAACGCCTTGCCGAGGCTGAGACCGGCCAGGGCGACGACCACCGGTCCGGCTCCACGCCACGGCTCCCCCAGCACGACGACGACGGCGGGTGTGCCGGCGGCGATCATCAGTCCGGAACACGCGGCGGCTCCGATGGTCGCCCACTGCAGGGCGCGCAGATAGGCCGAGACGAGCCTGTCGGGGTCCTTGGCGATCCGTGAGAAGGCGGGAAACAGTGCGACCGACCCGATCTCGATGATCGCCATCGCCGGGATCCGGGCGATCCGCTGGCCGTACCGGAAGAAGCCGAGGTCGGAGGCGCTGAGCCCTCGGCCGACCACCACCGCCTCCGTCGCCGCCTGCACCCGCGAGCCGATCATTCCGAGCACGAGAGGTGCTCCGTAGCGGGCGAGTTCGCGCCAGAGGGCGAACGAGGCGCGGCCGCGACCCGGCCGCCAGCTGGTGATCGCCCATACGGAGACCACCAGGGTGATGTACGAGACGTAGGTGCCGGCCACCATGCTCCACACGCCCCATCCGAGGGCCGCCGTCGACACCGCGACCGTCGCGTAGCTGACGGCGACGGCGGGCCCGACGATCAACCGCCTCTTGACGCTGAACTCGCGTTGCAACATGGCTTCCGGCACGTTGGCGACCGAGTACACCAGCAGCACGCCGGAGGTTGCGGCGGCGACGAGGCCCGCGGTGGTGCTGTCGAAGATCGCCCCGATCACGGGCGCGGCCGCGAGCGCGCCGATGCTCATGACGATCCCGGCCAGCAGGGTCACCCGGAAGACGGTCTCGGCCGCGTCGGCGACGTCGGTGTCACGCTGGATGAGCCCCGACCGGAGTCCGCCTTCGACGAACGTCCCGAAGAAGGTCGTGAGAACCGTTCCCGCGACGAAGATTCCGATCTCGGCCGGGGTGAGCAGGCGTGCGAGGGCGACGGTCTGGGCGAGCGAGACCAGTTCGCAGAACAGCAACGCGACGGTCGACGCGCCGGCCACCCGTCCGATCGAGGACATCAGGGACCGCCCGGGCGGGCCGGTCTCCACCGTCCGGCCCGCGGGGTCCGTCTCTTCGGGGGTCGTGCTGCTCACTCCGGCGACATCCTTCCGGCCTGCACTGTTCGGTGATCCCAGTGGTCTCAGTGGTTCTCGACCCGCGCTCGTTCGGCGAGCGCGAAGACGTGTTCGAAGGCCACGTGTCCCAGACGGATCTGCTCCCGGGCACGGGCACGCAAACGACCGCGGACCTCGTCCGCCTGCTGCCAGGAGGTGCGCATCGCATCCGCGAGCTTGCTTCCGAGCGCGGGATCGTCGAGGTGCAGCAGGGTGAGACCACCACCGAACATGTCCTCGAGGCCGCGGAACTTGTCGTCGTAGTAGCGGGTCGACGACAGGGCGACCACGGGAATTCCCCGCGAGAGCGCGAACACCGCGAGATGGTAGGCGCCGGTCACGAGGACGCGGCACCTCGACACCTGCTCGACGAGCTGTCCCGGCGAGGTGTACCGGGGTGGCGGCTCGGCCACCGAGTCCGCTCCGCGCACGATGGGCAGCGTCGAACGACGATCCTGGGAACGGTATTCCGCGATGATCAACGGCACCAGCGTCGAGGAGTACTCGGTGGCCACGGCCTGCACGACCCTGCGGACGGTGTCGCGGGCGATCTCCGAGACGGGCGCGTAGGCGGCGAGACGCAGGCACACCCCGATGTCGGTTCCGGGGCCGGTGTCACATTCGGTGTAGGCGAGTTCGATCGCGTCGTCACCGGTGACGAGGATCCGGTCGTCCGGCACGCCGGCCCGTTCGAGGATGGCCGGGCCGCGGAGGTTCTCCCGCAGGGAGACGAAGTCGACGCGCGGCATCACCTCGGCCGCGCGTTTCTGCAGCAGGGGGTCGTCGAGCGGTCCGAGGCCCTGGCCGACCATGGCGACGGGAACGCCGTGGTCGCAGGCGTGCTCGATCAGGGTGAAGACACGGTGCGCCTGGGCGGCATCGGAATCGGTGATGTAGCCACCGCCGAGCACGAGCAGGAGGGATGCCTTCTCGACGGCGGCCGCACTGCCCGGATGCACCGGTCGGCGAGCGGCCGCCTCACTCGCGGAGATCGGCGCCTCCACGGACTGTTCGGACGGGAGCCGCGTGCGGACGAGCCGCTCGAGCCGCCGGCGCAGTCCGCGTGCCTTCTGCGGGAACCACACCCGGAAGCGGACCATGCCGAGCGCGACAGGGCCGACGATGCGCGGTCCGAGTGCGGCGAAGAAGTCCTCCGCGACCGTCGGCTCGGCCCAGGGGTCGGTCGAGAGGACGGTGATCCCCTTCGCCGTCGGGTGGTAGGCGCGGAGCAGGAGCGGGACGTCGGTGAGCACGCCGATCTGCGCGTCGGGCCATCTGCGACGCAGGCGCGTGATCGTGACCTCGAGCATCGCCAGGTCGCCGTTGTTGCGAAGCCAGTACTCGCTGCTCTCGATGAGAATGCGAACCGGTCGCGTTGCCGGTTCGTCCGAGTGCAGTCCGAAATGATTGTCGATCATCCGATGATCCGATCCTCGATGAGAGAGGGTCCGGGAGTCCCCGGCGGTGCGGTGTAGCGAAGCATACTCAGAATCAAGCTCATGGGTACGGTTCGAATCTATAATCCACCAAACTCGGGATTTAACAAACTAGAACTCTGCTCTATCGTGTAAAAAGAGACTTAGAGATTGTTTTGAAGCGTCGTCTCCCGAGGACCTGGGGTACCCCATGACACACACGAACACCACGACCGACGCCGATACGCTCGACACGGCGACGACCGTCGGGATCCAATTTCAGCGCATCCGCCACTTCTGGCCCCTCGTCCTTCTCATCACGCTCGGAGCCGTGATCGCGTCGGCCGTGAGCACCTACACCGCCGAGCCGAGCTACACCGGCCGGACGGTGCTGATCGTCTCCTCGCCGGGGCGTGTCCCCGAGGAGGACGCCGTCATGGTGCGGGGCTACATCGACCTGTTCAACGATCCCGCCTACCAAGCGCGACTGCGGGATTCGACCGACCTCCCGCCGGGCACGACCTTCGAGGCACGCACCGCCGCCGCGAGCTCGATGATCTTCGTCGAGGCCACCGCCGGTACCGATGTGGGGGCCAAGGACGCCGCCCTGGCCCTGGCCACGAACTTCCGGTGGGACGTCGACGCGGTGCGGCGGGCCGAGAAGGACGCCTCCCTCGACGCACTCCGCAGCCAGCTGGAGGAGCGGCGCAGACTGCTCACCGAAGGTGCGGATCCCGCCTACACCACCCAGCGCATCATCGAACTCGAGACGCTGATCCAGCAGTTGCAGGGCGACTCGACCAACCAGCTCCAGATCCTGCAGCCCGACGCCGGCATCGCGATGTCGGAACCGAGCATGTCCCGCAACGTGCTGGTCGGACTCCTCGGCGGCCTCGTCCTCGGCTCCGTCGCCGCAGTGCTCGCCTCCCTGTTCTCCCCCACCCTCGGCACCTCCCACGACGTGCACACGAGGACGGGAGTGAATCCGCTCGTCGAGATCCCCCGCGGGGGAAGCCGGCGCAAGGGCCGCGCGCGACATCTCGGTTTCGTCCGCCTCGCGACCCGCGCCGGACACCGCCAGGTACCGCGGCCGGGGACCCTGGCCGTCGCCTCGCCGACCCGCACACCGGCGACCGGCCAGGTGGCACGGGCGATCGCCGAGTTCTGGGCCGGTGAGGGCGAGCGCGTCGTCCTGCTCCACGCCGACCTGCACACCGTCACGGTGCAGGAACGCACCGCCGCCGACGACGCCGTCACGGTACGCACGGCACTCGTCCGGAATCTGCTCGACGGCCCGGACGTCCCGCTCAACCGCGAACGGTTCACCCACCTCCTGCGACGGCTCCGAGCCGATGCCGACCTCGTGATCGTCGAGGTCCCGCCGCTCACCGAGGATCCCTTCGCCCACTCCGCGTGCGTCGTGAGCGACCGGACCGTGCTCGTTCTGGATCGGCGCTCGGGACGGGTCGGTCCCACCCGCGAGGCCGTCGAACTGCTCGCCGACGCCGAACTGCTCGGCGCGGTCCTCGTCGACCCCCGCACCGGGCGCTCGCTCGTCCGCCGTCTCTTCCGCCGCGACAAGCGGGGCGAGTCCCTCGCCACGGTGCGCTACGAACGGATCGACAGCCTCGGCCCCGACACGACGGCGATCTCGTCCAACGGCCACCATCCCGACCAGGACGCCGCGACACTGCTGTCCGGCAAGCCGGGTGCAACACCATGACCACCGCAGGAGCCGTCCGGCCGGGCATCCGATCGTCGGGAGCCCGGTTCGGACGCGCGGCGCTCACGGCCGCCACTGCCGCGGGCCTGCTCGTCGCCGCGGCCCTGGCCGCATTCGTCCTCCCGGGCGAACTGCTCGCGCTGATCCTGCCCGGGGTGGTGGGACTGGCCGTCGTCGCCGCGGCGGTCTACCACCCGGCCACCGCGGTGCTCGTGCTGATCGTCGCGATGTTCTTCCGGCTCCCCACACCCGAGATCCCCATGCTGCCCGTGGATCTGTTCGTCTTCCTCTTCGCGGTCGCGCTGGGTTCGTTCGGACTCTGGATCACCGTGCGCCCCGATCGCATCCGGCAGCTGGGCATGCTCGAGATCTTCATGGGCCTGTTCGTCCTGTGGAACTTCTGGTCGATGTTCGCCTCGCACCGCTTCCCCGCGGTGGTTCCCCTGACGAGTCAGCCCACCTCGGTGTCCCGCTTCATCATCATCGGCACGGTCATCCCGTTCGCCGTCTTCGTCATGGGCCGCCTGAGTTTCGACCGGGAGCGTGCGGTGCGGGGCATGCTCTGGACCGTCACCGGCATCGCGGCGTTCTCGGCGATGATGAGCATCTTCCAGCTCAAAGGTCCGACCGCTCTGGTGTGGCCGCGCTACATGCTCGAGAACGAGCACTGGCCGGGCCGCGCGGTGGGTGTCACCAATCAGCCCGTCGGCAACGGGACGATCCTCATCTTCGGTTTCATCGTCACGGTCGTCCTGGCCTCGCAGAGATCCGAACCCGTCTGGCTCCGGCGACTCGCCGCCGTGATCTCCGTAGCGTGCGCCTACGGCGTCTTCCTCACCTACACACGCGCGGTGTGGCTGGCGTTCGGGATCGTCGTCCTCGTCGGCCTGCTGTGTGCCCGCGGCTTCCGTCGCGCCTTCGCCCTGACGGCCACGGCGATGGTGATCGCGGTCGCGATGAACTGGTCGACCTTCACCAGCGCCGACCGGAAGGCCGGTGGGGTGGGCTCGACGAGCGAGATCCACGACCGGCTCAACGCGATGGCGACGGCCTTCTGGGCGATCCGCGAGGAACCGCTCACCGGATGGGGTGTCGCGCGATTCGTGTCCGTCAACACCTTCTTCCACCGGGCGTGGGGACCGAGCATCCCGTGGGAAGGCGGATTCGGTATCGACGCCCACTTCACGGAACTGGGGATCTTCGCCGAACTCGGCATCGTCGGTGGTCTGTTGTGGATCACGGTGCTCGTGCTGCTCGTCGTCCAACTCGTCCGCGCCTACCGCAGGTTGCCACCGGGCCGGCTCACCGAGCAACCGCTCGCGATCGCGGCCGTCCTCGCCGTGCTGTGCCTGCTCGTCACCGGGTTCACCGCCGAACTCCGCAATTTCGATGTCACCAACGCGATGGCACTGCTCATCGCCGGTGTGGCGATCGGATGGTCCGACCGGTTCGTCCCGCGGAAGCGGGACGCCGAGAGATCCCCGGAGGAGGTCTCGTCATGAATGCCCCACGGGTGCTGTGGGTCTCCACCAGCACATCGACCCGAGGCGGTGTCGCCTCGTTCGTCCGCACGATGCAGGGCACCGATCTGTGGAGCGACTGGCACATCGAACACATCGGCACCCATCGCAACGGTTCGATCCCTCTCCGGATCGTCGCCTTCGCCGTCGGGCTGGTCTCGTTCACCTACACGGTGATCCGGAGGCGACCCGACGTCGTGCACCTCCACACCGCCTCGTACGGGAGCTTCGTCCGGAAGGCCACGCTGGCGTGGATCGCACGCGCCGCCCGCATCCCGGTGATCCTCCACGTCCACGGCGCCGAGTTCCACCGCTTCTACTCCCTGTGCCCCAAACCCGCACGGGCCGTCATCCGCGCGACCCTCACCGAGGCCGATGCGGTGGTCGCGCTCGGGGAGAGGTGGGCGTGCCGCCTGCAGGAGATAGCGCCCCGCGCCCGGATCGTAGTCGTGCCCAATGCCGTCCGGCCCCGGACGCCCGTCTCCCAACTGCCGGACGGGCGACCGGTGAACGTGCTCTTCCTCGGTGAGGTCGGTGAACGCAAGGGCACCTTCGTCCTGCTCGAGGCATGGGCGCGACTCGCGCACGAAGGAGCGATCTCCGGCGCGCACCTGACGATCGCGGGCGACGGTGCCGTGGACGCGGCCGCACAACAGGTCGCCGAACTCGGCATCGACAACACCGTCACCATCGCGGGATGGACGGCGCCGGAAAAGGTTTCCGGACTGCTCCGGGACAGCCGCATCCTCGTGCTCCCGTCCCGGAACGAAGGTCAGCCGATGGCGATCCTCGAAGCCATGGCGGCAGGGTTGTGTGTGGTGGCCAGTCCGGTCGGCGGGATACCCGATCTCGTCGACGCCGATTCGGGAATCCTCGTCCCACCCGACGATCCCGACGCCCTCGCCGCCGCCCTCCGGAAGGTCGTCACCGACGACGCGGAGCGGGCCCGTCTCGGTGCCGGCGCCTGGCGCCGGGTGTGTACGGAATTCGACGTCGACGTCGTGTCACGGCGTTTCGACGCCCTCTACAGAGAGGTCGGCAGATGTCCCGTCCGCTGCGACTGATGTACGTCGTGCCGGATCTCGGTGTGGGCGGCGCCGAACGGCACGTCACCACCCTGCTCCCCCGACTCGACCCCCAGCGCTTCACCTCGTGCGCCGTCTGCATCGGAGAACCCGGCGCGCTGTTCTCCGACCTGGTCGACTCGTCGATTCCCGCAACGGCGCTGCGCAGGACAAAACGACAGATGGTGCGTGCCCTGGTCGATCTGGTGCGGGAGATGCGCCGGTTCCGTCCCGACATCGTGATCACGCGGGGATACAACGCCGAGACGCTGGGACGGGCTGCGGCCTTCCTCGCCCGGGTTCCGCACGTCGTGGTGTGGGTTCACCACTGCGGCGATCCCGAACCTCGCGGCCCGCTCCGGCGACTGATCGACCGGTGCCTCGATCCGATCACCGATTCCTATTTCGGTGTGGCCGAGGCCCAGCGCGCATTCATGACCGACGACCTCGGCTACCCACCGGTGAAGATCACCGTCGTGCACAACGGGGTCGATCCGTCGCTGTACGACACCACCGACGATCGCAGCGTGCTGCCCGAGCTCGGTGTGCCCGCGGATGCTCCCACCGTCGGAATCGTGGCGGCACTGCGTCCGGAGAAGGACCACGCCTGCTTCCTCCGCGCCGCACGGCGGGTCGCCGACGTGCGGCCCGACACCCGCTTCCTCGTCATCGGCGACGGGCCGTGCCGCGAGGACCTCGAAGCGATCGCCGACGCCGCCGGCCTGCGCGCGAACGTCGTCTTCACCGGTGCACGCGGCGACATCCCCCGCATCCTCCGCGCCCTGGATCTCGTCGTCCTGTCGTCGTACAGCATCGAGTGCTTCCCCATGGCTCTGCTCGAAGCCATGGCATCCGGCCGTCCCGCGGTGTGCACGGCTGTCGGCGGTGTCCCCGAGATGCTGGTCGACGGGGTCACCGGCCGGCTCGTCCCGGCCCGCGACGAACGAGCACTCGCCGACGGGATGCTCGAACTGCTCGACGATCCCGAACTCGCCCGCAAGATGGGGCGGGCCGCGCGGGAACGCGTGGAATCGGAGTTCACACTCCACCGAAGTGTCGAGGGCGCCCAGACCGCCCTCGTGGAAGCCGCACGGTCCGGAATCGTGCGACCCGCACGGCCGACGGAGCGAGCCGATCGGACGGATCCCGTCCGCCTCACGCTCGTGCTGGACCAGACGTTCGTCGGGGGCGTCGAGGTCCTCATGCTCGAGGTGTTCCGGCATCTCGATCCGTCGGTCGTGCGCCCCCGTCTGGTGTGCCTGCGCGAAGCCGGCCCGCTCGCCGAGGAATATCGGCGCGCGGGATTCGAGGTGGAGGTCGTCCCCCGATCCGGCCGCTACGACCCGCGCCGGTTGACGCGGCTCGTGCGCATGCTGCGTACCGACCGCACCGACGCCGTGCTCGTGACACACCACCACCACGCCGCTCTGGCGCTCGGCAGGCCGGCGGCGAGAATCGCCGGGACACCCACGAATCTCGTTGCCGCACACGACATGGATCTGACGAGCATCGGCAAACGGTGTCTTCCCCGGTGGGCGGTGTCCACCCTCTTCCTCTCCGACGCCCTCGTGCTGCTGGGACCGCGCCAGGGCGACTATCTGCGCCGCGAGGAGGGAGTCGCCCGCCGGCCGTGGTCGCGCACACGAGAGGTGGTCATCACCAACGGGATCGACATCGGTGACCCACCCACCGAGGAGGACCGCGACCGGGCCCGCGCAGCGCTCGGGCTGTCCCCCGACGCGTTCGCCGTCGGTATCGTCGCGCGGTTGAGCCATCAGAAGGCACACCAGGTGCTGTTCGAGGCGGTGCGGATCGCCGCACGCACCCGTCCCGAGCTGCAACTGCTGGTCATCGGTGGCGGCGAGAGAGAATCCGAACTACGCTCGCTCGCCGGCGATCTCGGTATCTCCGGCCGGACCGTGTTCACGGGTGTGCGCCGCGACGTCCGGGCACTGCTGCCGGGACTGGACGTGTCGGCGCTGTCGTCCGTCCACGAAGGTGCACCCATCACGGTCATCGAGGCCATGGCCGCCGGTCTTCCGGTGGTGGCCACCGAATGCGGCTGCCTGCCCGACATGGTCACCGACGGGACCGACGGCTTCCTCGTCCCGGTCGGAGACGCCGCGGCACTCGCGGAACGACTGCGCGTGCTGGCCGCCGACCGGTCACTCGCCCGCCGCCTCGGCGCGAACGGCCGCGAACGCGCGGAACGCGAGTACCGGATCTCCCGGACCGCACGGTCGTTCGAGGCCCTGCTCACCGAACTGACGGGCAGGTCGAACTGACGGGCCGATCGACCGGTCAGTCCGTCCGCAGGAGGATGAGGCCGTCCAGCGGTTCGAGCACCACCTCGTCGGTGACGCTGCCGTCGTTGACGCTCGGGTCCTGCGTCCCCTGCAGGTGACGGTAGGGGCGCTCGAGGTACACGTGTTCGGCATTGTCCCCGCTGTTCACGAGGACGATCCCGTTCTCGAAGTCCCGGCGGAGCACGGTCCGTCCCGCGTCGCCCTGCAGGCCGACCTCGGAGACGGGCAAGCCCAGATAACCGGGGCCGAGTCCCGCCCCGTCCATCTCGTCGTAGTAGGCGGTACTGCCGTAGTGCAGGAGCATCGGCGCCCAGTAACCGTCTCCCAGGAGCGTGGCCGTGAGAAAGAAGCGCGCTCGTCGATAGGTGTCGGCCACACTCCGGCCCGTCCCCAGGCGGTCGATCGTCATCCACACTCCCGGTGATCGGTGTCCCCCGCCGGCACTCGTCTCGAGATAGCGGTCGAGGTCCATGCCCGGATCGCGCTCGACCATCGGATCCGCGAAGCTCTCCCAGGCCCGCCCGTCGAGCAGGCCGTCTACCGGGCTGCGATCGCCGTTCGCGACGATGATCGCGTCGGGCATGCGCTCCCGCATGATCCGCTCCGCCACGGTGAGTCCCCGCGCCCACGGCCCGTCGGGGCCGTAGATCTGTGAATCCGGTTCGTCCACACCGTCGCCGTCGATGTCCCACGCATCCGCGTCGGCCGAGTAGATCCGATCCCCCCAGACGTCGAGGAGGACACCGTCCCAGATCCCGGTCGACCAGACCTGATCGGCGATCCACTCCGCGGCGTACTCCGCATAGATCCTGCCGTCGACCCGCGGCGCCACGTCGGTGAGGTTGGTCATCGTCGTCCGGGGCCATTCGCTGACCGGCTCCCCCGATGCCGTGGTGGCGAGCCATTCCTCCGGGAAGGCGCTGCTGTTCGGGCCGTCGAACTGCCACAGGGCGTACCGATCGGCCCAGTATCCCGGCGACCCCAGCGCTCCCGGAAGGTCGACGAGGTTCATGTACGCGAGCAGACGGACACGCGGATTCCGCGACCGGAGCCCGTCGAAGTACGACTCCGGAACACGATGCGCCCATTCGTGATCGAGAACCACGAGATCGTATCGGGCGAGCTCCTCCATCGGAGGGAGACGATCCTGGTCGAGATAGTAGGTGGCGGTTCTCGGGAAGGTCGGCTCACCGGTCGCGGGCATACCCGGCAGGGACATCGCTGTCGACGCCGCATCCGCGGTGGTGTCACGCGCGGTGGGCGCCACGCAGGACAGCGACGACGTCGTCACCAGCGCGACGAGCAGGATGCGGGACACCGTACGGCCCTTCGATCCTCCGGATCGGTAGCGGTGCCGGGATCCTCCGGATCGGCGGGGGCGTCCCGTTCTCCTGTACACGGGATGACGCCTCACTCTCCCGGACCCAGGCGGTAGCCGGCGAAGGCCTCGGCCACGGCCGCCGGAACGGCACGGTCTCCCCCGCCCTCCACCACGGCCGTCTTGAGTTTTCCGGAGGCGGTGCGCGGCACGGCATCCAGGGTCACCACGCGGAGTTCCTGTCCCGGGCCGAACAACCGCTCGACATTGCGTCTGTACTGTTGCTCGACACGCTCGGCGTCGAAGCCCACGCCCGGAACCATCCGGATCTCGAACCGCCCGGGTGCGAGTTGCGCGATCTGCGCTTCGCGGACACCGGTGACGTCGTCGATCACGGTGGACGGCAACGGAAGCGGCCTGCCGTCCGCGGTGGTGAACGCGTCCTCGACCCGACCGTCGAGCGCTCCGAGGGTGGGGAACGCCCGGCCGCACGCGCACCCGTCTGCCGGTGCCGGTCCGACCAGATCGCCGGTCCGGTAACGGAAGATCGGGAAACCCCAGTTGTGCAAGGGTGTTCCGATGATCTCCCATCTGTCCGGGACACCGGGGACGGGTTCGAGTTCGACGATGCCGTAGTCGGGGAAGATGTGCATCGTGCCCGCCTCGCACGTGCCCGCCATCGCGACGCGCTCCGTCTGACCGTAGTGATCGACGATCGGGCCTCGGAAGACCTCGCGGATCAGGGCGCGCTGGGCGGAGCGCATCGTCTCGGAGGACGTCAGGACGGCGCGGACCGGGAGCCGCTCCCCCTGCTCGTACAGCAGTTCCGCGAGCAGACAGATGCTCGACGGCCAGCCGTCGATCGCGTCGGGACCGAACCTGCGGATGTCCCACACGATCGTGGGCAGATCGTCGGGGGTGAGTCGGTAACTCGACACCAGCAGCTGTCGTGCGCCGGGGACGATCTCGGTCGGGTTTCCGGGGCGGTCGGCCGCGAAGTCGCTGCCGCCCAGCGTCACCCGGCGAGGGGCACGCGGCAGGCCGAACCAACTCCACTGCCGCTCGAGCACCCGCATCTCGTAGACCGACGAGCCCGGGGTCCGGTAGACGGTGACGGCCCGGCCCGACGTCCCGCTCGAATGGGCCTCCCACATCGCGCGCGCGGGATAGGCCCGGAACGTCTCGGGACGGTCCATCAGGTCGTTGCGGCGGAGGACGGGCAGGCGCCGCAGGTCGTCGAGGGTGCGGATCTCACGCGGGTCCACCTTCTCGCGGCGGAACCACTGCCGGTAGAACGGCGAGGCGACGGCCGCCCATCGCGTCATCGCACGGAGCCGACCTTCCTGGAAGGCGCGGATCTCGTCGGGGTCCGCTGCTGCGATCCTGCGGAGTTCACGGGTCATCGGGGCGGCGAGTGGATGCATACGCCGCACGCGGTGCTGGACGGCGACGAGTTTCTTCGGAGGTGCCATGGGCCCACCTTCGGTTCGGATGCGCTCGCGCTAAACATACCTGTAGTCTGATTAAGCGGCAATCTACAGACTTTGATTTTGCTACGGTGGGGATCCGCACCGTGCCGATCCCCTGTCGATCACCTCGTGACGGAGGTCCTGTGCAACCACCTCGTAACGGAGGTCCCGTGCAACCACCTCGTAACGGAGGTCCCGTGCAACGACTCACCTGGTACGCACATCGGCTCCGCGCGATGGAACCCGCCGAGATCGAATGGCGGGTCCGCCGCGTGGTCGGACAACGACTTCCGTCCCGATCGTTCACCGACGCGCAACTCGTCGGGCCCGACCTCGACTGGTGCGGCACCCTCGACCGTTTCCGTGCAACCGAGGGCCGTCCCGTCCTCCTCGGCCACGAACAGGCCGACACCCTCGCCGGAACCGAGATCGCCGCCGCCACGCTCGTCGCCGCGGATCGGGTTCTCGACCACCGCTTCGCCTACTTCGGCTATCCGGAGGCGGCACTCGGACCCGAGATCGACTGGAATCACGACCCCATCGGCGGGATCGACTGGCCGGCGCTGCCCGGTCACCGCATCGATCACCGCACTGCGGCCGGCGACCCGAAGTGGATCTGGGAACTGAACCGGCTGCAGCACCTTCCGTGGCTGGCGCAGGCCTGGCTCCTGACCGGCGACGATCGCTACGCCGCCGAGGCGTTCGACCAGCTGGACTCGTGGATCGCCGCCAATCCCCCCGGACGCGGCATCGCCTGGCGCGGAGCGTTCGAGGCGGGCATCCGCGCGATCTCGGTGGCCGTCGCGCTGCAGGGGCTGCGGCACAGTCCGCGTCTCACCGTCGCCCGCTTCCGCGCCGTCGTGTGCATGCTCGCGGAGAGCGCCCGCCGATGCTGGGCCGAACGCTCGTTGTACAGCTCGGCGAACAATCACCTCATCGGTGAACTCGCAGGCCTCGCCACCGTGGCTCTGCTGTTCCCCGATCTACGGCCCTCTCCGCGATGGGAGCGTGATGCCGTCACCGCGTTGTGCGTGGAGGCCGACCGGCAGATCCTGCCCGACGGCAGCGGTGCCGAACAGGCCGTGGGCTATCAGATGTTCACCGCCGAGCTGCTGCTCCTCGTCGCCGAGATGCTCCGGCGACGTGACGGATACGCGCCCGTCCTGCTCACGAACGCGATCACGCGCAGCGCCCGGTATCTCGCGGCGGTGGTCGGAGACCACGACCCGGCACCGCGCTACGGGGACGACGACGAAGGGTTCGCTCTGCGCCTCGACGCGTTGCCCGTGCGCACCGTCCGCGATCATCTCGGTCTCGTGGGGGCCGTCCTCGGCACACCCGATGCGATACGGGCCGGCACTCGATCGCCGGCCGCCGGATGGCTCGACGCCCCTACGAAAGCCACCGAGGACGCGCCTCGTGGCGAACCCTTCGGCAGCTTCCACGCGCCCGACGGCGGCCTCGTGGTGCTGCGCTCCGGGCGACGCCGGATCACCATGGACGTCGGCCCCCTCGGGTACCTGTCGATCGCGGCGCACGGCCACGCCGACGCACTCGCGGTCACCCTGAGTGCCGACGGCCACGAACTCGTCGGACATCCGGGCGTGACGAGCTATTACGGCCATCCCGACTGGCGGTCCGCACATCGGGGCACGCGAGCCCACCCGACCGCCTCGGTGGACGGACTCGACCAATCCGTCATCGGCGGTGCCTTCCTCTGGCAGCAGCACGCACGGGTGCACACGCATTCCGTGGACACCGCAGCCGGCTTCGTGGACGCCGAGCACGACGGCTACCTCCGACTCGACGAACCCGTCGTACACCGCAGGTGGCTCATCGCACCGCCCGACCGTGCCACCGCGGTGGTGGTGGACCTGTTCACCGGTGCCGGCCACCACGAGTTCCGCACCGCCTGGCCGCTGCACCCCTCCCTCGACGTCCGACCCGCCGGGTGCGGCCATCTCGCCCTCCGGGAGGACGCACCCGCCCTGCAGCTCGCCTACGCCGCGTCCTCCGGAGAACCGATCCGCAGCGAGATCCGCGGCGACACCGACACGAATCTGGGCTGGTGGTCGCACCGGCTCGAATCCCGCGTCCCCGCATGGCTCGTCGGCAGTGTCGTGCACGCGCAGACCCCGGTCGCGCTGGTGACGACATTGACGCCGGGCAGCGCCGGAGAACCGGCGGTGTCGGGACTCGCCGTCGCCCTGCGCGACGACGCGATCACCGTCCGGTGGCGCGACGAGGACGGCGCCCACCTCCACACCGTCCTGCCGAGCAGCGACCCGCCCGGACACGTGCGGCGCGCAGACGTCGCCGACCCCGTTTCCTGATCACCCGCCTGATCCCCACAGTTTCTCCGAGGAGTTCGAGCATGGAACCGACCTTCAGCTTCCTCACCACCGCCTACCGCACCGAGGACTACGTCGCCGAGACGATCGAATCCGTCTTCGCGCAGAAACTGGACGACTGGGAACACGTGATCGTCGACAACGGCATGTCGGACGACATGGCCCGCGTGGTCGGGCGGTATCTGAACGACCCGCGGATCATCCTGGTGCGCCAGGAGAATCGCGGCTACGCGGGCGGGATCGCCGCGGCAGCGAAGGCGGCACGCGGACGATACCTGTGCGTCCTCGACAGCGACGACCACCTGATGCCGGGCTTCTGCACGCGGGTCGGTGCCGTGCTCGACGCCCGGCCGGAGATCGACGCCGTCGCGGTGGACGCCCACCTGTTCACCGATGCCGAGGGACTGCTTCCCACCGGGTACATGCGGTCGATCGGGGCCGGCGGGAACCGCCGGGGGCGCGGACGCCTCTCCCTGCTCGACGTCCTCGGCGGCGAGGTCCCCTACTACACGGCGGCGATCCGCCGCGAGGCGTGGTCCGCGGTGAACGCCTACGCGTCGGGCATCGAGGACGTCGACGAATCGGTGATCGTCTGGCTCCGCCTCGCCGACCGTTTCGAGGTGCAGATGCTGCCCGACCGGCTCGCCCGGTACCGCCTGCGCGGCGACTCGGATTCGCGGGACGAGGCCACCGTCTCGACCTTCGAACGGCAGCTGATCCGGTCGTTCCAGGCGGGCGCGGCGTTGGCGACGACCCCCGAGGAGCACGAGGCCCTGGACGAGACAGTGCGTCGGCTCCGCTATGACCAGGCACTGCGTCGGGCCCGGTCCGCCTTCCTCCGCAACGATCTGCCCGCCGCCCGCATCGCGGCCCGTGACGCCTTCACCCACCGGCGTTCCCTGCGTGCCGCTGTCGCGCTCGCGTCCGTCACGGTGGCTCCCGGCCCGGTCCGGATGTTGTACCCGGCGAAACAACGACTGACGAGCGCGGCCGGGCGGGTGGCCGTCCGTCTGAACGCGCCGGTCTGACACACCTTCCCATCCCGTGGACACGAGGGAGACCTGCGATGCGTATCGACACCACCGACCTGGCCGGTGTTCTCGTTCTCCGCCCCGAACCGTTCCGTGACGATCGAGGCCTGTTCACCCGCACCTTCGACGCGACCGAATTCGACGCCTACCTCCGGAGCCGTCCCGATTCGCCGGCCGTCCGGGCCTCCGACTTCGTGCAGGACTCGCAGTCCCGCTCGGTCCGGGGCGTCGTACGTGGCATGCACGGCCGCTCCGGGGACGGGGAGGCGAAACTGGTGCGCTGTGCACATGGAGCGATCCACGACGTGCTGGTCGACATCCGTCCCGGATCGCCCACTTTCGGCTGCTCGCAGGCATTCCTGCTCGACGACGTCGAGTTCGCCCACCTGTTCGTACCGCCGGGATTCCTGCACGGTTTCCAGGCGCTGGCCGACGTCACCGACGTCTGTTACCGCATCGACCGGCCGCACGATCCGCGTGAGGATCTCGCGGTGGCACACGACGATGCGGATCTCGGCATCGTCTGGCCACTGCCGGTGACGACGATCAGTGCACGTGACGCCGCTGCCGGCAGCTGGAAGGACCTGTTGGCCGGGCTCCCCTCCTCGGAGAACCCGGCCGACGTGTTGTGGTGAATGCTCAGGCGCCCTGCCCGCCGAACCGGACGACCGCCTTCTCCAGGACGAACGCCTCGGCGTGCGGGTACCGGCACTGCACCCCGCGGAGACGGGACAGGCCCAGGAACGACTCCTCGTCGAACCAGTCGTGATCGGTCTGCGACGGATAGTGCTTGAGCAGCACACGCGCCTTCTCCGCCGCGACATCCCTGGTGAGCGGGTGGTACACGGCGGTGGCCGGCGTGTCCGCTTCCCACTTGAGGATCTCGTAGCCGAGGACCAGGTGGTCGCGGAAGACCGTCGGCACCATCTCGGCGAGCAACCGATGGTCCTGATGCGCGTCGGCGCGCTGCGGAGCGAACACCACGTCGGGTTCGGTGTGGTAGCGGAAGGACTGGAGTGCGATCTTGATTCCCTCCCAGTACCCCGGGGCACGCCCGTCCGGGATGTCCAGTACGCGGACCATCACGTCCGCTCCGGGGCACAGGGCCCGCAGCGCGTGGTTCTCCTCGATCTCGCGCGGGGTGTCGCCGCCGGAGAGGACGAAGGCACGCACGCGCAGGTTCGGGCACGCCGCCGACAGGGTCAGCAGTGTTCCGCCGACCCCCATGGCGATGTCGTCGCAGTGGGCGCCGAACAGCGCGACCTCGCGGACGTTGCGCGGCATCAGCTCGATCACGACTCCCACACCCCCTCGGTGCTGCGGCCGGGAGCGCAAACGACGGGAGACAGAAGCACTTTCATGATCAACACCTTGTCTTCGGCGACGGAGGCCAGGCTGACGGCAGACCCCGCAGAGGAATGTCGATGGGTCCGAGATTTCGATCGTGGTTCCCACTAAAACACATCCGAAGTCCGTCAACAAGGCTTAAACAAACTCTAGGACTTTTTCTGGCTCAGTAGCTATCCTTGCATCAGTTTATTTCCGCCATCCACAGACTTTCATCCACTCCACGGACACGGCATTCGTCCCGCGAAGGAGTCCCCATGAAGATTGCGGCAGGACTGCACAAAGATCACGCACCCCCGCAGAGCGGCAGCGACCCTGTAGCGCCGCAGAGCGGCACCGACCCTGTACCGTCCCGGACCGGCACCCGACCGGAGACGGCCGTACGCGTCATCCAGTTGACCGATCTCGCCGTACGCGGGCTCACCCGGATGTACGACGGGGACGGCTTCCCCCAGACCGCGCGCGGCGCGAGGACATCGTTCGGTACCGAACTCCGGCTCGAGGGGCGGAGCACGCGCTACACCTCGATCGCCGCCCTCGGACTGCACCTGCTGCCCGAACACGTGCAGCGCAGTGTGCTCCACGGGGACACGGCCGCCGAGCTCGCCCGTCGGGCGGGGATTCGGGCCCGCGGCCACCGTGACACCGGCGCCCTCGCCCTCGCGGTGTGGGCCTGCGCCGAGATCACCGGCGCGGTCGATTCCGCGCTCTACGAGGAACTGCGGGGCCGGTGCGAGAGCGGCAGCCCCCTGGCGACGGTCGACGCGTCCTGGGCCCTCACTGCCGCACTCGCCGCGCGCACACAATCCGATTCCGGTGGTCTCGTGCAGACGCTGAAGCGACGGATCCTCGCCGCGCAGGGTCCCGGTGGTCTCTTCCCCCACATGATTCCCGTGGGCACGGGCAGCAGACTGCGCCGGCACATCGGGTCCTTCGCCGATCAGGTCTATCCCCTCCAGGCACTCGCCCGGACGGCCGCGGCGACGGACGACGACGTCGCGTTCGCCGCGGCGAACGCGTGCGCCACCCGGATCTGCGCGCTGCAGGGCGAAGCCGGTCAGTGGTGGTGGCACTACGACTCGCGTGGGCACGGCGTGGTCGAGCGCTTCCCCGTCTACAGCGTCCACCAGCACGCGATGGCGCCGATGGTGCTGTTCGATCTCGCCGCAGCCGGCGGCGACGACCACACCGCCGCAATCGAACTCGGGATCGACTGGCTTCAGAGCCATCCCGAGACGCTGGCCGATCTCGTCTGCGAGTCCCAGGACGTCGTCTGGCGCAAGGTCGGTCGGCGTGAACCGCGCAAGGCCGCGAGATCGCTGGCTGCCGCGGCCACCGCACTGCGTCCGGGTTCGGAACTGCCGGGACTCGACCGACTCCTTCCCGCCGGAGTCGTGGACTACGAATGCCGCCCGTACGAACTCGGCTGGATGCTCTACGCGTGGCTGCCGCGCAACGAATTCGGAGGAACCCGATGACCGTCAACCCCACCACCGGCACCCGCACGTCGGCGACCCTGTTCGGGATGCCGCTCGACGCCGTCACGATGGACGAGGCCGTGGCGCGGTGCCGCGACGCCCTCGAGCGTCGAGAACCGATGACCGTCGGAGTCGTCAACGCCGCGAAGACCGTTCGCCTCCGCAAGGACGCGGCCCTGCGCGAATCTCTGCTCGAGTGCGACATACTCCTCGCCGACGGTCAGGCGGTTGTGTGGGCGGGCAATCTCCTCGGATATCCGCTGCCCGAACGCGTCGCCGGTATCGACCTGTTCACCTCGCTGCTCGCGACGGCCGACACCGAACACCGCTCCGTCTATCTGCTCGGCGCGGAGCAGTCGGTGCTCGACGCCCTCGTCGACGTCCTCACCACGAAGTATCCCGGCCTCCGCATCACCGGTGCCCACCACGGCTACTTCGACGAATCCGAGGAGGAGTCGATCGCCCGGGCCATCCGCGAGTCCCGCGCGGACATGCTGTTCCTCGGCATGCCCTCTCCTCGCAAGGAGAACTTCCTGCGGCGCTGGGAGGACGTGCTGGACGTCCCGATCCGTCACGGTGTGGGTGGCTCGTTCGACGTCCTCGCCGGGATCACCAAGCGCGCACCCGAGCGGTGGCAGCGCGCCGGCATGGAGTGGGCCTACCGCCTCCTGCAGGAACCGCGCCGGATGTGGCGGCGTTATCTCACGACCAACACCGCGTTCCTGATCCTGCTCGCCCGCGAGCGTTTCCGCATTACCCCGCCCTATCCGCGTCCCGAGAAACTCCCGACCCCGAGGAAGCATCATGGCTGACACATTCAGCGGCACCGTCGCCGTCGTCGGACTCGGCTACATCGGCCTGCCGACGGCCGTCGTCCTCGCGACCCGCGACATCGACGTCATCGGCGTGGACATCGATCCCCGTATCGTGTCGGCCGTCTCGCGGGGCGAGGTGCCGTTCGCCGAACCCGATCTCGCGGTGAGCCTGGCCGGCGCCGTGGCCATGGGGACGTTGAGCGCGACCGACACGGTTCCCCTCGCCGACGCGTACATCATCGCCGTGCCGACACCGTTCAACGCCGATCACACCGCCGACCTGTCGTACGTGCGGCGGGCGACCGAGCAGATCGCCCCGCAGTTGCGCGGTGGGGAGATCGTGGTGCTCGAATCGACGTCACCGCCCGGTACCACCGAGAGCGTCAGCCGGTGGTTGTCCGAACTGCGACCCGATCTCCGTCTCCCCCATGCCGACGAGGGTCTGCCGGACATCCATGTCGCCCACTGCCCCGAACGGGTGCTCCCGGGCCGCATCATGATCGAGATGATCACGAACGACCGCGTGGTCGGTGGGATCACGCCGCTGTGCGCCGAGCGCGCCGCCTCGATCTACCGCGTCTTCTGTCAGGGCGAGATCTGCCTGACCGACGCCGCGAGCGCCGAGATGGCGAAACTGGTCGAGAACGCCTACCGCGACATCAACATCGCCTTCGCCAACGAGTTGTCGTACGTCTCGGACGAACTCGAACTGGATGTCTGGGAGGTCATCCGGCTGGCGAATCGCCATCCCCGGGTGAACATCCTCAGTCCCGGCCCCGGTGTCGGCGGGCACTGCATCGCGGTCGATCCGTGGTTCATCGTCGGTGCGTCGCCGGGTTCGGCGAAGTTGATCCGCACCGCACGCGAGATCAACGATTCCAAGCCGAACTACGTGGCCCAGCAGGTCATCGAAACCTGTTCGCGTTTCAAGAATCCGACGGTCGCGTGCCTGGGGCTGACGTTCAAGGCCAACGTCGACGACATCCGGGAGAGTCCGGCCCTGCACGTCGTCGAGCTCATCGCCAAGGCGTTGCCCGACGTCGAACTCCTGCTCGCCGATCCGTTCGTGCACGAGGTGCCCGATACCCTCGTCGGCTACGAAAGTGTGCGTACCGCGCGGTGCCGGGACGCCATCGCCGCCGCGGACATCGTCGTCGAGCTCGTAGACCACGATCAGTTCCGGTCGCTGTCGCGCAGCCTCCTGGCGGGCAAGGTCGTGTACGACACCCGCGGTGTGTGGCGCTGAACCCACGAAAATACGGCACCCACGGAAATACGGCCGGTAGGTGTTCTCACACCTACCGGCCGTATTCCTTTCGGGCGACATTCCTTTCGGACTGCGCGGTATCCGGATCTGTCAGTAGGAGCCGACCGCTTCGACGGGCGCGAACTCCGAGGGGCGGGGTCCGAGGCCGAAGAAGTGCTCGATCGCCGCCACCGAACGCTGGGCGGCGCTCCCGTCGCCGTACGGATTGACCGCGCGGGCCATCTCGTCGTACGCAGCGGGCTGTGTGAGCAGGCGGGTGACCCATTCGACGATGAGCTCCTCGTCCGTCCCCACCAGCCGGACGGTTCCCGCCGTGACGGCCTCGGGCCGCTCGGTGGTCTCGCGCATCACGAGGACGGGCTTGCCGAGGCTCGGCGCTTCCTCCTGCACACCGCCGCTGTCGGTCAGCACGATCGTCGACGCCGCCATCGCGAGCGCGAAGTCGCTGTAGGACAGCGGGTTCGTCACCACCACGTTGTCCAGGTCGGCGAGGGGCGGGAGGAGGACCTCCCGCACGATCGGATTGAGATGTGCCGGCAGCAGGAAGGTCATGTGCGGGAACGCGCGGGCCAGACGGGCGATGGCCCGCGCCGAGCACGCCATCGGTTCGCCCCAGGACTCGCGCCGATGAGCCGTGACGAGAACCATCGGACGATCCAGCAGCGGAGCGAGATCCGGATTGTCGAGCGAGGGTTGCTGCGAGGTCACGGTGTAGAGCGCGTCGATCACCGTATTTCCGGTGACGACGATGTCGCCGGGATCGATCCCGTCCGCCAGAAGGTTGGCGCGGGAGGTGGGGGTGGGCGCCAGGTGCAGCGACGCCAACTGCGAGGTCAGGCGCCGATTCAGCTCCTCGGGGAAGGGGTTGTAGCGATCCCCCGTCCGGAGTCCGGCCTCGAGGTGCACGAGCGGCACCTTGCAGTAGAACGCCGCGAGGGCCGCGGCGAAGCAGGTCGTCGTATCTCCTTGGACGAGAACCGCACCGGGTTCCTCCCGCGCGATCACATCCGACACCCCGCCGAGGGCCTTGGCCGTGATGGCCTCGAGCCCCTGCCGTTGGGTGAGGATGTCGAGGTCGTGGCTCGGTTCGATACCGAACAGGGTGTTGACCTGGTCCAGCATCTCGCGGTGCTGGCCGGTCACTGCGACAACGGGTTCGAGTACTTCCGATCTCTGCAGGGCGGTGACGACCGGCGCCATCTTGATCGCCTCGGGACGAGTTCCGTAGACCACCAAAACCTTCTCCATCGCCCAAGAATAGCGTGAAATCAGTACTTCAGGACCGTTTAAATCCTAAAAACCAACTTTCAGTTCGTTATGCTCGGATGGGCACACAGAAACGGCTCCCCNGGCGCAGTGGGGAGCCGTCGTCGAGGCTGTGTGCCGTACGGGTCAGCCGGCGGGTTCGAGCACCTCGCGTCCCACGAACGGGACGAGGGCCTCGGGCACCTTCACCGAACCGTCGGCCTGCTGGTGGTTCTCGAGCAGCGCCACGAGCCAACGGGTGGTCGCGAGCGTGCCGTTGAGGGTCGCGGCGGTCTGCGGCTTGCCGTTCTCGTCGCGGTACCGGACGTTCAGGCGACGCGCCTGGAAGGTCGTGCAGTTCGACGTCGACGTGAGCTCGCGGTAGCGCTCCTGCGTGGGCACCCACGCCTCGCAGTCGAACTTGCGGGACGCCGACGACCCGAGATCGCCGGCGGCGACGTCGATGACGCGGTACGGCACGTCGATGACGGCGAGCATGTCGCGCTCCCAGGCCAGCAGACGCTCGTGCTCCGCCGCGGCCTCCTCGGGCCGGCAGTAGACGAACATCTCGACCTTGTCGAACTGGTGCACACGGATGATGCCGCGGGTGTCCTTGCCGTAGCTGCCCGCCTCGCGACGGAAGCACGACGACCAGCCCGCGTAGCGCTTCGGTCCCTTCGACAGGTCGAGGATCTCGCCGGAGTGGTAACCCGCGAGCGGCACCTCGGAGGTGCCCACGAGGTAGAGGTCGTCCTCCTCGAGCCGGTACACCTCGTCGGCGTGCCGGCCGAGGAAGCCGGTGCCCTGCATGACCTCGGGACGCACGAGCACGGGCGGGATCATCATCGTGAACCCGTTCGCGGTGGCCTTCTGGGCGGCGAGCTGCAGCAGACCCAGTTGGAGCAGCGCGCCGTAACCGGTGAGGAAGTAGAACCGGGCGCCGGAGACCTTGGCGCCGCGCTCCATGTCGATGAGCCCGAGCGACTCGCCGAGCGCGAGGTGGTCCTTCGGTTCGAAGTCGAAGGTGGGCAGCTCGCCGACCGTCTCCAGCGTGACGAAGTCGTCCTCGCCGCCGGCGGGCACGCCGTCCTGCACGACGTTGGAGATCGCGAGGTGCGCGCGATCGAAGGCCTCCTGCGCGGCGTGCTGCTCGGCCTCGAGTTCCTTGACCTTCGCGGCCAGTTCCTTGGCACCGTCGAGCAGCGCGGGGCGCTCCTCGGGAGACGCCTTGCCGACCTTCTTGCCCAGGGCCTTCTGCTCGGCGCGTGCGTTGTCGCCGGCGAGGACGGCGGCGCGACGGGAGGCGTCGGCCTCGAGCAGCACGTCGACGAGGCCCGGGTCCTCTCCCCGCATGCGCTGCGACTCGCGGACGGCGTCGGGATTCTCGCGGAGGAACTTGAGGTCGATCACGGGATCGAAGCCTACCGCTGCCAGAGTTCCAGGTAGTCGTCGCGCCCGAACATCTTTGCCGTGTCCTCCGCGGTGGGGTGCCCGTGACGCGGGTCGGCACCGGCCTCGGCGAGCACCCGCACCACTGCCTCGACGCCCTTGAAGACCGCACCCGCGAGAGGCGACTGGCCGCGGTCGTTGAGCCGGTTCACGTCGGCTCCCCGCTCGACCAAGGCCTGTACGGCGTCGGCATGACCGTGGTAGGACGCCAGCATGAGCAGCGTGTCGCCGGTCTCGTTGGTGAGGTTCACCGGTACCCCGGCGTCGACGTACGCGGTGAGGGTCTCGACGTCTCCCTGGCGGGCGGCGTCGAAGGTCTGCTTGGCGATCTCGAGAATCTCGGGATCGATCGGGTCGTCGGCCATGAGCCGAAACTACCTGCGTCCACTCGAACAGGCATGATGGAAGTGATGGCCGAAGACAACAAGCCCAAGCCCGACCGGCGCCCGCCCTCGGCGCGGTTGACTCGACGCGCCCTCGTGCTCGTCGCGGCCGGTGCCGTCCTGGCAGCGATCGCGACGTTCGTCGTCGCGGGGTTCCAGGGCGCCGACGGCGGGGACGACAGTGCCGGCGCCGGCATCAGCACGACCGGCGCGGTCGCGGGGGAAGCGTTCGGTACCGCCACCGCCGGCGATTGCCTGACCTGGAGTGCTCTCGACGCGAGCGACCTCGCGAAGGTCGACTGCGCCGAGACGCATCTGTTCGAGGTGGTCGCCGACATCGACCTGAGCCTGTATCCCGGCACCGAATGGGGACCGGGATCACGCTTCCCGTCGGTCACGCGCTTCACCGAGCTGCGCGACGAGCAGTGCGCACCCGCCGCGATGGACTATCTCGACGGCCGGTTCGACCCGCACGGCAAGTTCAGCATCGGCCTCATCAACCCCGGCGAGGCGGGCTGGGCGGCCGGCGAACGCACGCTGCGGTGCGGTCTGCAGTTCTCGTCGACCACCGGCAACCTGCTGCCCATCAAGGGCCGGGTCGCCGATCAGGACCAGTCGCGGGCCTGGGACGTCGGCGTCTGCATCGGCATCAACAACGGTGTGCCTGCCGACCCGGTGGAGTGTTCCAAGCCGCACGCCTTCGAGGTCGTCGCAGTCGTCGACCTCGGTGGGCAGTTCCCCGGCGGCCTGCCGAGCATCGAGGACCAGGACGGCTATCTCGAGGAGACCTGCACGCGCCTGGTCAACGAGTACCTCGGCGACCCCGAGGCTCTGCGCAACAAGACCCTCACGCTGTTCTGGGACAACCTCGACTACGACAGCTGGCTCGCCGGCAGCCGCAAGGTGAACTGCTCGATCGGCAAGCAGGTCGAGGATGGCGGCTTCTCGTCGATCACGGGCAGCGCCAAGGGCGACATCCTCATCGACGGCCAGCCGCCCGTGCCGCCACCGCCCGTGCCGGAAGGCCGGTCGTTGCCGACGCCTCTGCCGGGCGCCGTTCCCCTGCCGGGGTCGTGACGTGCCCGTGCACATGGAGGACGAGCACTTCGAGGAGCTCGTCTCGGAAGCGCTCGACGAGATCCCCCGCGAACTCGCGCGGGCGATCGACAACGTCGTGGTCCTCGTCGAGCCCCGCCACGAGGAAGAACCCGACCTGCTGGGTCTGTATCAGGGCGTCGCGCTGACCGAGCGCGACAGCCACTACGCGGGATCGCTACCGGACACGATCACGATCTACCGCGACGCGATCCTCGACATCTGCGAGAGCGACGACGACGTCGTGCACGAGGTACTGGTCACCGTCGTCCACGAGATCGCGCACTATTTCGGAATCGACGAAGAGCGCCTCCACCAGCTGGGCTGGGGCTGAGGCGCTCTTCGCGATCGGTACCGGGTGCTACTTGTTGCGGGCCGCGGTCGCCTTGTCGAGGCGGGGTCCCTTGGCCTTGCGCTGACCGAAGTGCGGGCTGAGCGTCGAAACGACGAACATGATGACGGTTCCGACAGCGACGACGGCCACGGTGAGCCACACGACGATGACGCCGAAGAGTTCCAACATGCCCGGTTACCTCCACAGTCGATGTCACTTCGAGGCAAACGGCACACGTCCGCCCCGGGGGTCACCCTACCGTCCGCGTTCCGCCGGGTGACGACCGACTCCGCCCGCGCTCCGGTGGGGACTCAGAGGGTGGTGAAGTGCTCGAGCTTCGGCGCTCCCGCCAGGAGGGGTCCGAGGTCGGTGATGGCACCCTCGCCGGCGCGGAACTTGCGGTAGGCGGCGTCGTGCTCGGCCGAGCGCCACTTCTCCACGACCACCCAACGGGCCTCGTTCTTCTGATCCACAAGGATCTCGATGCCGTCGCATCCGTCGAACTGTCGCGTCTCGTCGAGCACGCGGCTCATGACCTTCTTCGCGTCGTCGAGGGAGTCGGCCTTGAATTCGAGTTCGAGCAGAGCGGTGAGCGCCATGGGAGACCTTCCGTGATGTGCGATGTGACTGCCCTCACCACATTTCCCCATGGATGAGAACTGCGCAATACCTCTGCGGAAACAGGATTATCGGGAGGCCGACGCGAGAGCGGGAAGGACGTGGTGCTCGAGCAGCGGCGCGAGATCGTCGGGCAGCGGAAGGGCCGCCGGGTCGAGCCAGCGCGTCTCGGCGATCTCCGCGGCGGCGCCGGCGACCTCCACGAGCGGGTGTTCGTAGACGGTTCCTTCGAGCCGGTAACCGGGCTCGTTGGCGGCCTCGGCGTCGAAGACCCCGACGAGACGCAACGACGACAGATCCAGTTCGGCGCCCAGTTCCTCGGCGCACTCGCGCACGGCGGTCTCGGCCGGGGTCTCCCCCGGATCCGGCTTTCCTCCGGGCAGCATGAACCGCGACGTGTTCCGCTTCCGCACGGTGAGCACCTCACCGGCGGCGTTGCGGAGAACGACGGCGCTCACTCTGATCACACGGTCACGAATCGCGGGGTGCTGGTTCACCGGACCATCCTAGGACCGGTCAGAACATGCTGTAGCCACCGTCGATGAGCGTCGTGCTGCCGGTCTGGAAGGACGACGCATCGCTCGCGAGATAGACGGCGATGCCTTCGAAATCCTCCGGGGTGCCCCACCGGCCGAGCGGCACGCGGCCGATGACGTTCGAGTTGAAGACGTCGGACTCCTGCAGCGGACCGGTCATGTCGGTGGCGATCCAGCCCGGCAGCACGCTGTTGACCCGGATCCGGTGACGCGCGAACTCGACGGCACAGCCGTTCGCGAGCGCGAGCACCGCGGCCTTGCTCGCCCCGTACGGCTGGTTGCGTCCGGCGCCCTGCAGCGCACCGAGGCTCGACGTGACGATCATCGAACCCCCGGTGCCCTGCTCGACGAGCACACGCGAGGTCTCCCGCATCGTGAAGAACGCGCCGTCGACGTTCGTCGCCATGACGGCGCGGTACCGCTCGGTCGTCGACTCGTGGAACTTCTGCAGCGACGACCCGATGCCGGCGTTGACCACCACGATGTCGAGCCCACCGAAGTCGTCGACGAGCGCCGCGACACCGTCGGTCACGGCCTGCTCGTCGGAGACGTCGACCGCGCGGGTCGCCACGCGGCCGGCGAACCTCCCGATGTCGGCCGCGGCCTTCGCGAGCTTGTCCTCGCTCCGGCCCCACAGGGTGACGTCGGCGCCGGCACGGGCGAGACCCCGGGCCATGCCGAGACCGATCCCCGCGGAACCACCCGTGACGAGAGCGCGCTTGCCTGTGAGGTCGAACATCGAATCCCTCTTCCCTGAAACGATTACGCGTACCCGGCAGCGATGTCGCGGCCGATGATCTCCTTCATGATCTCGGTGGTGCCACCGTAGATCGTCTGGATGCGTGCATCGACGTAGGCGCGCCCGATCGGGTACTCCATCATGTAGCCGTACCCGCCGTGCAACTGCACGCAGCGGTCGACGACGCGCTTCTGCAGTTCGGTCGCCCACCACTTGGCCTTCGACGCATCCACCGGTGTGAGCTCCCCGGCATTGAGGGCGAGTACGCACCGGTCGACATGCGACTCGGTGATCTCGATCTCGGTGAGCATCTCGGCGAGCGCGAAGCGGGTGTTCTGCAGGTCGCCGATGGGCTTGCCGAATGCCTTGCGCTCGAAGACGTACTGCACGGTCCACTCGTAGGCGGCCCGCGCCGAGGTGATCGCGCTGACGGCGATACCGATGCGTTCGAGGGGCAGGTTCTCCATCAGGTGCACGAAGCCGCGACCCTCGGTGCCGAGGAGGTTCCCGGCGGGGACGCGGGCGTCCTCGAAGACGAGTTCGGCGGTGTCCTGCGCGGCGAGACCGACCTTGTTGAGCTTGCGGCCCCTGCTGAAACCGGGGGTGTCGCGCTCGACGACGATGAGCGAGAAGCCCTTCGACCCCGCACTCGGGTCGGTGCGGCACACCACGATGACGAGATCGGAGTGGATTCCGTTGGTGATGAACGTCTTCTGGCCGTTGATCACCCACTCGTCACCGTCGCGTACGGCGGTGGTCTTCACACCCTGCAGGTCGGATCCGGCGCCCGGTTCGGTCATGGCGATCGCGCCGATGCGTTCACCGGTGGCGAGTGCCGACAGCCAGCGCGCCTTCTGCTCCTCCGTGCCGAGGTGGAGGATGTACGGGATCGCGATGTCGTCCTGCAGTGCGAGTCCGGCGCCGAAGGAGGTCGTTCCGGTGCGCGCGATCTCCTCCTGCACGATGTGCCGGAAGCGGTAGTCGGTCACGCCCGAACCGCCGAACTCCTCGGGTACCCCGAGGCCGACGATGCCGGACTTGCCCGCGGCGATCCACGCCGACCGGTCGACGAGGCGCTCCTCCTCCCACCGCTCGTAGTTCGGTTCGATCTCGCGGGCGAGGAACTCGCGCACGGTCTCCCGGTACGCCTCGTGGTCGTCGTCGAAATGGGTGCGTTTCATGGCTTCTCCTAGGCGTTCACGCGCGACATCATGCCGCTCAGACGCTCCGCGATGAGACTCTCGGCGTCGGCGACGATGCGCTCGACCAATTCCCCCGCGGTGGGGATGTCGTGGATGATTCCCTGGACGGTACCGACCGTCCAGATGCCGGCCTCGGGATCGCCGTTCTCGTAGACGAGGCGGCCGCGGGCACCGGCGACGAGGTCGCGCACGTCCTCGAACCGCCCTCCGCGGTCGAGGATCTCGACGACCTCGCGGCTGACGGTGTTGCTCGCGACGCGGGCGGTGTTGCGCAGCGGACGGAAGATGAGCTCGGTGTCGGTCTCACTCGCCGCGACGATGGCTTCCTTGATGGTGCGGTGGATCGGCGATTCCTCGGTGCACATGAAGCGGGTGCCCATGTTGATGCCGTCGGCGCCGAGCGCGAGGGCCGCGACCAGACCACGACCGTCACCGAAGCCGCCGGAGGCGATCATCGGGATGGTGATCTTCTCGGCCGCGGCGGCGATGAGCACGAGGCCGGGAACGTCGTCCTCACCGGGGTGCCCGGCGCATTCGAAACCGTCGATGCTGATGCCGTCGACACCGATGTCCTGCGCCTTGACGGCGTGCCGGACGCTGGTGCACTTGTGCAGCACCTTGATTCCGGCAGCGTGGAAGTCGGGCAGGTGCGGCGCGGGATTCGATCCGGCCGTCTCGACGATCTTCACACCGGAGTCGATGATGACCTGGCGGTACTCCTCGTAGGGCGGCGGGTTGATCGCCGGCAGGATCGTGAGGTTGACGCCGAACGGCTGGTCGGTGAGTTCGCGGGTGCGCTCGATCTCCTTCGCGAGATCCTCGGGGGTCGGCTGCGTCAGAGCGGTGATCATGCCGAGCGCGCCGGCGTTGGCGACCGCTGCGACGAGTTCGGCGCGGCCGACCCACTGCATCCCTCCCTGCACGATGGGATGGCGGACGCCGAAGGTTTCGGTGAAAGCGGTGGTCAGCACGGCATGGACTCCTTGCGTGGAGGTGGTTGGAAAGACTCTCAGGCGGCCGGGTGGTGACCCACGACCCGCAGTGCGATCACGATGTACCGCTGGGCAATCTGAGCGGGAGTGAGGGGACCGCCGAGTTGGTACCAGCGGACGATGGACTGGAACATCCCGAGGAGGGCGCGCACGGCCTCCTCGACGTCGTCGACGTCGAACACCTTCTGGGCGACGCCCTCGCGCACCAGGTCGAGCATCATCAGCTCGAGACGCTTGCGGGTCGCGGCGTAGGTCCGGCGGTTCTCCGGGGAGATGTGGCGCACTTCGGAATCCAGGCCCGAACGCTGTGTGCGGTGGGTCATGTTCAGCACGATCGCCTCGACGGCGTTGACGAAGCGGGCGACCGGGTCGTCGCCGCCGTCCGCGACCGCGGCCGAGACACGGTCGATGAGGTCGAGGACGGCGGCGTCGAGCAGCGTGACGAGAACGGCTTCCTTGTTCTCGTAGTGGTAGTACATCGCGGGCACCGTCACGCCGACCCGGCGGGCCAGGTCGCGGACGGTGGTGCCGTGGAAGCCGTTCTCGCTGAACGCTTCCAGGGCGTGTTCGAGGATGGGGTCGAGCCCCAGAGGCTGGAACTCACGCCAGTCCGCGGACTGCACGTCCGCGTGGGGCGTGTCGGATTCCTCGGCCTCGTATGCCGGGGTCATCGACCCCCTCCTCTCACAGTCGGTGCTCGGGTCAGCGCGGAGCCATGCGGATCGCGCCGTCGAGGCGGATGACCTCGCCGTTGAGCATCGGGTTCGAGACGATGTGCGCGGCGAGGGCACCGTACTCGGACGGATCGCCGAGGCGGGCCGGGTGCGGCACCTGTGCGCCGAGCGAGGCCTGGGCCTCCTCCGGCAGCGAGCCGAGCAGCGGGGTCTTGAACAGGCCCGGTGCGATGGTGACGACGCGGATGAGCAGCGACGCGAGGTCGCGGGCGATCGGCAGGGTCATGCCGACGACACCGCCCTTGGACGCCGAGTAGGCGGCCTGTCCGATCTGGCCGTCGAAGGCGGCGACGGAGGCGGTGTTGATGATGACGCCGCGCTCGCCGTCGACCGGCTCGGTCTTGGCGATGCGCTCGGCGGCGAGACGGATGACATTGAACGTGCCGAACAGGTTGACGTCGACGACCTTCTTGAACGCGTCGAGCGGGAAGGCACCCTTCTTGCTGACGGTCTTGATCGCGTTGCCGATGCCGGCGCAGTTCACCGCGACACGCACGGGTCCGAGCGACTCGGCGACGTCGAGGGCCTCGGTGACGGCGGCCTCGTCGGTGACGTCGGCGGCGACGAAGCGGACGCGGTCGCCGAGCTCCTTGGCGATGGTCTCACCGTTGGACGACGGCAGATCGATGATGACGATCTGCGCGCCGTCGTTCAGCAGGGCCTTGACGGTGGCGAGACCGAGGCCGGAGGCACCACCGGTGACGACGGCGACGCTGTCGTTGACGATCATTGATTACCCTTTCGAGAGTGGTTGCAGTTCGGAGCTTTTCGGTACGTCGTTGTTGTCAGAGACGTTCGATGACGGTGGCGTTGGCCATGCCCGCGCCCTCGCACATCGTCTGCAGGCCGTAGCGACCACCGGTGGCCTCGAGGTGGTTGACCAGGGTCGACAGCAGGCGGGTGCCCGACGACCCGAGCGCGTGACCGAGTGCGATCGCGCCGCCCCACGGGTTGAGCTTGGCCGGATCGGCACCGAGTTCGTGCGCCCAGGCGAGCGGCACGGGCGCGAACGCCTCGTTGACCTCGTAGGCGTCGATGTCGTCGATGCCCAGACCCGCGCGGGCGAGCACCTTCTGCGTGGCCGGGATCGGGGCGGTGAGCATGAAGACCGGGTCGTCGCCGGCGACGGAGAACGAGTGGAAGCGGGCGCGCGGGGTCAGGCCCAGCTTGTTCGCCATCTCCTCGCTCATGATGAGCGCGGCCGACGCACCGTCGGTCAGCGGCGAGGAGTTGCCGGGGGTGATGACCCACTGCGCCTCGGGGAACCGGGTCGCGTACTCCTCGGTGTAGAAGGACGGCTCGAGGCCGGCGAGGCCCTCGGCGGTGGTGGAGGCACGCAGCGTCTCGTCGACGATGTGCTGTACCTGCTCGCCCGCGGCGTTCTCGACGGTGATCGGGACGATCTCCTTGTCGAAATATCCGGCCTCGTAGGCCGCGGCGGCACGCTGGTGCGACTGCGCGGAGTAGGCGTCGAGGGCGTCGCGGTCGAACTTCCACTTCGCGGCGATGAGCTCGGCGGAGATGCCCTGGTTGACCAGGCCCTCGGGGTAGCGGGCGCGCACGCTCGGACCGTGGGTGTCCTTGCCGAGGGTGGCGGTGCCCATCGGGATGCGGCTCATCGACTCGACACCGCACGCGATGACCATGTCGTAGGCGCCGGCGATGACGCCCTGCGCGGCGAAGTGCGCGGCCTGCTGGCTCGATCCGCACTGGCGGTCGATGGTGGTCGCGGGCACCGACTCGGGGAAGCCTGCGGCGAGGAGCGCGGTGCGCGAGATGTTGAGGGACTGCTCGCCGACCTGGGCGACGCAGCCGCCGATCACGTCGTCGACCTGCGCGGGGTCGATGCCGTTGCGCTCGACGAGCGAGCGCAGGACGTGGGCGAGGAGTTCGACGGGGTGGGTGCCGGACAGGGCGCCACCCGGCTTGCCCTTACCGACAGCGGTACGGACGACGTCGACGATGACAGCGTTGGTCATGACGATCCTTTCGAAAGTGCAGCGTGCGGGCCGGAGACGTTCCCAGCGGCGTACTTATCGATCGCTAAAAGCTCTACCACGGACTTAGCGCTCGGTCAATGGCCTCTGAGAGCTAGCGCACGCTAAGCCACTCTGATAGTGATGGATCACGACCCGAGTCGAGGAGACGCCCGTGCGCGCAGCGCAATTGACCGAACACGCCGGCCTCGACGCCGTCCGCGTGACCGACATCCCCGAACCCGAGGCAGGCGATTCGCTCGTCCTCGTCGACCTGCACGCCGCCGGCGTGTCCTTTCCCGATCTGTTGCAGACGACCGGCGGCTACCAGATGGTCCGGCCGCTGCCGTGCGTGCTCGGCGCCGAAGGAGCGGGCATCGTCCGCAGCGCACCCGAGGGCAGCGGCCTCACCGCCGGACAACGCGTCGCCGTGCTGTCCATCGACGGATCGTGGCAGCAGACCGTCGCACTGCCGCGCGAGCTGGTCTTCCCGCTGCCCGACAGCGTGTCGCTGACCGCGGGCGCCGGGATGCTCATGAACTACTTCACCGCGCACTTCGCGCTCGACGAGCGCGCCCGGTACCGGGCGGGTGAGACCGTCCTCGTCCACGGTGCGGCGGGCGGTCTCGGGGCGGCGTCGTTGCAGGTCGCCGCGGCACTCGGACTGGAAACGATCGCGGTGGTGAGCACCGAGGAGAAGGCCGCGGTGGCCAAGGCCAACCGCGCGACCCACACCGTCCTCGCCGACGGTTTCAAGGACCGCGTCCTCGAGCTCACCGGTGGGCGCGGAGTGGACATCGTGCTCGATCCCGTCGGCGGTGATCGGTTCACCGACAGCCTGCGCAGTCTCGCGCCGGGTGGACGTGCCGTCGTTCTCGGTTTCACCGGCGGCAGCATCCCCACCGCGAAGGTCAATCGCCTTCTGCTGAAGAACATCTCGGTCGTCGGCGCGGGGTGGGGCGAGTACCTCCGCGCCGACCCCGGCTACCCGGCGCGGCAGTGGGCCGCACTCGAACCGCTGCTGCGCGACGGGACGCTCGTCGTCCCCGAACCCACCCTCCATCCCCTCGACGAGGCTCCGGCAGCACTGCGTTCGCTCGAGAACCGTTCCGCGACCGGCAAGGTCGCGCTCGACCTGACGTCCCGACCCTAGGAGAACAGCCATGACCAACGACCTGCCCGGTGTCGACACGACCGTCGACGACGGCGTCCTGCGCGTCACCCTGAACCGTCCCTCGCGGATGAACGCCGTGAAGACCGAGACGCTCGACGCGATCGCCGATGCCTTCGAGAAGTACGCCGACGATGCCTCCGTCCGGGTCGCGGTGCTGACCGGCGTCGGTCGCGCGTTCTGTTCCGGCGCCGACCTTTCCGGTCGTGACCTGAGCGCTCCGCCCTCCGCCGACACGATCGACGCCGCCAACCGCGCGGTTGCCGCGATCCGGGCGCTCCCCCGGCCGGTCGTCGGAGCGGTCAACGGCGCGGCTGCGGGCGTCGGCGTATCGCTCGCTCTGGCATGCGATCTCACCGTCGCGAAGGAGTCGGGATACTTCCTGCTGGCCTTCACCCGGGTCGGTCTGATGCCGGACGGCGGTGCGTCCGCGCTCGTCGCCGCGTCGATCGGTCGCGCGCGGGCGCTGAAGATGGCCCTGTTGGCCGAGCGACTTCCGGCCGGTGAAGCGCTGGCATCCGGACTCATCGCGGACGTCTACGCGGACGACGAATTCGACAGTGCGGTCGAGACTCTCGTGCAGCGACTCGCCGACGGCCCGTCGACCGCCTTCGCTTCGACGAAGAATGCGATCAACGACGCGACGCTCACCGAACTCGACCACGCCTTCGCCCGCGAGCGCGAAGGGCAGCTCGTCCTGCTCGGCAGCGCCGACTTCACCGAGGGTGTGACGGCCTTCCAGGAGAAGCGCACCGCGAACTTCCGTCGCTGAACCGTCGACGA
>NZ_JBKFBA010000001.1:128016-137717 GCF_053345925.1 Rhodococcus sp. C26F
CCGGATCCACCGAAATCGTTTCAGGCGTCGGGGATCACGCATTCGACGGCCGCCCGCACCAACTCGGCGACACGGTCCTCGTCGACGATCCCGGGGAGGGTGAGCCGGTCGAGCACCAGCCAGTTCAATGCGAGATAGAGCAGCACGACGGCGTCCTCGCCACCCGGCAGGCCGGAGTGCCGGTAGTTGGCGATGTTGAAATCCAGGTCGGCGCGCACCCGCTCGGTGAGCAGGGCCTGCAGTTCGGGCCGCCGGGTGGCTTCGAGACGTAGTTCGAGAAGCGCGAGATAGCCGGCGCGGAACCGGATGAGCCGGCCGACGACCTCCGTCATCAGCTCGATCATGGATTCGCGGGTCTGCGGCGCCTGCGACTGTGCCATGACCTCATCGGCCGGCAGGAGCCGCTCGTAGTAGCGGTGACCCACCTGGACGAGCAGGTCGTCGCGGTTGGCGAAGTAGTTCGACGCCGTCCCCGTCGGGACCCCGGCCTCCTTGTCCACCGCGCGGAAGGTCAGCCCGCGCGCGCCGTCCCGCGCCAGCACCTCGATCGAGGCATCCAACAAGGCCTGTCGTCGTTCCGGATTCGTCCGAACCACTTGACACCACTCCATATGTAGTACTACGTTCAAACCACTTCACTCATAGTACTACGAATGGTGGTCCACTATGCGAAAGCTCGTCTACTACGTGGCAGTGACCCTCGACGGCTATATCGCCGGGCCGAACGGGGAGTACGACTTCTATCCGATCTGCGACGACATGGCTGCGGCGATGAGCGCGAGATATCCCGAAGCCGTTCCCACCGCGCTCCGCGAACAGATCGGCATGCCGGTCGACACGCCGAACAAGGAATGGGACACGGTGATCATGGGGCGCGGTGCCTACGAACCCGGTCTCTCGCTGGGACTCACGAGCCCGTACAGCCACATGCAGCAGTACGTCGTGTCCCGCACTCTCGCGCCGGTAGACGATCCGCAGGTCCGGATCGTCGACACCGACCCGGTCGAGCTGGTCCGAAAGCTGAAGGCGGAAGAGGGGCTCGACATCTGGCTCTGCGGTGGCGGCAACATCGCAGGGCAACTGGTCGACGAGATCGACCGGCTGATCTTCAAGAGCTATCCGTTGATCGCAGGCGACGGTATTCCGGCACTGTCGGGCAACTTCGTCCCCACGCGATTCGACGTCACCGCGCGCGAGGAGTTCAGCAACGGCACGCAGGTCACCTGGTTCGAGCGTCGCTGAGATTCGAGCGCCGCCGAACCTCGACCGACACCGGATCCGGCCGTCAGACCCCGACGGTCTTGAGCGCGATGCCGACGTACTTCTGCGCGACGGCCTCGGGGCTGAGCGTGCCCTCCGCGTGGTACCAGCGCGGGATCGACTGGCACATGCCGAGCAGGGCACGCGTGGTCTCGGCGGGATCGTCCACGTCGAACACGCCCGCGGCGACGCCCTCCTCGACGATCTGGCGCACCAGCTGCTCGACGCCCTTGCGCACCGCACGGTAGCGCTGGCGGTTCTCGGGGCTCAGGTAGCGGGCCTCACCCTCGAGCGCGGCGAGGCGGGCCCGCAGGGTCATGCGCAGCACGATCGCCTCGATGACATTGGACAGCCTGCGCACCGAGTCGCCGTCGGCGTCCTCGGCGGCGGCGTGGGCTCGGGAGAGCACGTCGCTGGTCGAGAGCTCGAGAAGGGCGATGAGCAGCCCTTCCTTGTTCTCGTGGTGGTAGTAGAGCGCCGGGACGGTGACGCCGACGCGGCGCGCGATCTCCCGCACCGAGGTGCCGTGGAAGCCGGTCTCGTAGAAGGCGTCGAGGGCAGCGGTGAGGATGGGACTGAGCTGCATCGGTTCGAGGATGCGCCAGTCCGGGATCGCCTCACCGTTGGTGAGGGTGTCGGCCCCGTCGCTCGAAGCACCCATGAAACCGCACCTACCTACCGATCGCTACTTCATACGGACGCCCCGAGGATACCCGTATGTTTTGCGCTCGAAGGATCGAAAGGTGGGCGGTATCACCCCATCGGGTCGTCGGTACCGCCGCGCGCGGTGTCGTGGAAGGGTGCGAAGAAGGTTCCCCAGCGCGCGCACTCCCAGCCACCGCCGGCCACCGGCACCAGTTCGACCGTCTCGGTGTTGGCCAGGTGGTTGGTGATGGCGAAGCCGGACGGCACCTTCCCCAGATAGGCGGCGACGAGGCGGATGGCGGCGCCGTGACTGACGACCACGACGTCGCCCGAACCGGCGTCGAGATAGTCGCTGCGCAGCGACTCGAGGACGGGCAGGTACCGGTCGAGCACGTCGAGCGCCGACTCACCGCCCGGGACCCGTGCCCGCAGGTCGCCGTTGTGCCACTCCTCGTAGACCTTCATGAACAGCTTGTGCGACTCCTCGTCGCTGCGGTCCTCGAGCTCGCCGACCTGCACCTCGTGCACACCCTCGCGGACGACCGCGTCGAGCGACACCGCCGGTGCCGCGTGCTCGGCCGTCTGCCGAGCGCGGAGTGCCTGCGACGCGACGAGCAGCGACGGCGTCCGCTCGACGAGGTTCTTCCCGAGCGTGCGGGCCTGTTCGACGCCGAGCTCGGTGAGCTCCGCCCCGGGGAGTTTCGTGTCGAGTCTCCGGGCGACGTTCGCCACCGTCTGGCCGTGCCGGGCCAGGATCAATCTGCCGCTCACCGTCAGTCCTCTCCGCGCCGCAGTCGGTCGAGCCACCGCGCATCCTCGTCGTCCGACACGGGTGGGACACCGTGTTCGGACACAGCGGGCCACGATCCGAGGAACCGCACCTGCGCGAAGCGGTGCAGTCCCTGCAGCGCCTCGGCGACCAGCGCGTCGTCGATGTGACCCACACAGTCCAAGTGGAAGAAGTAGGTGCCGTATTCCCTGCGGGTCGGCCGGGACTCGATGCGCGACAGATCGATTCCGCGCGTGGAGAACTCGGTGATGGCGCGCACCAGCGAGCCGGGCTCGTTGGGGAGTTGCAGCACGACCGAGGTGCGGTCGACACCGGTGCGCTTCGGCACGGGCCGCGGCCGCGTGATGAGCACGAAGCGGGTGCGGGCGCCCTCGAAGTCGGCGACCTGGTCGGCGAGGACGGACAGGCCGAGCCGCTGTCCGGCGAGCGCCGTGGACACCGCCGCGTCGACCTTGCCGGACGCGACGTCCTCGGCGGCTCCCGCGTTGGAGGCCGCGGTCACGAGCTCGGCGTCGGGCAGGTGGTCCTCGATCCAGCGACGCACCTGCGCCGCAGCCACCGGATAGGCGCCGATCGTGCGGACCCGATCGCGGGTGATCCCTTCGCGGGTGACCACCGTGAACGCGATGTCGAGCTCGACCTCGGACACGATCTGCAGGCGCGGCCCGAGAGCGAGGGCGTCCATGGTGGGCGGCACCGAACCCTCGACGGAGCTCTCGATGGGGACGACGGCACCGTCGACCTTCCCGTCGCGCAGGAGTTGCAGGGCAGCGGGCGGGCTGGCGGCCGAGACGCGCTCGACGTCGGCGGATCCGTCGCCGAGCACGTCGAGTGCACCGAGGCTCTCGAAGCGGTCGAGGGCCATCTCGGTGAACGTTCCCGAGGGTCCGAAATAGGCGATACGTGGCACGTGTACGAGGTTACGCATCGGTCGTGACGGGAAGGCGGACTCTGCGTGAACCGCACCCGAGCGGTGGCTCCGTGTCAGCCGGTGGTGAGGTCGAGCGCCTCGAGCTCCCGGACGACGGCGTCGGTGTCGTCGACCTCGACGACCAGCAGGATCTCCCGCANCGCACCGCCGCGGCGGCCTCCGGCACGAGCCGCCGGAGCCGGGTCACGTCGGGAGCCGCGAGAGCGTTGCGGACGTCGAAACCGCTCAGCGCCGCGACGGTGGCGGCGAGCAACGCGACGACATCGTCGGTGCCGGTCGCGCGGGCGGCGTATCCGGTGTCGGCGTGTGCGAGGACGGAGAGGAAGTCGGCGACGGCGTCGGCCCCGCGACCTGCGGTCAGGCCGGGGATGTGACCTGCCTCGGTGAGCGCGCGGGCGGCGTCGGCGAGCGCGGCGTCGGGCACGTGCGGGTAGACGACCAGGGGTGCCGGCGCGGTGATCGCGAGAACGTCCTCGAGCTCCTCGGTCGCGCAGTCGACCTGGTACCGGACCGGACGCCACCCGGCGGGCGAGGGCAGTTCGGCCGAGGCGTCGAGTTCGACGACGAGCTCGCGGGTCGGCGATCCGGTGACGGCAGTGGCCGGGACGACCGGCGGGGCGAGCATGCGGCCGGTCGCGGCGAGGGCGTCGGTGAGGCTGTCGTGCCGGTGCGTGAGCAACGCGTCGAGCAGTCCGCGGGGCTCGTCGCGGGACGGCGGCATTCCGAGGGGAAGTGGGATCGGCACCGATCCAGGCTACCGACGGACCACTTGCGACCGCGATCACAATGACTTAGGTTTGCCTCACCTACATCGAGAAGGAGGGTTGGCATGCAGACCACCACATCCGTCATCCCCGCGCCGACCACGGCCGAACGCGTACGCACCGCCCTCATCCGCGCCGACACGACGCAGCTCGCCATCGACGGCTGCGACCCGCTCCCCACCTCGGTTCATCATCTCCTCGACGACGGGCAGGTCGCGGTGGTCGTCGCCGAGGACAGCCTCCCCGTCGCACTCGCCTGGCAGGCCGGCAGCGCAGGCATCCCCGCCATGCTCGAGCTCACCGACCACTCCCCGATCGCCCTGCGCAATCCGGTCCGCTCGCTCATCTGGCTGAGCGGCACCCTGCGTCCCGTGGAGCATCCGCGCCGGATCGCCGCCGAGATCGCGGAGATCCTGCCGCATCCCGAACTCCTCGACGTCGGACACCGCTCCGAACTGCTGTGCCTGACGCTCGACTCCGTCGTCGCCGCCGACACCACCGGGGCCGAGGCCGTCGACGTCGCCGAAGTCCTCGACGCCGCTCCCGACCCGTTCGCCGCACTCGAGACCGGGTGGCTCCAGCACCTCGAAGAGGACCACGCCGACATCGTGCGGCAGATCGCGCGACGCATCCCGCCCGCGCACCGCGGCGGACGGATCCGTCCCCTCGGTCTCGATCGCTACGGACTGCGCCTGCGCGTCGAGTCCGAAGGCGACGACCACGACGTGCGGATCCCCTTCCACGAACCGGTCGACGATCCCGCCGCCCTGGGTCGCGCACTGCGCCTGCTCGTCGGCTGCCCCTTCCGCAACGGACTACCGCCGCGCACCTGAGCGGTACGCGGCGGCAGGACTCGGAATCGTATGGATCAGACCTTCTGCAGATCGATACCCTTCGTCTCCTTCATGATCAGCGCAGCGATGCCGGTCGCGACGCACAGCACCATGATGTAGACCCCGAAGACCCAGCCGATGTCCCAGCCGGTGAGCAGCTGGTTCAGGTAGGGCGCAGTGCCACCGAAGACCGCCACCGAGAAGGAGTAGGCGAAGCCGATGGCCTGGGTACGCAGGCGGGTCGGGAAGCTCTCCGACAGGGTGCACGACAGGATCGCGCCCGGGATCGACACGATGAGCAGGGCGAGAGTGGTCGACACGAGCAGCGTCCACCCGGCCGACGTGATCATCGACGTCAGCGGGATCTGCAGCGCGAACATGAGGACCGCGAAGCCGCCGAGCATCGGGCGCCGGCCGATCCGGTCGGAGAGCAGACCCCAGAAAGGCAGCGACACCAGCGCGATGACCTGGGCGATGACGAGCATCCAGTAGGCGGTGTCGGCGTCCATGCCCTTCTGCGTGATCGCGTACGTCGAGACGTACGAGGTCCACGTGTAGTGCGCCGCCGTGACACCCGAGGTCATGCCGATCATCAGCAGGATCGCCCGCACGACCACCTTGCGCGGGATGCGCGGTTCGTCGACCCGGGTCTCCTGCTGGTCGAAGACCTCGCTCTCCTCCATGCTGCGTCGCAGGTAGAGGGCGAACAGTGCCAGGAAGAAGCCGAGGAGGAACGGCACGCGCCATCCCCATTCGCCCACGGCGCTCTCGGAGAGTGTCGAGGTGACCGCTCCGCCGATCGTGTACGCCAACACGGAACCACCGAAGATCGCGACGAAGGCGACGCTGCCCCACATGCCGCGGCGATGCGGCGGCGCGATCTCGCTGACGTACGAGTAGGCGGTCGCCGACTCGCCACCGTGCGCGAAGCCCTGCACCACGCGGGCGAGCAGCAGGAGCACCGACGCCCACACGCCGATCGACGAGTAGGTGGGCATGAGCCCGATGACGAGGCTGCCGCCGGCCATCATGAGCATGGTCGTGACGAGCACGAACTTGCGGCCGCGCTTGTCGGCGATGCGGCCGAACACGATGCCGCCGAGCGGTCGCATCAGGAATCCGACGGCGAAGACCGCGAGCGTGGACAGCAGTGCCGAGACCGGATTGTCGCTGTTGAACATCGCCGCGGCGATGAACGGAGCGAACACCGCGTAGGCGCTCCACTCGTACCACTCGAGGATGTTGCCCACGGAGCTGGCGAGAAGAGACTTCTTCTTCGATGCGAGAGTCACCGAAGTTGTTGCAGCTGGATTCTTCTCAGGTGTTTCGATGTTCATGTCCCTACTTCCGGGTCGCAGACTTCCCCTCGGCCCACAGGCCCCTATCCGCACCCGAGCGATCGATCGGTCGGGCGTGTTGAAGTGTGATGGGTCACAAGGACCGCTGTCAAATTGGACACATCACCGCGAGCCGGTGGGATCGCCTCTCCGCGGCGAAGGGACCGGCCACGCAGGGTCCGGCACAATCGCTCCGGTGACGACCCTCCGCGACTGGCTGCGGCCCGCATCCCGCAATCCCGAGCCGCCCCTCGACCCCACCGAGCGCCGAGCACTGTGGATCGAGATCACCATCGTCCTGCTCGTCACCTTCGGCCTGAGCGGGATCTCGTCGATCCTGTCGCTGGCCGAGGCGGCGCTGGCACCGGAACCACTGTCGGATCAGACCGTCGCCCTCAACACGCCACGCTCGTCGCAGGGGTTCATCGATCTCGCCCGCCAACTCCTCGGCATCGTGCGCCTGCTCGCCTGGGGTGCCCTCGGCCTGTACCTGCTCTGGCGCAGCGGTGTCGGACCGCGACTCGCGGGCCTCGCCCGACCCGGTCTGCGCCGGGACCTGCTGCCCGGCGTGGGGCTGGCCGCCCTGATCGGACTCCCCGGACTGGTGCTGTACCTGGTGGCGCGGGCCGCCGGCCTGAACCTGACGGTCGCGCCGAGCCTGCTCGAGGACTACTGGTGGCGACTGCCCACCGAGGTGCTGTGGGCGATCGCCAACTCCGGGGCGGAGGAGATCCTGGTCGTCGCCTATCTCCTCACCCGCCTACGGCAGCTCGGCTGGTCGGAGAATTCGTCGTTGCTCGCCTCCGCCCTGCTGCGCGGTAGCTACCACCTCTACCAGGGCGTCGGCGGCGGGTTCGGCAACGTCGTCATGGGCCTGGTCTTCGGACGCTACTGGCAGCGCACCGGCCGGTTGTGGCCGCTCGTGATCGCCCACGCACTCATCGACACCATCGCCTTCGTGGGCTACCAAGCACTGAGGGGCCACGTGTCCTGGCTGCCCTGAACGTAGAGTTGTCCGGGTGAACGGCGACCCTCGCGACCCTCGGAACCGGCCGCGGCCTCCGCAGGGACCTCCCCCGCAGGGCCCTCCTGCCCGGCGGGCAGTACCGCCGAACCCGCAGCGCGGCGTGCCACCGCAGCGACGGGGCGCTCCTCCGTCACAGCGTCGCGGCGGCCCCCCGCCGTCCCCCGAGGGCACCCAGGTGCTGCGGCGCGACGGACGGTCGCAGTCACCGCAGGCGTGGTCGCAGGCGCCCGCGCCGAACTACCGGCCTGCTCCGCGGCAGGACCGGCAGCAACCGCCTCCGCAGCAGCAACGACGCGACTGGGCGCCGACGCAGCGACCCGAACGGTTCGCCGAACCCGCCCCGAACCGGCGTCCTCCGCGCGGGAACACCCCACCGCCCGCTCCCCCGCGACGCCCTGCGGCACCGCCCTCCCGACCCGCACCGCGCCGCCCGTTGGGTGCCCGGCGCATCCTGCGGCGACTCGCGATCGTCCTGGTCGTGCTCGTCGTCGCGATGGGTGCGAGCATGGTCTACCTCGACGGCAAGCTCGCGCGCGTCGACGCGCTCGCCGACTACGACGGCCGTGTCGGCGACACTCCCGGCACGAACTGGTTGCTCGTCGGCTCCGACAGCCGGGTGGGACTCACCCCCGAGCAGGAGCAGGAGCTCGCGACGGGCGGGGAGGTCGGCGCCGACCGCACCGACACCGTCCTGCTCGTCCACATCCCGCCCGGTGGCGGTGCCACGACGATGGTCTCCCTGCCCCGCGACTCCTACGTGAGCGTCCCGGGCTTCGGCCAGGACAAACTCAACGCGTCGTTCGCACTGGGCGGGCCGCAACTGCTCGTGCAGACGGTCGAGGGCGCCACAGGCGTGCACATCGACCACTACGCCGAGATCGGTTTCGGCGGGTTCGCGTCGATCGTCGACGCGGTCGGCGGGGTCGACATCTGCGTGCCCTATCCGATCGACGACCCGCTCGCCGGCCTCAGACTCGAACCCGGATGTCAGGAGCTCAACGGAGCGCAGGCCCTCGGCTTCGTGCGCACGCGCGCCACCCCGCTCGCCGACCTCGACCGGATGAACAATCAGCGCCTGTTCCTGTCGGCGCTGCTGAGCAAGGCCACGAGCCCCGGCACCTTCCTGAATCCCTTCCGGGCATGGTCGCTGATGTCGGGTGCGGCCGGGTCGCTGCGGGTCGACGACGGCGACCACCTGTGGAACCTCGCGCGACTCGCGTGGGCGATGCGCGGCGAGACGGTCACCACGACGGTTCCGGTGGGCGGATTCGACGACGTCTACGGCATCGGCAACGTCCTGCTGTGGGATCGTGAGCGCGCCGTGCCGTTCTTCGGAGCCATCTCGGAGGGCGACCCGATCCCGCCGGAACTGCTCGCTCCGGCCCCCTGACGGACGCCGCGAATCGTCGTCGATCTTGGGGAAGGCTGTCCGAATTTTCCGTAGGGTAGCCGATGCTGCCTTGTGGAAGGGTAGCCAACACTTGGATGAAAAACGCGCTGACCTGCACTAACGTCGTGATCATGACGACGATGGGCGACATGACCAAGACCAAGTTCCACACGCTGCTGCACGACCAGATCCGCCACGAGTTCACGGCGTCGCATCAGTACATCGCCATCGCGGTCTTCTACGACAACACCGATCTCCCGCAGCTGGCGAAGCACTTCTACGCGCAGGCCGTCGAGGAGCGCAACCACGCCATGATGATCGTCCAGTACTTCCTGGACCGCGACATGGCCGTCGACCTCACCGGCGTCGACGCGGTGCAGTCGATGTTCGAGGATGCCCGCGAGCCGATCGCGCTGGCCCTCGCCCAGGAGAAGAAGGTCACCGACCAGATCGTCGAGCTCGCCCGCACCGCGCGCGACGAGGGCGACTACCTCGGCGAGCAGTTCATGCAGTGGTTCCTGCAGGAACAGGTCGAGGAGGTCGCGACGATGACGACCCTGCTGACCGTGGCCGACCGTGCCGGTTCCAACCTCTTCAACCTCGAGGACTTCGTGGCCCGCGAGCTCAACTCGAAGGTGCGCGAGCCGCGCGGCAACGCCCCGCTCGCCGCCGGCGGCGCCATCTGATCGTTCCTCCATCCGGGGACAGCCCACCCGGAACGACG
>NZ_JBKFBA010000001.1:137728-168203 GCF_053345925.1 Rhodococcus sp. C26F
CCTTCGTGCTGTCGTGAGCGGGTCAGCGCAGGGTGACCTGGCGGCTGCGCAGGCCGTCGCGCGACCGGCGCTCGGCGGCGGTGAGCGGTTCGTCCACGGCGAGGGCCTCGTCGAGGCGCTGCCCGAACTCGATGGTCGGGGTGACCCATTCGTCGGGGTGCTTCTCGCGGTCGAGGTCGAAGACCGGCACCAGCAGACCGTGGGTGCGGAACGAACCGGCGAACCGCGATCCCTCACCGAGGTGCAGACCGCCCGCCGCGTGCACGCGCGACAGCGCCGCCATCAGCGCGTCCTCGTCCTCGGGTCGCACCCAGCGCAGGTGCGCCTTCTCGCCCGGATCGACCCACCACGCGCCGCGGAGACCGTCGCCCTCGAGACGCGCGGACGGCAGCACGGCTTCGTTCGCGTGCTTGACGGTGTGCGCGATCTCGGCGCTCGGTTCTACACCGGCCGGGATCCACCAGTCGAAGTCACTGTGGACGGTGATCGCCGGTACGGCCGCCGGGTCGATCAGCTCGGCCAGCGGCGGGGTGTCGTCGTCGACGCTCGCGACCTGCAGCGACGAGCCCGGCTCGGCCGTGTGCGCCCAGTGCAGAGCCGCGGCCAGTTCACCCGCAGGGTCCGGGCCGAAGCCGGCGGCGAGCTGCAGGCCGACGTACGCGACCGGCTCACCGTTCTCCTCGCGGACCAGGGCCGCGACCCCACCGGGAAGGATGGTCGCACCCACGACGCGACGGCCGTCCTCGGCCGCGGGCAGCTCCGCGAGGGCCGACGGCACGAACTCGCGCAGTGCCACGAGATCGCATTCGAAGGCGAGTCCTTCGAAGGGCCGGGACGTCGCGGCGGCCGCTGCTTCCCGCTCGAGCCGGCGCTGCTCGAGCTTCGCGGCGCGGTTGCTGCCGGGCTTGGGTCCGCTGTTTCTCTTGCTCTTCTTGGCCACGGCGTCAAACTACACGGCGACCCGTGTCGCGATGTCGAGGTCGCGGGACGAGGTGGGGGTACTCACCGATCGAAGGCGTCGAGCTGCAGCTTGGTGCGCCCGGGATGGTTGGTGGCGACCCACTCGACGCCCAGTTCGCGGCACAGCTCGACGTCGGCGGGGTCGTCGACGGTCCAGCAGTAGGTGGCCCGACCCGACAGCGCAGCCCGGTCGACGAGATCGCGGTGCTCGCGCAGCGTCGCGATCGACGGACCGACAGCGGTCGCGCCGACCGTGGTCGCGGCACTGCCGCGCAGGTAGCGCGAGGTCTCCCCCAGCAGCACGGTGGGCAGCAGCGGCGCGGCCCGGCGGATGCGCCAGACGGCCCCCGCCGCGAACGACATCACCACCACCCGGGAGAAATCGGCGGAGGCCGGGGTCGCGAGACCGAAGCGGGCCAGTTCGGCGAGCAGTTTGCTCTCCACGAGACCGCCGTAGCGGACGGGATGCTTGGTCTCGACGAAGACCTTCACCGGGACGCTCGTGAAGTCCATGACGAGTTCGAGCAGTTGCCGCAGCGTGAGCAGGTCGGCGGGCTCGCCGGGACGTCCGTAGTCGTACTGCGCGAGCTCGTCGAGGGTCATCTCGCTGACGACACCGGTGCCGTTCGAGGTGCGGTCGATCGTGCGGTCGTGCACGCACACGAGGTGACCGTCGCGGGTGAGCCGCACGTCGCATTCGACGCCGTCGGCGCCTTCCTTCAACGCGAGTTCGTAGGCGCCGATCGTGTGTTCCGGGAGGGCGGCGGACGCACCGCGATGCGCGACGACCCGGGGATGCGCGCTGCGGGTCACGGCGCCACCGCCTCGACGCGCTCCTCGTCGTCCGCTCGTTCTCCGGCCGACTCCGGAGCGTCGTCCTGTTCTTCGCGGGCCTGTTCCTGCTCGCGCACGGCGGCGGGGACGATGGGCGCGATCGGCGACGAGGCCGGACCTGTCGCGTGGGTGAAGCGGCGACGACGCAGCGGCCGTCCCCACAGATCGGCGTCGTCGAACAGGCGCAGGACGTGCAGGGTCGACAGCGCGACGACCGCCCCGAGCGCCGCGAGGACGGCGGTGAGCAGGACGCCGTCGGCGCGGGCCTGCAGGGTGTCGCGCTGACGCCACGCGAGCAACGCCACCATGAGCACGCCGTTGACCACCCACAACACCCACCAGGTGCGGATCGCGCGGAGCAACCGGGGGTCGCGGTCGGCGATCTCGGTGAGGAAGACACCGGGCATCGCGAGGTTGAGGCCCGGAACGACCAGCCCCGCGAGGATGGACAGCGGCGACCGCGACTCGGCGAGACCACGCTCGGCGTAGATGCGCCGGCGCAGGTCGATCAACCGCAACCCGGATGCGACCGCCGCGGCCAGCGCCACGACCGGCCCGACCACCTGGGTCGCCCACACCGCGGCATCCGACAACGCGAGCACGAGCGGGTCGACGAGACGGGTGCGGTTGTACAGCAACACTCCGTACCGGACGGCCTCGGCGACCGCCGCGAGACCGAAGACGACGGCGGTGCCGACGAGCAGCGTCGGTGCGAGGTCGGCGGCGGTCTCGGCGCGATCGGGTTCGACGTCCTCGTCCGGGAGCGGATCGAGCAGTCCCCAGCGGGGCATCTCGCGATAGGACGGGGTCTCGGCCGACGGGCGCCCGCGCGGAGGCGACGCCGGTTCGGTCGCCGGAGGGCCACCCGCGGGTCGCGCGACCCAGCGGAAGTTGCGGCGCGAGGGAGGAACCGACCCGTCGGGGGCGACGGGTGAGAGCATTACACCGCGGCAGGCCGGGCACCACTGCCGCGGCTGATAGGTCACGGGCCAGCGATTCTCACAGCGCACACAGATCTGATAGGCCGACATCAATAGATCTTTGCCGGTTCGTCGCGCTCGGAGACGAGCGGGAGTCCGTGCTTCTGCCAGGCCACCATGCCGCCCGCGACCTGGAAGGTCTCGTACCCGATGCGGGCCAGGTACTCGACCGCTCCGAGGGAGCGGCCGCCCTGCCTGCAGATCACGTAGATCTCGGCGTCGGGGTCGAGTTCCTCGATGCGGGCGGGCACGTCGGCGAGCGGAATGTGCAGCGCGCCGGGGGCGTGTCCGAGTTCCCATTCGTCGTCCTCGCGGACGTCGAGGAGGACGACCTCGTCGCCGAGTTCGGGTACCAGGTCGACCGACACGGTGGGCACGTCGGAAAAGCTCACGTCTCAATAGTGGCACGCGGCGTGAACGGATGTGGGTGTGGTCGTACCGATCCTGTTCCACAGGTGGGACAGGTGGGTCCTCCACAACACTCCCCATCAACCCCATCCGCTGGAGTTATCCACAGTTTCCACAGGTTCATCAACAGGTCTATCCACGCATGGGGAATCACACTCGAGACATCTCACAGTGGACAGGCGCCCGCCGATGCCCCGTGCAGGTTCCGGCGCTGAAATGATCGGGTCATGGAATTACGCATCTTCACCGAACCCCAGCAGGGCGCCACCTACGACGACCTCCTCGCCGTCGCGCAGACCGCGGAACGACTCGGCTACGGCGCGTTCTTCCGCTCCGACCACTACCTGGCCATGAATGCCGAGGGCCTCCCCGGACCGACGGACGCATGGATCACCCTGGCCGGTCTCGCCCGCGACACGTCGACGATCCGCCTCGGCACGCTCGTCACCTCGGCGACCTTCCGGTACCCGGGCCCGCTCGCGATCTCCGTCGCGCAGGTCGATGCCATGAGCGGCGGACGCGTCGACTTCGGCTTCGGAGCCGGTTGGTTCGAGGAGGAGCACCTCGCCTACGGCATCCCCTTCCCCACGCTGAAGGAACGGTTCGACCGCTTCGAGGAGTCCCTCGCGGTCATCACCGGCCTGTGGGACACCCCCGAGGGCGAGACGTTCTCGTACGAGGGCAAGCACGTGCGGATCGAGAACTCCCCGGCGCTGCCGAAGCCGTACCAGCGTCCCCACCCGCCGATCGTCATGGGTGGCGCGGGCAAGAAGCGCACGCCGGCACTGGCGGCGCGCTACGCCGACGAGTTCAACGTGCCGTTCAAGTCACTGGACGAGACGAAGGTCCTGTTCGAGCGTGTGCGCTCGGCCTGCCGGGATGCCGGACGCGACCCCGAGGAACTGACCTACTCGAACGCACTCGTGCTGTGCTGCGGCCGCGACGAGGACGAGATCGCGCGTCGCGCGGCACGGATCGGCCGTGAGGTCGACGAACTGCGGGAGAACGGACTCGCGGGCACGCCGCAAGAGTTGATCGAGAAGATCCGCACCTTCGCCGAGGCCGGGACGCAACGCATCTACCTGCAGGTCCTCGATCTCGCCGATCTCGAGCACCTCGAACTGGTGGCGAACGAGGTCATGCCCGCCGTCGCGGATCTCTGACGCGCAGGCGGTGCCTGCAGTCCTACCCGGGTCAGTGGCTGCTGGTGGAGCCGAGGAACGCTTCGATGTCCCGGCTCCACTCGCGGCTGCGCCGCACCTCGAGACGCCAGTGCGCGAGGGCGAACAGGCCGGCCGCGGCGGCGGACGAGAACGTCCACAACGACACCCCGGACAACACGGCGGTGAACTTCGCGGCGGAGGTGGTCAGCGGGGGCTGCGTGTATTCGCCGGTGCTCGCCTCGACCCAGACCGGCACCTCGCTGCCCGCGGTCGCGAGACTGTCGACCTGGACGAGGGCGTGACGCGTCTCGTCGCCCCAACCCCAGGTCGCGGGGGCCGAGGAGATCTTCACGGTCTCGCCCCATCCGGAAGAGTCGCTCAGGGCATCGGCGTCGAGGACGGCCGTGACGCTGACGCGTTCGGCGTTCTGCTTCTCGGAGAGTTCGAGCTGGGAGCTCCACATGGTGGCGGACACCCACACCGCGACGGGGATCAGGATCGCCATCACGGCGATCATGAGGGTGAAGCAGCGCGCCTCGAGCTTGTCGGTGCGACGCACGAGCGGATCCCGCCTGCGCAGACTTCGCCGTGTGCGCCGCAGATACCCCGCTCTGGTCGTCATGTCGGCAAGCCGTCCCTTTCCCCCTCTGGAATGATCCCTTTTTCCAGGATGCGTCCGCCTTCGGGGAAGTTCAAGGAACGCCAACGCATCTCACACTCGCACTGCGAGCGGAGATGTGGTGCGCGTCAACCTCGGGTCCTGAGGCCCGACGCTCTCTCAGGCGCCGAGTCCCACCGGGCAACTCACGCCGGTGGCGTGGACGGGGCAGTAGCCGTTGGGGTTCTTCGCGAGGTACTGCTGGTGGTAGTCCTCCGCGTAGTAGAACTGCGTGAGCGGGGCGATCTCCGTGGTGATCTGCCCGTATCCGGCGTCGGCCAGTCGCTTGCCGAACGCTTCGGCCGTGGCCTCGGCGACCTCGATCTGCGTCTCGTCGTGGGTGTAGATCGCCGAGCGGTACTGGGTGCCGTGGTCGTGGCCCTGCCGCATGCCCTGGGTGGGGTCGTGGTTCTCCCAGAACTGCTGCAGGATGTGTTCGTAGCCGATCACCTTCGGGTCGAAGACGACGAGCACCACCTCGGTGTGCCCGGTCCGGCCGGAACACACCTCCTCGTAGGTGGGGTTGGGGGTGTAGCCGCCGGAATAGCCGACCGCGGTCGAGTAGACGCCGTCGAGCTGCCAGAACTCCTTCTCGGCGCCCCAGAAGCAACCCATGCCGACGACTGCGGCCTGCAGGCCCTCGGGGAAGGGGGGAACGATGCGGTTGCCGTTGACGTAGTGGGTCTCGGGGACGGGCAGCGGTTCGGCGCGACCGGGGAGCGCGTCCTCGCGCGTCACCATCTGCGACTTCGAACCTGCACGGGCGAGGATCTCGTCGAACCAGGACATGACCCGATGCTACGCGCGGGTCGGAGCGACAGTCCGTTCGTCGGAAGCGACCTGCTTCGGCGCGAGCCAGCGGCTCTTGATCCAGTGCGCAGCCGGTACCTCGACGCTGCGGTACAGCACCTCGGCGACGAGACCGCAACCGATCAGCAGCAGCACGATCGCCGCGGTCGTGCCGACGAGGCCGACGGTGTTCTCGTAGATCCGGTACATCACGAGGGTGTGGGTCAGGTAGATGCAGTAGCTGCGGGTCGCGACCCAGGAGACGACGGTCGAGCGCGCGAGGCGCCCGTCGTACCGCGCGACCAGCACGATCGCCGCAAAGACCACCGTCACCGTCCACAGATAGCGGCTGCCCGACCAGTAGACGTTGATGTCCGTGGCCATCACGATCACCGCGATCTGCGCGAACATCGCAGCCAGCAGGGCGCGCAGCGAGATCAGGCCGGCCCAGCCGAAGTACACAATCTGCCCCAGGAACAAGGTCGGCAGCGTCGACGCGATCTTCGACAGGAACGGCACCGTGTACGGCTCGGGCACGTACAGGTTGTAGAGGAGCACCAGCATGCACAGCACGGCGCCGAGCATCGGCACCGCCACCGGCGCCGTCCGCAGCAGCGACCGTCCCGCCACGCACCACAGGTAGAACGAGATCTGTGCGGCGAGCGTCCACACCACGCCGAGAACGATCACCTGCGGTTTCAGGAAGAACGCACCCAGGAAGAAGGACAGGAACGCCTCGGAGACCGACACCGTGGTGTGGCCGCTGAAGGTGCCGTTGATGCCGAGCCACACGAGCACGACCGCGGCGAGGATCGCCACCCAGAAGGCCGGCAGGAGCCGCGCGGCCCGGGCGATGAGGAACTTCCGGCGGTCCTGCCGGATCGCGGACCGGGTGACGAGCATGCCCGTGAGCATCATGAACGCCGTCACCCCGACGGACGACAGGTGCTGGTTGAGGCCGGCGCCCTTGACGAGCACCTCGTAGGTGAGGTCGATGCCCCACCAGCCCGTCCCGAGGTCGTCGATCAGGTAGAAGGCGATGTGGGAGTAGAGCACGGCCGCGACCGCGACGAACCGGACGACATCGACGCCCGGCAGATCCACACGCGGTGCATCGGCCCCGCGTGTCGGTTCGTTCAGGAAGGGCCGAAACACGCGCCAATGTTAAGGTCCCGTTCACGCAGCCGTTGCCGATGGTCCCGCTATCCGGCTGTTTGCGCTGGTGAGAGCTATTTTCCGGACGCGTGGGCGGTTCCGGGTGCTCTCCGACACAGTCGCGGTCCGATCGTGTCCGCATTACGGGGAATGTTGCGGACGGTGTAGTTATGGACTTGGGTGGAAACCCGAAAAGGTACGGAATAACTGCACGGGCCGGACGGCCCGGTGAAGAAGGGACCCTTCGTGGCTGAATACACACTTCCGGACTTGCCCTACGACTACGCAGCGCTCGAGCCGCACATCTCGGCGAAGATCATGGAGCTGCACCACTCGAAGCACCACGCCACCTACGTCGCCGGTGCGAACACCGCTCTCGAGAAGCTGGCCGAGGCCCGCGAGAACGGCACCATGGCGGCCCAGGCGACCAAGCTCGAGAAGGACCTCGCCTTCCACCTGGGTGGTCACACCAACCACTCCGTCTTCTGGAACAACCTCTCCCCCGAGGGTGGCGACAAGCCCGAGGGTGAGCTCGCTGCCGCGATCGACGACGCCTTCGGCTCGTTCGACAAGTTCCGCGATCACTTCTCCGCGAACGCGAACTCCATCCAGGGCTCCGGCTGGTCGATCCTCGCGTGGGATTCGATCGGACAGCGTCTGATCATCGTCCAGCTGTACGACCAGCAGGGCAACATCCCGATCGGCCTGACCCCGCTGCTCATGCTCGACATGTGGGAGCACGCCTTCTACCTGCAGTACCAGAACGTCAAGGCCGACTACGTCAAGGCCTTCTGGAACATCGTCAACTGGGCGGACGTGCAGGCTCGCTTCGAGCGCGCTCGCACCGCCACCTCGGGCCTGATCGTCTAGTACGGATCGGTCACAGGTCGCGAGACCGACAGCGAGGGCGCCGGGACACCGGCGCCCTTCGTCGTCTCCGGGCCTGGCCTTCCCCATCCGCTACAGGAATCGCCATCCGCCGCAGCAATTTGCCGAAGCGGATAACAAAAGGTGTAGCGGAAGTGCTGGCACTCGACACCTCTTGTGTGCCAACGGAGAAAACGGGCATTCTCCCCTTACCGACCGAGAGGGAGGAGTGGGATGAACGCCGAGGAACACAGCCGCATCGAGCTGTCCGCATTCCAGTCCGCCGGTTCGCTTCGAGGTTTCGTGGTCTCGGGCAGATGGCCCGCGACCACCCGTGAATGGGCCCAGGTGCTGGCGATGACGGTGCGGATCGCGTCACTGCCGGGACTGCTGCCCACCTCGACGGTGTTCGGGGTCAAGGAAGAACTGCCCGACGACCCCGCACCCGGAACCGTCGGCCTCGTGGTCGCCGAGGGTCCGGTGCTCGGCGAGCGTGCCGTGCAGCCCGGACGGTTCGCCGAACATCAGCCGCCGGCACTGATCATGTTGCATCCGCCGTCGGAGACGACGCCGTCACTGCCGGAGAACGCCGGCGCCGCCTCGGGCTGCGTGCTGCTCCCCGGGATCCCACATCTCGGGCTCGAGCATCGCGCCGCGTGGGTCGAGGCCGAACCGGACGGCACGGTGACGGCGCTGGTCAGCAAGGTGGGAGTGGACCCGGGCAACGACCCCGACACCGCAATTCTGGCCATGCTGCTCGCTTCGTGAGGGCGCCCTGAAAACGAGAGTTCGGTTCTCCGAAAGTTAGCATTGCCTTTACAGAATTCGGTTCGCCGGGCTAACGTTGTCGTCGGCGAAGGGGAGTAGCCCCCAATCGCAGGGTCGACATACTGGCGGCGCTCGACAACGGCACTGCCCGGCCCCGCGGACCGGATCATCCTCCGGTGGGCGAGACCTTCGGCCGCTGGTCGCACCGTGCGTCCGGCGTCCGGAGGAAGCCCCGTTTCCTCCATACGAAAGGAGGAAACGCATATGTGGTCCGCGCTCGTCCTGTCCTTCGCAGTCATCTTCGTCGCCGAACTCGGCGACAAGTCCCAGCTCATGGCGATGACCTTCGCCCTGCGGTATCGCTGGTGGGTCGTCCTGTCGGGGATCCTGTTCGCGACCACCGCGGTGCACCTCGTGTCAGTGGCTGTCGGGCACTATCTGGGTGTCGCGATCCCCGCGACCGCCATCTCCATCGTCGGCGGCATCGCCTTCCTGATCTTCGGCGCGTGGACGCTGCGCGGCGACTCCCTCGACGACGACGAGCAGTCCAAGGCCGGACGCGTCGCGCGCTCCGCCTTCCTCGCCGTGACCTCGGCGTTCTTCCTCGCCGAACTCGGCGACAAGACGATGCTCGCGACCATCACGCTCGCGACCGACAACAACTGGGCCGGGGTGTGGATCGGGTCCACCGTCGGCATGGTCGCCGCCGACGCGCTGGCCATCGTCATCGGTGCCGTGCTCGGCCGGCATCTTCCCGACAACGCCATTCGCTACGGCGCTTCCGCCCTGTTCTTCGGCTTCGGCGCGTGGATGCTCGGCGACGGCCTGTTCCCGGCGACCGGCGTCGTCGGACCGATCGCCGGCGCGGTGGCCCTGCTGCTGTCCGTCGCCGCGATGGTGGTCGTCCGCCGGCGCGCCCGCCGTGTCACGGAGGACGAGGCCCCGGCGCTCACGCGTCCCTGATCACCGTTCCGAGCAGTGTCTTTCCACTCCGCACAGGAGTATGCTTGCCGATAGGCAAATAAATTCGGAGGTGGTTCCATGTCTGAACTCACGGACAGCACCCCTCGATCCGAAACTCCTCCGTTCGACGCGGAAGACGTCCATCGTCTGCGTATCGCGATCGGACGGATCTCCCGCCGCATGGGCATGTTCGCCTCGGAGGAAGGGCTGACGCGTTCGCAGTCGACCCTCCTCACGACCGTCGCCCGCCACGAGACGATCGGAGTCCGCGACCTCGCGGAGATCGAAGGGCTCAACCCCACCATGTGTTCGCGCATGGTGGGCAAACTCGAGGACGCCGGGTTGCTCACCCGGTCCCCCGACGCCGACGACAAGCGCGTCGTCCGCGTCCACATCACTCCCGCCGGTGCCGCACTCTCGGCGGAACTGCGCGACCGCCGCACCGCCCTGTTCGCCCGTCACCTCGCCGAACTGGACGACCGGCACCTCGAAGCTCTGCACGACGCGCTGCCCGCCCTCGAGGCACTCTCGCAGCGCGTCGCCGATTCACCGCGCCCCTCCGCCGAGGGGGGTCGCCCGTGACAGTGCTCGCCGACATCAGAGGACAGACCTTCGCCGCCCTGCGCGGGCCCAACTTCCGCCTCTACATCAGCGGCCAGGCCGTCTCGCTCATCGGCACGTGGATGCAGACGGTCGCGCAGTCGTGGCTCGTCCTGCAGCTCACCGGTTCCGCGACCGCCATCGGCATCGTGCTCGCGCTGCAGACCGTGCCGATGCTGCTGCTCGGCCCCTACGGCGGCGTGGTCGCCGACCGATCCGACAAACGCCGGCTCATGATCGGGTTGCAGACCCTCATGGGTGTGCAGGCCCTGATCCTGGGGTTGCTCGTCGTCACCGACACCATCGCCCTGTGGCACGTCTACGTCCTGGCGGTCGCGCTCGGCCTCAACCAGTGCTTCGAGAACCCCGCCCGACAGTCGTTCATGCTCGAACTGGTCGGTCCGGAGGATCTGCGCAACGCCGTGAGCCTGCAGTCGGTCCTCGCCTCGTGCTCCCGCATGATCGGCCCGGCCGTCGCCGGCCTGGTCATCGCCGCGGGCGGACTCGGCGTGTGCTTCCTGCTCAACGCCGCGAGCTTCGTCGCCGTCGTCACCTCGTTGCTGCGACTCGACGTCTCCCGGCTCCAGCGCTCCCCCGCCGCCGCCCGCGCGAAGGGACAGCTGCGCGAGGGTTTCGCCTACGTCCGCAGCACGTCCGACCTGGCCGTCCCGCTGTTGATGATGGCGCTCGTCGGATGTCTGGCCTTCGAGTTCCAGGTGGTTCTGCCAGTCCTGGCCGACCACACCTTCGCTGCCGGTGCCGGGGCCTACGGCTTCCTCACCGCCGCGATGGGCGCCGGATCGGTGGTGGGTGGGCTCGCCGTCGCCACCTGGGGTCGCACCGGAACCCGGCCGCTGATCCTCACCTCCCTCGCGTTCGGCATCGCCATGGCGGTCGCCGCCGCGGCCCCGAACCTGACCACGCTCATCGTGCTCATGGTGATCGTGGGCGCACTGAGCGTGACGTTCACGTCCACCACCAACAGTTCGCTGCAGCTCGCCTCCGCGCCGACGATGCGCGGACGGGTGATGGCCCTGTGGTCGGTCGCCTTCCTCGGCTCCACGGCCATCGGCGGTCCCATCGCCGGATGGGTCTGCGAGCAGTGGGGTGGCCGGGCCGGACTGCTGCTCGGTGCCGTCGCGTGTCTCGTCGCCGCGGCGATGGGAGTCGTCGCACTGCGCCGCCGGATCGCGACCCCCGCGGAACCCGCGGCCGTGACCGGTTAGGGTTCGTGACGAACGACACTCACACGCCGTAGGGCTCTGTGAGAGAACCCGACGGAGTCGGACTCGGTGTCAACGAGCCCGAACCCGTCGGGTTCACGCAGCCCTCGGCTCGGGACAGGAGATACGAACAGTGGAGATTCAGGGATCCGCCGCACTGGTGACCGGTGCCGCATCCGGTCTCGGCGCCGCAACCGCACGCCGTCTCGCCGACGCCGGAGCCACCGTCTTCGGCCTCGACCTGCAGCAGTCCATCGACCGCGTCGGCGATGCCGCACCCGCGGGTGTCACGCTCCTCGCCACCGACGTGACCAGCGGCGACGAGGTGCAGGCCGCCGTCGACCGCATCGTCGAGTCGGGTGTTCCGCTGCGCATCGTCGTCAACTGCGCCGGTGTCGGCTGGGCCGGCCGCATCCTGTCGAAGAACGGCCCGCACGACCTCGAGCTGTTCCGCACGGTCATCACCGTCAACCTGCTCGGCACCTTCAACGTCATGCGCCTCGCGGCCGACGCGATCTCCAAGACCGAGACGGTCGACGAGTCGGGTCAGCGCGGCGTCGTCATCAACACCGCCTCGGTGGCGGCGTTCGAGGGCCAGATCGGTCAGATCGCGTACTCCGCGTCGAAGGGTGGCGTGCACGGCATGACCGTCCCCGCCGCACGCGACCTCGCGCAGTTCGGCATCCGCGTCAACACCATCGCCCCCGGCATCGTCGACACCCCGATGCTCGCCGGTGTCACCGAGGAGTACCGCAAGGGCCTCGAGGCCGGTGTGCCGTTCCCGTCGCGGCTCGCCCAGCCCGCTGAGTACGCGCAGCTCGCGCAGATGATCGTCGAGCACGACTACCTCAACGGTGAGACCATCCGCATGGACGGCGCGCTGCGCATGGCGCCGCGGTAACCCTTCCTCCGGTAACCCCGCCTCTTCCGTGCGCGTTTCCGGCAGTTCCGGCTGCCGGGAACGCGCACATGCGTTAGACCGGACCCATGCGGATCGTTCTCGCCGTGGTGCTCGTCGTCGCGCTCGTCGGCGTCGCCGGCTGGGCGCTGCAACGACGCCTGATCTACCTGCCCGACAGCTCCACTCCCCCGTCCGCCGCGACCGTCCTGCCCGGTGCCGAGGACGTCGTGCTCACCACTGACGACGGTCTCGAGCTCGACGCCTGGTTCGTGCCCGGTCGCGCCCCCGATGGCCCCGGAGCCGGCTTCACGGTTCTCCTCGCTCCCGGTAACGGCGGCAACCGACTCGGCCGCGTCGACACCGCCGCCGACCTCGCCGCGGCGGGTTTCTCGACGCTCCTGTTCGACTACCGCGGGTACGGCGGCAATCCCGGCTCCCCCACCGAGGAGGGTCTCGCCGCCGACGCCCGCGCGGCCCTCGAGCATCTCCGTTCACGCGACGACGTCGACCCCGCCCGGTTGCTGTACTTCGGGGAGAGCCTCGGCTGCGCCGTGGTCACCGCGCTCGCCGTCGACGAACCTCCCGCCGGGATGCTGCTGCGCTCACCGTTCACCGACCTCGCCGCCGTGGCCCGGCACCACTATCCGTTCGTCCCCGCCTCAGCGCTGAAGGACGAGTTCCCCGTCGCCGAACTCGTCGCCCGCATCGACGTGCCGATCACGGTCGTCTACGGCACCGCCGACAGCATCGTCCCGCCCGCCCAGAGCACGGCGGTCGCCGATGCCGCCCGGCAGTTGCACGAGCGGGTCGAGCTCGACGGTCTCGAACACAACGATCCGCCGATGTTCGGCGCGCCCGTGGTGGACGCCCTGATCCGGCTCAGAGCAGGCCTGTGAGCCTGGCGGAGCCGTCGACGAGGAATCTCACCAGATCGGGATCGGGTTGCACCTTCGCGGCCGACCCGTGCAGGTACAGGCCGCCGACGACGAAGGACGACGAGTCGCGGATCGGGACGGCCAGCGCCGCCCGGCCCAGCCGCGTCTCCTGGCATTCCCGCGCGTAACCGAACGAGACGATCTCGCGCAGCTCCCGCGCCAGCGACTCGCGGTCGCACATCGTGAACTCGGTGAGCCGACGCAACTCGGCGTCCGGAGCCGCCCCCGGCACATGTGCCAGCATCAGCTTGCCGATGGCGTTGGCGTGCAACGACTTCGACAGCGTGGTGATGGCGACGATCTCGTGGTCCGGATCCTGGTCGACGAACCGGAGCCGGCTCCCGGCGAAGGACGCGACGTGCAGCCCGAAACGCGTGCACCCCCGCAGATCCTCCATCACGTCGTGGAGCGACTCGGACGGAGTGGATTCCGCTGCGGCCTGGGCGAGTTCGGCGGTACGACGACCGAGCGCGAAACCCGACAGGTCGGGGACGCGCACGAGATAGCCGTCCGCGACGAGCAGGTTCAGCATCCGGTAGGCGGTGGCGGGAGGCACTCCGGCGAACGCCGCGATCTCCTTGGCGGTGGTGCCGGGACCGAGCTGTGCGACGGCCTCGAGCATCCCCAGTGCCTTCTGCACGGCATGGGGTTGTCGTCCTCCGAAAGGTGTCTCGGAGGATCGGATCGGCACGTGGGCGGTCACATTCGCTCCTCCTGTGTGCCCCCCGTGACGATCCGCGGCCGCCCGTGCTCGTCGAGAACCAGTGTCCCCGCCCCCGGCAGCAGATCGGTGGTCTCGACGGTGTCGAATGCCCCGATCGTCGCAAGACTCTGCGGGCGGAGCCGGCGCAGCACCGCGCGCCAGACCGGTCCCGACACGAGGAGCGCGACGAGCGCCACCGGCACGACGAGCAGCGAGTGCGTGACCCCGTCGACGGCCGTGGCCACCAGCAGACCACCACCGAGCAACGCGACGAACACCGCCGCGACCCGCGTCCACGTGGTGTCCTCACCGATGCGGTGCAGGAACCGCAGGGATGCCACCGCGACCAGCGTGTACGCCGCGACCAGCGCGACCTCGACGACACCGTCGAAGACGGACGAATCCGCGTCCGCCGCCAGGATGTACAGAACCGCGCCCGCGACGCTCACCGCGACGAACGCGCCCACCGCCAGGTAGGGCGTGCGCAGGGTGCCGTGCACGCGGGCGAGGGTGGACGGCAGCACCCGTTCCACGCCCATCGAGTACAGGAGTCGCGAACCTGCCTGTGCGCAGCCGAGCGTCGACGCGAACCACGAGCACGCCATGCCCGTCTTCACCGCGAGTACGACCGCCCACGACGCACCGGAATCGACACCGTCGAAATACGCTCCGATGATGAGCGATCCGCGCCCGGTCAGCGAGGCGACGGCCGCGAAGACGAACAGCGCCCCGACGACGAGCGGGGTGATCAGCACCGTCCGGCTGACCGTGACGAGTGGCCGGCGGGCCTCGGGTCCGAAGAACGCCGCGCTCTCGAATCCGGCCATGGACAGGACGGTCATGAGCGCCAGGAAGGGCAGCAGGCTCAGCGGTGAGACCGGCAGCTCGCTCGTCGTCGAGCCACCCGCCGGCGCGACCAGCATCGTCGCGACGATCAGTACCAGCGAACACGTTTCGACGAGCAGGATCGCGCGGGTCGCGAACCGCACGCCGCGGATCGCGATCAGGGCGACGACCCCACCGAGCACCGCCGCCGTCACCAGCCACGGTCCCGTCCCCGGAAGATGCAGTCCGGCAAGCTCACCGATATCCGATACCGTGCGTGCTCCTTGGGCCAGCACGGAGATCGAGATGCCGAGATATCCGACGATGAGCGCCGTGCCTGTCACGAGCGCCGCGCGCGTACCGAGTCCCTGGAAGACGAAACTGTAGAGCGAACCCGCCGCGGCCAGGCGTCGCGTGAACTGCGTGATGCACCATGCGACCAGCACGACGACGCCGGTCGTCGCGGCGATGGTGAGCACACCGCCGAGTCCCGGAGCACTCACGGTCATCCACAGGGCGATGAACACCATTCCGGTTGCGGGAGCGATCGTCGACAGCGATTGCCCGATCAGGTCGAGCTGGGACAACTGCCGGCGGCCGAGCGCGTGCAGGGGTGAGCGCACGTGATCCCCGGTGGGTTCCGCGTCTTGTGCGCGGTCGATCGCCGCCCGGAGTGCTGACGTCACGGCCGTGGTCCTTTCACTGGATTCGTCCGGACGCTAACCCCGTTCTGTTACAGCCGCATTACCTGCGCGAACACGACGTGCCGTCCAAGTGGGAATCCGCTCGCAGCGGCGATGCGAGGTGCATCACGCCACCGCCTTCCGCGCGGACTCGGGCGAACACAAAAGCCCACGTCGCCGAGCCCCGACGCCCCTGAATTCGAGGGCTCGCGTTCTCGTTCGGGGTGTCCCCGTTCGTTTCTCCGGCGTCGCATGCCCGACTCGAGACCACAGCAGGATGTGTCCATCCCGACCTGCGAGGGATCCGCCGGGACCTCGACGAGGTCCCGAAGCGAAACGGAAGGAGTGGTCGCACACATGCTGTGGGTGCTGATCGCATCGATCGTCGGAGGCACGCTGTTGCTCGCCGGCATCCCCAAGACCCGGGACCGCCAGGGTCTGCTGCGCACGGTACGCGGGTACAAGCTGCTGCCTGCGCCGCTCGAGGACGCGGTGTCGTTCGCGCTGCCGTGGGCCGAGATCGTCCTCGGTGCCGCGCTCATCACCGGCATCGCCGGACGATGGGCGGCCGCAGGCGCCGCACTGCTGTTCCTGTGCTTCTTCGGCGGCCTGACGATCAACCTTCTCCGAGGCCGTCGTGACCTCGACTGCGGCTGTTTCGCATTCGGTTCCCACGACATCCCGCGGATCGGGTGGTTCCACGCGGTGCGGGCCGGTGCGTTCGTGCTCGTCTCCGCAGCCCTGGCCCTCGTTCCCGCCGGCGCACCGTCGCTCGCCGAGCACCTCCTCGCCGTCGCGCTCGCCGCACTGGTGCTGGTCGTGGTCGTCACCGCGGTGCAGGTGCGGTCGATCGTGCATCCGGGCCGACGCCCGGTCGACGACCACCTGACGAAGGCCTCGATCGAACTCCGTGCCGCCTCGACCCTCTCGCGGTACTGACACATCCGAACGGAGAAATCTGTGAACACCTTCCTGCTGATCGCGGTCATCGTGCTGGCCGTCGCCGTCGCGGCGCTGTTCCTCATGCTGCTCGCCCTCGCTCGCGAGATCGGGCGCGTGCAGGTGCGTCTCGGCCCCCTCGGCGCCCGGATGATGGACACCGGCCCGAAGATCGCTCAGGTCGCTCCGAGCTTCCGCGGCCTGAAGGACCACCTCGGCCGCGAGGTCGGCGTCGGTGGCCACCGCGACAAGGCGCAGCTGCTGCTGTTCACCGCGCCGTCGTGCTCGACCTGCAAGAGCCTGCTGCCCGGCGTCAAGGCGATGGCGAAGGCGGAGAAGGATCTCGAGGTCGTCATCATCTCCGACGGCACGCCCGAGGAGCACCGGAGTTTCCTCGCCGGTTCGGGTATCGGTGCCGAGCTCAGCTACGTCGACGCCCGCGATGTGGGCATCGCCTACCAGGTGGGCACCACTCCGTACGGCGTGATCCTCGACGAGCACGGCAAGATCCAGGCCAAGGGCCTGTGCAACCACATGGCGCAGGTCGAATCCCTCCTCAACGCACTCGAATCCGGTACGCCCTCGCTGCAGCACCTGCACGAGGCAGCCAAGACTCGCGCCGCAGCCGGTCTGTGATCTGCGAGCGCCGACCGCGCCGTCGGTACGGGCGGAATCTCATCCCCTTCTCGAGATCGGAGTACGTCGTTGGACCTCAGACCCTCATCCGGTGAACCGGAGATGCATGAGAACCGATATCCGGTGGACGAAGCCACCGTCGAGGAACAGGCCGAATGGATGGCCGGCCGCGGCGGATCCTTCATCGGCCGCACCGGCCGCAGGATGTCCGAGCGGGTCTCCCGCCGTTCGGTGATCAGCAAGATCGGCCGGTGGACCATGGGCGTTTCCGGTGTGGCACTGATCAGTTCGCTGCCCGTCACCCGCACTGCGCTGGCGCAGGAGCCGCCGGCTCCGGCCCCCGCCGAACCCGAACCGTTCGTTCCGGTCTACGACGGCAAGGACCCCGCCGAGTGCGAGTACTGGCGCTGGTGCAACATGGACGGCACCTCGTGCGCGGCCTGCAACGGCGGCGGTGTCACCACCTGTGCGCCGGGAAGCCGTCCCGGAGCGGAGTTCTGGGTCGGATGCTGCACGCATCCCGACACCGGTAAGACCTACCTGATCGCCTACTACGACTGCTGTGGTGCACCGTCGTGCTCGAACGCCTTCTGCGGTGAGCCCGACATGCAGGCCATCATGTACAACCCGGTCTCGGGCAGCTTCGACCAGGAGATCATCTGGTGCGTGTCCGACGAATCCCAGTCGTACACCTGCACGATGGCACCGATCATCGGTGAGGACTGCCAGACCCGTCCCGCCGCACGACCGAAGGTGGGCGCCGGATCATGAAGTGCACCCAACGGGCGGTCGCCGCGACCGTCCCGCTCGCTCTCGCACTGTCCCTCGCGGCGTGCTCGAGCGACGACGACTCCTCCTCCGCCGCGGCGGGCGAGGTCAGCTACCCGACCGTCCCCTACACCACTCCCGGTGAGGGCATCTCCCTCGGTCACGACGACCAGGAGATCGGCGACACCATCCCGGAACCCGTGCATGTCTCGGAGATCCAGCCCGCGAGCGAGAACGACCTGCTCGCGGTCCTCCGGACTCCGGGCGGACTCGAGATCGGTGTGAACGTCCTCGACCCGGTCACCGGTGTCGCGAGCAGTCGCATCGTCGTGGGTCCCGGCATCTGGGATCCGGTCATCCACGGGTTCGTCGGCGAGAGTTCCTCGGACCCGGCGGTTCTCGCCGCCGAAGTGTGGCGGCCCCGCGGTTCGCGCGGCCAGGCCGACTTCACCGTCACCACCTACTCGGGCGACCTGCTCGAGCCGGACGAGATCGAACTGCCCGACTACGCCCGCGCGCACTCGCGTCCCGGGTCCAGTGCCGTCACCTCGGACGGGAAGTACTTCGTGACATGGGACGACGGCCTGTACGGCGTCCGCGTCGTCGACCTCGAGGCCGGCAAGGAGAGCGGCGCGCTGCAGATCATCGGGTGCGGTCCGTTCACCTGGCTCGTCGACCACGAGCTCTACAGCGTGTGCGAGGACACCCGCGAGCTGATCCAGATCTCCATCGACGATGCCGGTGTCCCCACGGAGACGGCGCGCACCAAGGTGCTGCCCGACGACTTCGTCAGCAACCGCAAGGTGACCTGGGCCGCGGACGCGAAGAAGGCACTGCTCGTCAGCGCGACCGGCGACGTCTTCGTCTTCGACTTCTCGAACGGTCTGCCGGAGGATCCCGTCGCTCCCATCGGGAACGCCGGACAGGACGGCGGCCGCTTCGCGGAGAACGCCATCAACAACACGGGCGACCGGATCGCGATCGAGTACACCGACAGCGAGATCCATCCGCACTCCGCGCGCGGTGGCGACATCGTCAAGGTCGAGTTGTTCGACGCGACCGGCCTCGCACCGATCCGCACCCTCGATCTCGCGGCACTGGGGATGACGGACATCGCGTCCATGGCCTTCTCCGTGGACGGATCGATCCTGTACGTGGTCGGTTCGGGCCCCGAGGTCGACGGCGAGTCGGCCCAGCGCATCGTCGGTGTCTCGGCGAGCGACGGCACCGAGGTCAGTGCCGCCGAGGTCACCGGCACCGTCGACGACATCCGTTCGCTCCTGACCCCGCAGGTGATCCGATGACACGACCCGGTACCGGGCTCGTGCTCGACCGCCGACGCTTCCTCCGCCTGGGCACCCTCGGTACCGGGGCGGTGGGGCTCGGCGCCCTCGGGTTCGGTGCCACCGCCTGCAGCTCCGGTACGTCCGGACAGCAGGCGGTGGCCGCCGAGCTCGACTACATCCGTCCCACCGATCCCGAGGTGGCCGCGGCCGAGGTGGCCCGCGCCACCTCGGGGGCGACGGCAGCCTTCGCGCTCGCTGCGGGTGTGGGCGCCGTGGACCTCGGTGGGCGGATCGTGAACACGTGGACCTACGGCGGGGCCGCCGTCGCACCCGAGCTGCGGCTGTCGAAGGGCGACCGTGTGCGGGTGTCGGTGGACAACGGGCTTCCGCAGGAGACCACGCTGCACTGGCACGGCATCCGGATCCGCAACGACATGGACGGTGTGGCTCCGGTCACGCAGGAACCGATCGGCGCCGACGGTGGCCGGTTCGAATACGACTTCGTCGCACCCGATCCGGGCACCTACTGGTACCACTCGCACAGCGGACTGCAGGCCGACCGTGGCCTGTTCGGGGCCATGATCATCGAGGACCCGAACGACGCCACCGGCGCAGACGCCGACGCGGTGCTCGTGCTCGACGACTGGGTCGACGGTCTGGGCACCACCCCCGACGCGGTCCTGGCCGCGCTCAACCCGCAGGTCGCCGGGCACGGTCATGCCGGGCACGGCTCGGGGCCGGCCGAGTACACGGACGCCGATGCTTCGGTGGCGCAACAGATCACGTCGGCGGGCCACGGGGACTCCGTCCCGCTCGGCGGCATGACCCAGCACATCGCGTACCCGCTGCACCTGATCAACGGCCGCCCGCCGAACGATCCCGCCGTGGTGGAAGCCGCTGCGGGGCAACGGTTGCGTCTGCGGGTCGTCAACGCGGCGGCGGAGACGCCCTACCGTTTCGCCGTGGCCGGTCACGAACTGACCGTCGTCGCCGTGGACGGCTTCGACGTGCAGCCGACGACCGCGGACACCGTGATACTCGGCATGGCGCAGCGGGTGGACGTGCTCGTCACGGTGCGTTCCGGTGCGTGGCCGATCGTGGCGAAGGTCGAGGGCCGCGACGGTTACGCGTCGAGCGTGCTGCGGTCCCACGACGCGGTTCCGATGTCGAACCCCGATGTGGGAGGGGACATCCCGGAGCTGAACGGGCGACTCGTACCCGAGAGCGACCTGCGGCCCGCCGAATCGGTACTGCTCGAGAAGCGGGACGTCGACCGCGACTACCGCGTCGAGCTGATCCAGGCCGGCGACCGCTACGTGTGGGGCATGGCCGGCCCCGACGCCGGCCGTCTGGTGATGAAGGAGGGTGAACGGATCCGGATCACGATGGTCAACTCGTCGCCGATGTGGCATCCCATGCACACCCACGGCCACACCTTCGCCGTACCGGGTTACGGCGGTCTGCGACGCGACACCGTCAACGTGCTTCCGGGGACCGAACTCGCCATCGAGTTCGACGCGGACAATCCGGGCGAGTGGATGTTCCACTGTCACAACGCCTATCACTTCGAGGCAGGAATGACCGCGAATCTGCGGTACATCCGGTGAGGACGAGATCATGAAGAAGTTTCTTTCCGCGGTCGCGGGCACGACACTCGCGATGGGACTGCTGACCGGATGCGGCAGTGCGGACGCCGACGAACCCGCGGTCGTCATCGAGGTCTCCAACATGTCGTACAGCCCGGCCTCGGTCACCATCGAGAAGGGCCAGACCGTGCAGTGGCACTTCGACGACTCGGGCCTGCCGCACGATGTGGCCGGTGACGGACCGCTCGAAGGTGACCTGAAGAGCGAACTGCTCACCGAGGGCACCTACGAGTACACCTTCGACGAGGCCGGCACGTTCACCTACCACTGCACGCCGCACCCCGCGATGGTCGGCACGATCATCGTCCAGTGATGCGGATCCGGTGGGGCGTGGCCGCGTTCGCGATGCTGGCCGCGACCTCGTGTGCCGGCTCCCCCACCGGGCCGGACGCGGAGATCGTCGTCCGCGACGTGCATTTCGCGCCGGTGGACGTGACCGTACCGGTGGGCGGCACCGTCCGGTGGACGTTCGACGACGGCGGGGTCCTGCACCACGTCGGATCGGAGGGCGAGTTCGACAGCGGCATCACCCCCGACGGGAGCTTCGAACACACCTTCACGACGCCGGGCGTCTACGAGTACCACTGCTCGGTCCACCGGTACATGACCGGAACCGTCACCGTGACCGGGTGACGGACAACGCCGTCCGCCGTCCGGTCGTATCCGTAAGCACCACAGCAAAGGAGCATCCCAATGACGGAAACACTCGTGCGTGAGCCCCTGGCTCACCCACCCCTCGGAGTCGACGTACCGGAGATACGCCCGACGCTCGAGAACGCCGTCGCGAAGAAGACCCGCGGCGGCCTGATCACCGGTGCCGCGGTGGTCGGCGCCGCCGCCGGTCTCGTCGCGGCNCCCCTCGACCCCGGCGGCCATGACCGCCGCGGTGATCGCCACCGGTGCGGTGACGGCACTGGCCGCCAACTGGTCGACCTGCGGCATGTCGGTGGCGGGTGTGGTCGCCGCACCGAAGCAGCCGGGACGCCGCGGGTCGTCGACCCCGGTCCGCCGGCTCGGCTGGCACGCCCTGGGATCGCTCGCGACGGGCATTCCCACCGGCGCGCTCTTCGGTGCACTCGGTGCGCTCGTGACCGGCTCGGTGCCGTGGGCGTGGATGCTCGCGGCCTGGGGCGTGATCGCGCTCGGTTACGGCCTGCACGAACTGGGCATGATCACCCTGCCGGCGCCCATGCGGCGTCAGCAACTCCCCCGCCATCTGCGGCGCACGATGGCGCCGTGGAAGGTGTCGCTGCTGTTCGGTGCGCTCATCGGCCCCGGCTTCATGATCTTCATCCGGTCCAGCGCGTACTACCTGCTGGTCCTCGGCGTGATCGCCTCGGGTTCGCCGGTGCTCGGCGCCGCGATGTTCGCGACCGTCAGTCTCGGCCGCTGCATGCCGAGCGTACTGGCCATCCTGCACACCCGCCGGGGTGGTTCGATGCCCGGCTTCCTGTCGGCGATGTGCATCGTCGACCGTCGCGTCCAGACCCTCACCGGCGGTGTCCTCATCGCCCTGGCGGCCTTCGCTCTTGCCGCACTGGTCTGATCTCCCGTGCGTGGTTCCGGTGGCCGAGGCCGCCGGAACCACGCACGTGGCACGCTCTGCGCTACAGGTCCTCGATGAACGGGATGTCGAGCACCGCGCGATCACTCATCCACTCGCGCAGGATCTTCGTGGCGATCACGTCGTCCTCGTTGTACTCGAGCAACCGCACACGCTGCGCCGGATCGGGCTCGCCCGCCATGCCGACGGCCTCGCGGTACCAGCTCATCGACGCCTCGCCCCCGGCCTCGGCGTCGCGCCAGTGATGCCCCGCGATCGGCGCGATCTTCTTGAGCCCCTTGCCATTCGGGCACACGAACTGGTCGGTGACGGCCTGGAAGATGTCGACCCACTCGTTCGAGCCGATGAACGCCTTGACCTCCGCGAGTTCCGGAACACCCGGGAAGCCGTGGAACCGGCGCGCCGACGACAGCAACCACTTGTCCTCCGCCGACCGCGAATAGCAGTAGGCCGCAAAGGTCTTCCCACGACGTTCGGCCGCGCGCCGCTGATCCGACAGCCAGCGCCAGAACTCGGCGAACGAGCGTGCCTCGTCGTCGGTCGGCACGGGCTCCCACGTCGCGAACGGGATGTACTCGGAGGACGATCCCGAATTGAGCAGCGTGCCCCACAGATAGGCGCCGTGCTCGTGGTAGCTCTCCATGTCGATGTCGACCTCGACGTCGGCGCGGTGGACGTGCACGTGCCGGTAGCGACGCACGAGCGGCGCACCGGCGATCCACGCCCGCGCCGTGACGATCGCGTCCTCGAACGAACCCTGCGGCCACGCCTCCGGTTCCTCGCCCTCCCACCGGGCGAGACCGTCGATGGTGTGCACCTCGAGTTCGCGCAGCACGACGGCACGTTGCCCCGGCGCGACGAGCGACACATCCCGGGTGACGGTGAGCTCGGCGCGGCAGCGGTCCCACCACGGGCAGGTCTTGCACTCACCGATCTGCGACGGCGCCGTCGGAGTGAGACCCCGCGCGATGTCGAGACGGTCCGCCAGGCGGGCGTCGTAGTCGTCGAGGATCTGGTCGAGATCGTGCACGAGGATGCAGTCGCCGCCGTAGCCGATCGCGCCGGCGACCTTCGCGGGGCTCACGAATCCGTGACGTTCGAGCATCCGGTACAGGTGCGCGAGCCGCATCTGGTCGCGCACCTGACTGCGCACCTTGCGGGTCTCGTCGACGGCGGGTGCCCACGCGAACAGATCGGTGGTGAGCGCGCCGCGTCCGGGATCGGTGACCTTGTGGTTGACGACGATCACCGGGATGTAGCCGCCGTGTTCGGCGTCGCGCAGCAGGATCTCCGAGCGGCCGCGGCGTCCGGTGTCGGGTTCGCTCGGCAGCACCGCACCCCAGATGCGGTCGGCGCCCGCGCGGCACGCGTCGAGTGTGCGCTCGGCGCGCTGCGACATCGGTCCTTCGGGGGGGACGAGCACCCACCCGTCCGGGTCGGCGTCGAACAGCTTCTGGCGGATCGCCTCGCGATGCGCAGCCGCCGCCTCCTGGCGTTGCCGCGCACCCGGATTCTCGGGTGCACCTGCGAGTTCGTCGGGGAAGGTGGCGTCGAGATAGACCCGGTGGCGGCACCTCGTCAGCGCAGCGGCCTCGAGGGAGACGGCTGTGCGCTGTGACACTCCGCGTTGGGGCCGCGGTAGTTCTCCGGTTGCGTCCACGACATTCCAGGGTATTCCCTGCACAGGCGACGGCTCGCAGCAGCACCGTCACGTTAGGCTGACGCGGGGCGCCGGAGCGTCGTGTCGTACCGAATGGAGGGTGCTGTTCGATGGGGTTGTTCACACGGAAGCGTCGCGCGACTCGCAGGGCGGAAGCGAAGGCGCTGAGAACCAAGGCGAAGCTCGAGGCCAGACTGGTCGCGAAGAATCGGCTCGAGAACGACCGGCGGGCAGCGAAGGCCCAGGCGAAGATCGACAAGAAGCTCGCGAAGTCGCAGGTCAAGCTCGATCAGGAACTCGCAAGGTCGCAAGCCAAGGTCGAGAAGGAACAGATCGCGACCCTCAAGGCACAGAAGAAGGCCGCCGAGAACCAGGGACTCACCGCGGCGAAGGTGCGCCGCTATCTCGGCGTCGCGCGTCTGCTCGCGCCGGTGCTCGTCCCGATCGTCTACCAGGCCGTGACGGCGCTGCGCGGTCAGCTCGACTCGCGTCGCGCGCAGCAGCTCGGCGTGCCGATCGAGGAACTGGGTTCGTTCACCGGTCACGGTGCCCGGCTCAGTGCCCGCATCGCGGGTGCGGAGCAGTCGCTCGCGAAGGTCGAGCAGCGCAACCCCAAGGACGCGGAGACGCAGAAGTTCGCCACCGCGACCCGCGAGCGCCTCACCGATCTGACCGCCGCCGTGCAGACGGCCGAGCAGATGCCGGCCGCGCGCCGGAAGTCGGCGCACGCGGCGATCTCGTCGGAACTCGACGGCATCGAAGCGGATCTGCTCGCGCGCCTCGGCGTGCGCTGATACGGCCTGCACATCAGGAACGAGCACGACCGACAGTGACCAGGTATCCGACCGTTCTCGGCACCACCGCGGGCATCGCCACCGCGGTGCTGGCGGTGGCCGCCCACGGCGCCGCCGGCGGTGGTGTGCCGACGGGACCGGTCGCGGTACTGCTGGTCGCGGTCGCGGCGATCGTCGGGATCCTCGGCGCGCACCAGCCGTCGCTGTCCCCGCTCGTGCTCCTCGCCGGTGGGCAGGCGGCCACGCACGTCGCGCTCACCGTGCTGGTGCCCGGTCACGAACACCTGTCGGTGTCCATGCTGGGCGCCCACATGCTCGCCGTCGCCGTGTGTGCGGTGCTGCTCACCGCCGCGGCCCACGTGTACGCGGCGTGCGGCACCGCGCTGCGGGTCGTGCTGATGCGCGGCCCGCGGGTCGACGCGCCCGCCGTGCTCGCTCCCACCTCGTCGACCGACCGGTTCGTGTGGGGACGTGCACCCCCGTCCATCTCGCGGAGAGGACCGCCGCTCGCCACGGCTGCGCTGTGACGATCGATCCTCCAACCACGAGAAAGACCCATACATGTTCGAGTTCTCCCGTCGTGCCCTCGTGGGCGCGACAGCAACCGCTGCGCTGATGGTCGCGGGCGCCGGCATCGCTTCGGCCCACGTCACCGTCGTCGCCCCCGGAGCCGAGCAGGGCGGTTACACCGTCCTGACCTTCCGGGTCCCCACCGAGTCCGAGACCGCGGGCACGACGGCCGTCACCGTCGAGCTTCCGGGGCTGCGCTCGGCGCGCACCGAGCCGCTGCCCGGCTGGACGGCGACCGTCGAGAAGGATCCCGAGTCGCAGCTCGCGACCTCCGTGACGTGGACCGCCGAGCCGGATGTTCAGGTCGGGCCGGGACAGTTCCAGCAGTTCGTCCTGTCCGTCGGGCCGCTGCCCGAGGAGGACGAGGTCGCCTTCCCCGCGATCCAGATCTACAGCGACGGCGAGGTCGTGGCGTGGGACGAGATCGCGACCGGCGACGAGGAGCCCGAGCGTCCCGCCCCCAGCCTGACCCTTGCGGCGAGCAGCGGAGACGGGCACGGCGGCAGCGGCGACGCGCACGCCACCGAGACCGAGCAGACCGCCGCGGCGTCGGAGGGCACCACCACCGACAGCACCGCGCGCTGGCTCGGCGGTATCGGCCTGGTGCTCGGCGCGCTCGGTGCCGCACTCGGTCTCGGCGCCGTGATCCGGGGGCGGCGGGCATGAAGCGCATCCTCGTTCTCCTCGCCGCGCTGATCGCGGCGTTGACCCTGTCCGTCGGTTCCGCGGCCGCCCACTCGGTGGTGTTGTCGAGCTCGCCCGAGGACGGCGAGCAGATCGCCGAGGCACCCGATCGGGTGACCGTGACGTTCAACGAGAACCTGCAGGAGCAGTTCGCGGCCCTGACCGTCGTCGGGCCGGACGGCAACCTGTGGTCGAAGAGCGACCCGATCATCGAGGGTGCGAACGCATCCGTCGAACTCGACGGTCTCGGCCCCGCCGGTGAGTACACGATCGCCTACCGGGTGACCTCCGCCGACGGACATCCCGTCAGCGGAACCCGCACCTTCACGCTCACCCAGGAGGGAACCGGCACGCCCGGGGAGGCGGCGTCCGGTGACACAACGACCGGTGAGACCGGCGCGGAGTCGGGCGGGAGCGACAGCAGCGGACCTGCCGTGTGGTGGTTCGTCGTCGCAGGTGTCGTCGTGGTCGCCGCAGGTCTCGCCTTCGCGCTGCGCGAGCCGAAGGCCTGACCCGCATGATCCCGGAACGCCGGCAGTGGCTCGTCGTGGCCGCTGCCGGCGTTGCCTTCGGAACCGTCGCGGGCATCGCCGTGGCCGGTTCCCTCGCCCTGCCGGCCCCGTCGAGTTCGGTGCGGGCGATCGGGCTGTGCGTCGGCTCGACCGTGCTCGGACTCGCGGTCCTGGCCGTCATGGTGCAGCGGCAACGCCGTCCCGCGGTCTCCTCCGACACGCTGTGGCGGACGGTCGCCACGCTCGGCGGTGTCTGGCTCGTGCTTGCGAGCATCGACCTCGCCTGGGCCGCGTCCACCGCGGCCGACGTTCCCGCCGCGGACCTGGACGTGGGGCGGTTCGGGCAGTTCGTCGGCACCACCACGGGACGCGTGGATGCGGCGGCGTGGGTATGCATCGCCGCGATCGTCGTCGTCGCCGCTGTGGCGTACCGCCGGTCGGCGTCGTGGTCCACCCTCCCGGTGCTCGTGGCCGCGGCGCTCGCGTTGATCGCCCGCCCGGTCACCGGCCACATGGCGCAGCAACCGCTGGGATCGCTGTTCAACGCCGTGCACGTGCTCGCGGCCGCGGTGTGGTTCGGGGTCCTCGTGGCGCTGGCCGTCACCGTGCGGGGCCGCGGAGGATGGGCGGAACTGCTGCCGCGCTACTCGCAGCTGGCCCTTCGGTGCGTCGTGGCGTTGGTGATCACGGGGGTGGTCGACGCGGCGGTGCGGCTCGGTTCGGTCTCCGCGCTGCTGGGCACGGGCTACGGACGCGTCGTGCTCGCGAAGGCGATCGTGCTGTGCGCCCTGCTGGGGCTCGCGTGGAACTGGCGGCGCAACTGGCTCCCCGCAGCCTCGGCTCACCGCCTGCCGGAGGAGGAGTCGCTGCGCAACGCCGTCCTCGAGGTGTGCGCGATGTCGGTGGCGCTCGGGCTCGCGGCCGGATTGGCGACCACCGGCTGAACCGTCACAACGTGGCCGCTCGTTCCAGGTCCTGCACGAACGAGCGGAACATGTCGTCGCGCTGCGATTTCGCCCGCAACACCGCCGACGGGTGCACGGTGACGACCACCGCCGGATTGCACGACCCGCACAGCTCCTCGGGCAGGTGCAGGACCTCCCCGCGGTGCTGCGTGAGCTTGAAGTCCTTACCGAGCAGCGACTGCGCGGCCGTGGCTCCGAGGCACACCACCACGTCGGGGCGGACGGCGTCGAGTTCGGCCTCGAGCCACGGCCGGCACGCCGCGACCTGCCCACCCGACGGTTTCTTGTGGATGCGTCTGCGGCCGTTGGCGGACCGGTCGAAGCGGAAATGCTTGACGGCGTTGGTCACGTACACCGTCCCGCGATCGATGCCCGCGCGTTCGAGGGCCTTGTCGAACAGGTGCCCCGCGGGCCCGACGAACGGTTCTCCCGCGAGGTCCTCCTCGTTGCCCGGTTGTTCGCCGACGAACAGCATGCGCGCGTCGCGCACCCCTGCACCGAAGACCGTCCGCTCGGCGGCCTTGTAGAGATCGCATCCCCGGCATCCCGCGGATGCGGCGGCGAGTTCGGCGAGGTCGCGGCTGTCGGGTACGTACTCCTGCGCGCCGGGATAGGTCACCATGGCTGTCGCATACCCGGCTTCACCGCGGTTGCACCAGTCGCGCGATCCAGGCGCGGCTGTCGGCGGGGTCGATGACGTCGTCGAGTTCGAAGCTCGTCGCCGCCTGCAGGGCCTTGCCCTGCTGGTAGGCGAGGGCGACGAGCCGGCCGAACAGCTCCTCGCGCTCCCGGGGTGTCTCCGCGGCGTCGAGTTCCTTGCGGAATCCGAGACGCACGGCCCCTTCGAGTCCCATTCCACCGATCTCCCCCGTCGGCCACGCGACGGTGAATTCGGGTGCGTGGAAGGATCCGCCGGCCATCGCCATCGCGCCGAGGCCGTAGCCCTTGCGGAGAATGATCATGCCGAACGGGACGGTCAGGCGTGCGCCGGCGACGAAGAAGCGCCCGAAGCGACGCACGGTGGCGTCCTTCTCCGATTCCGGTCCGACCATGAATCCCGGTGTGTCGCACAGACTCACCACGGGAAGCCGGTGCGATTCGCACAGTTCCAGGAAGTCCGCGGCCTTGTCGGCGGCCTCGGCATCGATCGCCCCACCGAGGTGGGCGCTGCTGTTGGCGAGCACGCCGTACGAGGCGCCTTCGACGCGTATCAGAGCGGTGACGATGCCGATTCCGTAGTCCGGGCGCAGTTCGAGCACCGATCCGATGTCGGCGATCGCGTCGATCGCCGACCGCACGTCGTAGGCGCGGAGCCGGTTCTCCGGCACCACATGTCGCGCGAGACGCGGGTCGGGTGCCTGCCGCTCCTCGTGCGGCGCGGTGAAGTAGGCGAGATATCGACGGGCGACGTCCACGGCGTGCGCCTCGTCGCGCGCCGCGACGTGCACGACGCCGTTGCGGCGTTGCACGTCGATCGGCCCGATGTCCTCGGGGCGGTGCGCGCCGAGTCCTCCGCCCTCGATCATCGCGGGGCCGCCCATGCCGATGTTGGCGTCGGGGGTCGCGATGAGCACGTCGCACACCCCGGCGAGCGCGGCGTTGCCCGCGAAGCAGCGGCCGGAGACGACCGCGACGGTGGGCACGCGTCCGCGCAGCGACGCCATCGAGCGGAAGGTGGGCAGGTCGAGGCCCGCACCGGAACCGGCGTCGACGTCCCCGGGTCGCCCGCCACCACCCTCGGCGAAGAGCACGAGCGGCACCCGCCGCCGGGCGGCGAGTTCGAGCAGCCGATCGGTCTTGCGGTGGTTGTTGCGGCCCTGGGTGCCCGCGAGGACGGTGTAGTCGTAGGACATCACGACCACCTCGGCCCCACCGATCCGGGCGGTGCCGCCGACGAGTCCGTCCGCGGGGGTGTTCGCGATCAGGTCCTCCTCGCTGCGGCGGCCGCGCTGGGCGGCGAGGACGAGCGGTCCGTATTCGACGAAGCTGCCGTCGTCGACGAGGTCGGCGATGTTCTCGCGCGCCGTGCGCCGGCCCCGCCCGTGCCGCTTCGCCACGACCTCGCGCCGCGCCGCATCGGTGGCGCCCTCGTGCCTGCAGCGGATCTCGTCGAGGTCGGCACGGTCGGCGTCGAGGTCGACCGCGGCGATGTCGTCCGTCGCGGTGTCCGCGTCGAGCACGCGGACCACCGCGAGCACCGTTCCCGGGTCGACGGTGCGGCCCGGCTCGACGAGCACACGTTCGACCACGGCACTGCCCGGTGCCCGGATCTCGTGCTGCATCTTCATCGCATCGAGCACGGCGAGCGGCGCACCGGCCGGAACGGTGTCGCCCGCGCGAGCGATCTCCACGACCGTGCCGACCATCTCGGCGTGCACCACATGTTCGTCGGCGCGCAGACCCGTGTACTCCACCGGTGCGGTCGGGGCGGTGTCGACGAAATCCGCGAGCCGCTCCCCCAGCCACGTGGTGTGGACATTGCCGGACCGGAACTCCTTGTCGTCCAGGATCTTCTGCAGGAGGTCGCGGTTGGTGCCGACACCGTCGACGACGAACTCACCGAGTGCCGTCGACGCCTTGCGCAGCACGGCCGCGCGATCGCCGGAACGCACGTACGCGACGACCTTGGCGAGCAGCGAGTCGTAACGTCCGGTCACCTCGAGGCCGGGCCGGCCGTGGGTGTCGACGCGGATGCCCGGTCCGGTGGGTGGCGTGAACGCGGTGAGCGTCCCGGCCGTGGGCAGGGCGATCCCGTCGGCGCGCGGCGTCTCGGCGTTGACGCGCACCTGCACCGCGATGCCCTGCGCCACCGCAGGGCGTCCGCCGATCCCGTTGCCGTCGAAGGTGATTCCTTTCGGGAGACCGAGTTCGTCGAATCCCACCCCGCGAGCGACCGCGAGCTGGGTCGCCACGAGGTCGACGCCCGTCACCTCCTCGGTGACGGTGTGCTCCACCTGGATCCGGGGGTTGACCTCGAGAAACACGAAACCGTCTTCGTGGACGAGGAATTCGACGGTGGACAGCCCGTGGCACCCG
>NZ_JBKFBA010000001.1:168225-203549 GCF_053345925.1 Rhodococcus sp. C26F
CGGGCAGGTCGGGCGCGGGTGCGATCTCCACGAGCTTCTGGTGCCGGCGCTGCACGCTGCAGTCGCGATCGCCCAACGCCACCGCGCGGGTATCCGACCCCGACTCGGCAGCCACGACCTGCACCTCGACGTGGCGGGCACGCTCGACGAGCGCCTCGGCGTACAGCCGGTCGTCGTCGAAGGCGGCGTGCGCTTCGGCAGCGGCGAGCCGGAGCGCCTCGTCGAGATCGGCGGCATCGCGGACCACGCGCATGCCGCGACCCCCACCACCCGACAGTGCCTTGACGACGATCCCGCCCGGACGGTCGCGCAGGAAGGCCCGCACGGACTCCGGATCCGTCGTCTCGACGGCAGCGGTCACCGGGATGCCGAGTTCCTCCGCCACCGAGCGGGCGGCCCGCTTGTCGCCGAGGACGCGCAGTGCTTCCGGGGACGGCCCGACGAAGGTGAGCCCGGCGTCCGCGCAGGCCTGCGCGAAGGCGGCGTTCTCGCTGAGGAATCCGTAACCGGGATGCACGAGCGTGCATCCGGTCGCCCGGGCGACCCCGACGATCGCCCCGGGGTCGAGATAGGCCGAGGGACCTGTCCCCGGCAGGGCCTCGGCTCGCGTGGCGGCGCGGACGTGCGGAGCGTCGGCGTCGTCCGCGGCGTGGACGGCGACGGTGTCGAGTCCGAGGTCCCCGGCCGTGCGGACGACACGCAACGCGATCTCACCCCGGTTGGCTACGAGCAACATCGACGATCCTTCCCTCGGCAGCGGTTGTATCAACTCCTACTCCGGTCGGCACCCGCACCGCAGACCGCCGTCTCACGCAACGACCACGGGACGGTAGCGCAGGGCGCGACCGAGACCGAGCGCCATCAGCACGGACGTGATCGACGCCGTCGCCATGATCGCGGCGAGCACGACCACCTGGAACCGTCCGGCCTCCACCGGCGACAACCCGCCGAAGATCGCGCCGACGAAGGCGCCGGGCAGCGTCACCAGACCGGTCGTCTTCGTCTGGTCGGTCGACGGGATCATCGCCGCGTGCACGGCGAAACGTGCGGGTGAGAGTGTCGCCTGCCGCATGGTCGCGCCGAGTGCGAGCCAGCCCTCCACCTCGGGCCAGTGGTCGTCGACGGTTTCGTGGAAGCGGCGACCGGCGAGGGCCGCGACCGTCATGGTGTTGCCGATGATGATGCCGCCGAGCGCGAGCGCGTAGCGCGGGGTGGCCTCCACCGCGCCGGTCGCGAAGACGATGCCTGCCGACACGAGCACACCGGTCGACATCGCGACGGCCGTCGCCCCGCGCACGACGGCCTCGTTCCCGATCCGCCGGCAGGCCGTCCACCACGCGACGGTGAACATCACGACGAGCACCACCGCGACCCACCGGGCGTCGGTGATGACCCCGGAGAGCACGACGCTGATGAGCGCGAGCTGCACCGCACCGCGGGCGATGGCACCGACGGGCGCGAATCGGTGCGGGACCCGGAACGCCCACAGCACCGCCGTCGAGATCACGGCGAGGGCGAGGATGCCGATGATCGTGCGGATCAGGACGGTCGGGTCGATCACAGGGTCGACGTTAACGTCCCGGTCGTCGGGTGAGGCCCTATCGGCGCTCGGGCGCGGCGTGCGGCAGATCCGCGGTGGACGCCACGGGCCAGTGCAGCGGATCGGGGCCGAGCGTGCGGAGCTGCTCCATCTGCTCGCGGCACCACACCGACACCTCACGGCGTCCCTCGACGACGTCCTCGGAGAACTCCGTCCAGTCGACCCATTCGGTGTCGTGCACCTCCGACGGCTCGGGGGTGGGCGCCGGCCCGTCGTAGAGCACGCGGAAGACCGGGCAGATCTCGTTCTCCACGATGCCGTTGTCCATCACCGCCCGGTAGCGGAAGGACGGCAGGACCACCTCGATGTCGTGCACATGGAGCCCGAGTTCCTGACGCAGCCGGCGGCGCACGGCCTCGGTGAGCGGCTCGTCGGGCGCCGGATGACCGCAGCAGCTGTTCGTCAGGACACCGGGGAAGGTCGACTTGTCCAGGGCGCGCCGGGTGAGCAGAACGTTGCCGCGGGGGTCGAAGACGTACGACGAGAAGGCGAGGTGCAGCGGGGTGTCGGTGGTGTGCACCGTGGCCTTCGGCTCGATCCCGACCGCGCGGCCTGCGTCGTCGAGCAGCACGACCTGTTCCATGTGATGTCCTGTTCTGTATTCGTGTCCGAATGCCGGCTCGGCCGGGCGGGCCTCACCGGCCGAGCGGCGCGGTGGGCGTCCCCAGTCTCGACCGTGAACGCAGCGTGGTCCAACCGGCCGAGGCCAGCCGCGGTGCCGCCACCGACAATCGCCGGCGCCGCGACACGCGTGCGCGCTGGTGGAGTACCCGGTATCCGCTCTCTTCCACCGCCCGCAGGATGTCGCCGTAGAGGACGAAGGCGGTCCGCATCGCGGGGCGCACCGTGGGGTCGAGCAGGTCGATGCCCGGTTCGGCCACACGGTAGATCGAGCGGGTGTGCGCGATCAGGTGCGCGAGGGCGCGTTCGAGCCGCACGTCGCGCTGCCCGGTCCGGCGGCAGTGCCACAGCAGGTCCTCGTCCACGTCGAAGGCGGCGAGGATGTCGGTGGGCAGGTAGATGCGGTCGCGGTCGAGGTCCTCACCCATGTCGCGGATGAAGTTGGTGAGCTGGAAGGCCTCACCGAGTGCGGCGGCGGGAGCCTCGGCCCGTTCGCGTTCGCCCTCGATCCCGAGGATGGGCAGCATCTGCAGCCCGATGACGGCGGCCGAGCCGTACATGTACTCCGACAGTTCGTCCATCGTGCGGTACCGCGACCGGAACAGTTCGGTGCCGGGGATGTCCATCCGCATCGACCGCAGGAAGGCGTAGTAGTACTCGTGCGGGATGTCGTACCGCTGCGTGGTGTCGACGAGGGCCCGCAGCACGAGACCGAATTCGTCGTAGGTCGGCGGCCTGCCCCCGAGCGCGTCGGACAGACGGCGTTCGAGCGCGTCGAGAACCGGTGCCGCGTCGACCGGTTTCACGTCGACGATGTCGTCGACCATCCGCGCGAAACCGTAGAGGGCGTGCACCCCGGCCCGTTTGGACGCCGGGAAGATGCGGGTCGCGAGGAAGTAGGTCTTGCCGTGACGCCGGTTGAGCTCACGGCACAGCTGATACGCCTCGTGCAGATCGGGATCGATCCCGTCGAGTTCACCCATGAGCAACCGCACCTGCTTCCATCGGAATCGACATCGTCGTAGGCCCGGCAGTCGCACCACCGGAGATACGTTCTGCGGCAAGACGTCCGGAGATGAGCACGGTCGGGACGCCGACACCCGGCGTGGTACCCGACCCGGCGAGGACGACATTGTCGACGCCGTGCACGAGGTTCGGGCGGCGGAAGGGCCCGGTCTGCCGGAACAGGTGCGCCGCCGAGAAGGGGCTGCCGTCGAGCATGCCCTTGTCGGCCCAGGTCTGCGGGGTGTCGATGTGGTCGACTCGCATCGAACTCGCGAGTCCCCGATAGCCGCGCTGCTCGAGGACCTGCTGGATCTCCCGCATGTACGGCCTGCCGAGTCGGTCCCAATCGAGGGGTGCGGCAGCGAGATTCGGGCACGGAGCCAGCACCGAGACCGGTTCGCACTCGACACCGCCGCGCACGACCCGCAGGGACGGATCGGTCACGGCAGGTCGCGTGATGAGCAGGGACGGATCGGCCATCAACCGGCCGCGGCCGCGCGGTGCGGTGATCCGCGCGAAGGTCTCCGCCCACTCCTCACCGAAATCGATGGTGTGGTGGGAATCCGGCCAGGCCTGCGTCACCTCGGTGGGCACCGTGCCGTGGAAGACGACGGCCGAGGGCGACGCGACGGTGGCGTTGCGGGCGCGGCGGCGCGGCGGGACCCCGGCGCGCAGCAGCAGGTCGTCGACCACGGGCAGGTCCACGGTGAGGACGACGGCGTCGGCGGCGAACTCCCGGCCGTCCGCGGAACGCACGCTCTTCGCGCGGCCGCCGTCGACGCGGAGTTCCGACACCTCGACCCCGGTGTGCACGGTGCCGCCGTTGCGGACGAGCGCATCGACCATCGCGGCGGCGATGGTGGACATGCCGCCCCTCGGGAAGTAGACGCCGAGCGAGGTGTCCATGTGGGCGATGGCGCCGTAGACCGCCAGGGCCGTCGACGGTGCGGTGCCCGCGTACAGGGCCTGGAAGGTGAAGATTCGCCGGAGCCGGTCGTCCCGGATGAACGACCCGACGCGCGATCCGAGCCGGCCGAAGCCGCCGAGCCGGACGAGGTTGGCGGTGTCGCGCAGCGCCGCGGGTGTCGACACGAGGTCGAGCGGCGAATCGAAGTTGGAGTCGATGTAGCGGTCGAACTCGGCGTCGAAGATCGACGCGAGCCAGCGGCGCAGCCGCCGGTATCCGCCGGCCTCCTCGGAACCGCACACGCGCGCGATCTCGGCGGTCATCTCGTCCGGATCGGAGTACACGTTCAGGGCGGTGCCGTCGGCGAAGCGCGCGTGGTAGCCGGGTGCGAGCGGGGTGAGGTCGAGCGCCGGGATGGTCGAGTCGAAGGATTCCCCGACGGCCGCGAGCGCGTCGGCGATGAGGTTCGGCATCGTCAGCACACTGGCGCCGTTGTCGATGTCGTAGAGATGCCGCCCGTCCTCGAACACCGGGTACGTACCCACGCGACCACCGACCGTGTTCTCGCGTTCGAGGACGGTGACGCGCTTGCCGGCACCGGTGAGGTGGAGCGCCGCGGACAGTCCCGCGAGGCCCGCACCCACCACGACGACGGACTCGACGGAGCCGCCGACGGACCTCACGCCTTGCCTCCCTGCGCGCGCGGGGTCGTCTGCTCCGTGCGCGTGCGCGCTTCCATGAACAGCTGGAGGAAACCTACGGACGGGTGCGGGTGCGGGTGCCGATTCTCGTTCTGCCGGGTTTCGTAGTTGGGCATGATCGGTGTTCCTCTGGTCGTCGCCTGAGCCGCGTGGGCGTGCGTAGTGGTTCGTGTCGGTCGGTTCGGGTGACGGCCCTCACGCCGTCTCTCCCCGTATTCGGAGCCCGTCGTCGAGCGGATGGGTCGGGTCTGCGGATTCGTCCCGGCCCTGGACGGGCGCGATACGGTCGAGGTATGGCTGCCCGCAAGACCGCTGTGCTCCGACGGCCGTCGGAGACCGACGACTACCTCTACGAACCCGTCGATCGCAGGATCAGAGGTGAGTGGTTCGGCCGGACGGTGGTCGACAGCACCCGGGCCGTGCTGGTGTGGGCACCCGGCAAGCCCGTTCCGTTCTATGCCTTCCCCCGCGAGGACGTCCGGCTCGACCTGATCGCGGCCTCCCTGTCACCGAGCCGCTCCCGACAGGACGTCTGGCAGTGGTACGACATCGTCGTCCGCGACCATCGGGCCTATTCACCGGTCTGCCAGCTCGACGTCGACGGTCTCGACGACCGTCTCGTCTTCCAGTGGTTCCGGTGGGGCGAGACCGGGCCGGGCGACGACGTCGACGAGGGCGAACGGTGGTTCGAGGAGGAGACCGAAGTGTTCACCCATCCACGCGATCCCTATCACCGCGTCGACGCCCTGCGCAGCTCCCGGCACGTGCGGGTGACCATCGGCGACGTCGTGGTCGCCGAGACCCGCAACCCCGTACTCGTGTTCGAGACCGGCCTCCCGACCCGCTACTACCTCCCTCCCGAGGACGTCGACTTCTCGGTGCTCGAGGAATCCGAGTGGCGGACGAGCTGCCCCTACAAGGGCGTCGCCCGGTACTGGTCGTTCTCCGGCACACCGCCTGCCGAGAACGTCGCATGGTCGTATCCCGAGCCGTTCCCCGGCATGGAGCCCATCGAGGGATACGTGTGCTTCTACGACGACGCCGCGGAGATCACGGTCGAGGAGTGAGTGCGTCGGCTGCGGGACGCAGCGCTGCCCCGATCCCCGAGCCGCGGGCCTGGCGCGCACTGGCGGCCCTGTGCGTGGGTCTGTTCATCACCCTGCTCGACCAATCGCTCGTCGCGGTGTCGCTGCCGCGTATCCGCGAGGATCTGGACGCGAGCATCAACCAGGTGGTGTGGGTGTCGGCGGCCTATCTGCTGACCTTCGCGGTGCCGCTGCTGGTCACCGGTCGTCTCGGCGACCGTTTCGGTCAGCGCAACGTCTACCTGGTGGGCATGGCGATCTTCACGGCCGCGGCCTTCGCGTGCTCGATGGCTCCGACGATCGAGTGGCTGATCGCGCTGCGTGCGGTGCAGGGGCTCGGCGGGTCGCTGATCAACCCGCAACCGCTGAGCATCATCCACCGGATCTTCGCGCACGACCGGCGCGGTGCCGCCACCGGTGTGTGGAGCGCGGTGGCCAGCTCGGCGGGTCTGTTCGGGCCCGTCCTCGGTGGGGTGCTCGTCGGTACCGGTGGGTGGCGGTGGGTCTTCTTCGTCTACATCCCGCTGGGCCTGATCTCTCTGGTGATGGTCGCGCGGTACGTGCCGAAACTGCCGACCGGGGCGCGTCGCATCGACGTGCTGAGCGCCGTCGTCTCGCTGGTCGCGGTCACCGGCGTGATCTTCTCCCTGCAGCAGGGTCCCGATGTCGGCTGGACCGTGTGGGTGTGGGTCGTCCTCGGTATCGGGATCGTGGCGTTCGGGATGTTCGTGCGTCTGCAGCGGACCGCGGTGGCCCGCGGCACCGAGGCGCTGGCCCCGCTCGGGTTGTTCACCCGCCGCAACTTCACCCTCGGGGTGACCGCCGTGGCGACGCTGGGTTTCACCGTCTACGCCGTGAACCTGCCGATCATGCTCTACCTGCAGGTGGGTCAGGGACTGTCCGCGCAGGTCGCAGGTCTGATGCTGGTACCGATGGGCGTGATCTCGGTGATCATGGCGCCCTTGATCGGGCGGGTCACCGACCGGGTCGCGCCGGGCCGGATCTCCCGGATCGGTTTCTCCGCGATGATCGCGGCGATGCTGTCGTTCGGTGTGGCGATGCATCTCGAGGCCACCGTCGGCTGGCTCCTGATCCCGATCGTGCTGCTCGGTTTCGCGAACTCGTTGTGCTGGGCCCCGAACTCGACGATCGCGTTGCGCGACCTGCCCGGTGACCTCGTAGGCGCCGGATCGGGTGTGTACAACACCGCCCGGCAGGTCGGTGCGGTACTCGGTGCGGCCGCCCTCGGCGCGGTGATGCAGATGGGTGAGGGGACGCTCGGGTTCGGTGCCGCGATGGGCAATGCGGTGTTGCTCCCGGTGGTCTTCCTCCTGGTGGGACTGGTGGCGGTCTCCCGTTTCCGAGAGAGTTCCACCGTCACCAGCGCAACGGGTGCGTGAGCAACCGTCATCGGCGCAACAGGTGCGTGACCAGGCGTCCGCCTTCCTCCAGGGACATATGGGGAAGATAGGCACGACCGACCGCGATCCCGATGGTCGGCAGCGCCGCCGGGTCCGGGAACACCATGTACAGCGGGCGGTAACGGGGCTGGAACTTCGCCTTGAACGCCAGCAGCGAGCGGAATCCGTATACCGGTTCGAGCGTGCGGCCGAGCAGATCGAGCAAGGCGTCGAGGGCTCCTCGGTCGAGTCCGGACCCACCGTCCACACTCGCGAGGGGTGCCCCCGACAAGCTCAGGAATTCGAGGCCCTCGTCGGCGGCGGACCGTGCCGCGGAGGCGATGAGGAATTCCATGGCCGGCCGGAAGCCGTCCGAACGTCGCCGCATGAAGTCCAGCGTCAGCCCGACCACCTTCCCGTCCCGGTGGACCGGCATCCACGACGTGATCGCATGGACGTGGTCGTTCGCGTCGACCGCGAGCAGCAACCGGACTTCGGGATCGCGCAGTTCGGCGACTCCTCCGAGCGTGAACCCCATCTCGGGCAGTCCCTTGTCGGCCACCCATTCCTCGGAGATGTCGACGATCTGCTCGGTCACCGACAGCGGCGCGGCGGCGAAGGTCGTCCATCGCGCTTCGATCCCGTCCTTGGCAGCACGGTTGAGGGCGGTGCGGACGTCCTGGAACTTCTTGCCCTTGAAGGCGAGGTCCGCGAGATCGACGACGGTCTCCTCACCCACCTGCAAACAGGTCCAACCGTGGTCCCGGGCGATCGTCGCCGTCTCCTCGCCCACCGAGTACAGGCACGGTGTCCATCCGTTGCCGAGGCAGTACGCCGCGAACTCGTCGATCGCCTCGGTCATCGAGGCGCGCTCACCGATCGGATCCGTCGCCGTCAGGGCGACACCCGAGTGGACCCGATACGCCACGGCGTGCCTGCCGTCGGTGCCGAACCAGTACCGATTCCCCGCCCAGGTGGTCATCCACGACATCGATCCGCCGCCCGGGTCGTGCAGGAGTTCTCGCACCCGCTGCTCGTCGCCGAGGTCGACCCCGGCAGGGGGCACGAGGAAGCTGCGCCACAGGAGCACGCAGAAGGCGACCCAGACGATCACGCCGATCCACTCGAACAACAGGGTGGCGGCGGTGTCGAGGGGCATCACGGGAGGCTCGAAGAGCTGGAGGTAGACCGGCGGAAGGAGCCGGCGCGGCGCGTCGCGGAGCAAGGTGCCGATGCCGGGATCACGATCGAACCCGTCCGCCACCAGCGTGCCCACCACCACGTACGTCACGAGCGCGATGCCTGCGGCGGCTGCGGTTCCGGCCCATACCCGGCGATAGGTTCCCTGCGGTGCACGGACATCGAACAGGGTGCGGGTCAGCAGCAACAGGGCGAGCACGGAGACCAGCGCGAGGAGCGGCGCGAGTTCCATGGATACGGAGCTGTGCCGGTGGATTCCGTACAGCAGGGAGCGGGTCTCGTCCTGTTCGGTCACGCGGACGATCGTGCTCGCGGCGGCCACGACGATCAGCACGATGTGTCCTCCGACCGAGAGGAACCATGCTGCCCGCCGCCCTCGACGCAGCCCTTCGGCACCGATCAGCAGCAGTACCGACGGCATGAGATTCGCGACGAGCGGACCTGCACCGGAGAGCCGAAGGGCCTGTTGCCCTTTCCTGCACTCGTCGTGCAGCGCGGGATCGGCACACACCTCGACGAGTTCTCGCGGGGTGTAGGGAACCTGCTCGAACAGCTCGCGTAGCGCGGACAGCGGTCCGATCGAGTGTGGGGAGAGCGCCGCGAAGATCGGGCCGAGCACGCTCGCTGCGACCACGAGCGCGACGAGCGTGCGGCGCTCCCGGATGGTGCCGCCGAGCACAGGACGGCGCACACCGCGTCCGAACAGGAGCGGGCCGGCGAGCAACCCGGCCAGCGCGACGGTCACCCTGTTCACGTCCTGCAGGTGTCCGGCGAACAAGGCTGCGGTCACCAGGAACACCAGCAGGAGTGTCCGGATGCGGCGACGCCACAGGGTGCCCATCGCGGTGGTGGAGGCGAGCAGGACGCCGAGCACCCACGCCAGCGGGTCCTCGGTGAGGTGGGTGTGCAGCTCCCTGCCCCACAGGTTCGGCACCAGGGAGGCGACCTGAGCCACGAGCAATGCGAGTGCCGCGCCCAGGCCCTGTGAGACGAGCGCGGCGAGCGTGAACCTGCGACTGCCGATGCGACGTTCGACCGGCACCGCGACGGCGAGGATCGCAATGCTTCCGAGCACATACTCACCGGGACCGGAGGCGAACAACCCTGAAGTCCACAGTGTCCACAGGTGGCCGTCGGTGATATTCGGGATCCCGAGCGACATCTCGGATGCCGTTGCGTGCGACGGCCCGCTCCTCACAGAACCGGTGACGACCGCCAGGAACCAGATCAGCACGAGCAGTCCGCACGAGACGGGCGCCCGGAGCACCACCGTCCCTGTGCGGGACATCAGCACCCCCGCCCCTGTGCGGCGCATCAGTTGCCGAGCCCGAGCCGTTGTGCGAGCCATGGCAACTCCTTCTCGAGCCCTGCGGACCACAGGGCGAAGCTGTGTGTGCCCGGCAGTTCGGTGAGGTGGACGTGCATCCCCGCGCTCCGAGCCGCCGAAGCGAGTTGTTCCACCCCGGCACGGTATTCGGAATCGTCGAGTCCCACCACGAAAGCACCGGCGGAATCGGGATACCGATTGCGTGCGAGCAGGTCGGCAGGATTGTTGCGCGCGAATGCTTCCGCATCACCACCGAACACGTCCCGGATCGTCGACGCCCGGTCACCGATGGTCGGCTCGGCCTGTCCCGACATGTCCAGGAAGGTCGGGTAGACGTCCGGCCGGGTGGTCGCGAGTTGCAGTGCGCACGTTCCGCCGTACGAGAGTCCGCCCACGGCCCGTGCCCGTGGGTCGTCGTCGACCTGCAGGTCGTCCCGTACCCACGCCGGAACGTCGACGGCCAGATAGGTCGCCACGTTGCCGAGATGCGAGTCGACGCACAACGGGTTGTCGAACTGACCTCCGGTGCCGTCCGCGAGCACGACGACCGGCGCCAGGCCGTGATGCTGCGCGGCATAGGCGTCCATGGTGGACGGGAGATGTCCGCCCACGAGCCAGTCCTCCGGACTGCCGGGCTGTCCGGCGAGCAGTACCAGCACCGGCAGTTCCGGTCGTGGATCCGAGAAGTAGGCCGGCGGGAGATAGACGCGGGCTTCCCGCGCCCGGAATCCGGAGACCGTTCCGGGAATCGTCACAGAGGTGACCGCCCCGGTCGCAGGCAGGTCGTCCGGCGCCGACCAGTCCTCCACCGGCACGGTCTGCGATGCTCGGAGAGAGGGGTCGTCGAAGGGGACGGTCCGGTAGTCGCTGATTCCGAGAACAGCCCGAACGGTGGGATAGGCGTCGTAGACCGCGTCGATCCGGCCCGCGGCGGAGATCACGACGAGTACCGCCGACACCACGAGTGCCGTCGCGACGAGTGGGCGGGCCCGGTCGCGACGTCGCACGAACCATCGTCCGCTCAACAGCGAGACGGCGAGCAGTGCCACTGCCACCCATCCGTACACCGCCCACGGCAGACGATCCGGGAACGGCTTCCAGACCTTCTCGACCAGGAGCGCGGCCACTGCCGTCAGGCCGAGGGCGACCGTCACGGCGAGGGGCACTCCCCGTACGAACCACGCCCGGTAGCGGCGGACGAGCAACACGATCAGCCCGATGACGGCGAGGATCGCGAACACCACGGTCGCCGTCGGGGTGGTCAGCGGTATCCCCAGCACCCCGTTCGCCATCCCGGTCGCGGACATGGCGATCAGTATGCGCGACCCTGCAGGGAGAACCGATGAGAGAATGCCACTCTCATACTAAAGAACATAGTTTACGATTTCGAGAATTTGCGCTACTGTAAAACTTCATGACTGCAGCTGCGGCGGACGACGTCCGCACCATGACGCTCTCCCACCGCGAACGTAAACGCGTGCGCACGTGGACGGCGATCCACCTGGCCGCCGCCGAAGCCGCAGCACGCCACACCCGCCTGTCCGACATCACCGTCGAGACCATCGCAGAACAAGCGGAGGTTTCTCCACGCACCTTCTTCAACTACTTCCGGTCGAAGGAGGACGCCGTGCTCGGCCTGTCCTCCCCCGTCATCGACGACGCCGTCGCCGACGGTTTCGACTTCACGCCGGGCGACGACCTCGTGGAGAAGGTCGCCTTCCTGCTCCTTGCGGTCTTCCGCGCCGCGGCGAGCCGTCGCGCGATCGGTTACGACGAGTACATCGCCCTCATGGACCGCCATCCCGAGCTCGCGCGCAGACGCTTCCAGCACATCGACGACGTCGAGGCCGTCGTCGCCGAACTCGTCACCGAACGACTCGCGGCCACACCGCCGGCGGACGGAGCGCCGGTGCCCGCAAGCAACGTCGAAGGTGCGGCCGACATGATCGTCACGGTCGCCGGCGCCCTCATGCGCTCCGCGCTGCGCCCGTTGCTCACCGCCCCCGGGAAGACGGAGACCGATGCCGATTCGGTCCTGCACCGCACCTGCCTGTTGTTCCGGGAGGTCACGCGACCGTGACCGACCCCCTCCGGGACGAGACCGAAAGATACACGCCCGCAGCGGAACAGAGCACCTCGCGGGTCACCTTCGTCTTCGCGGGTCTCATGCTCGCGATGCTGGCGGCGTCGCTCAACCAGACCGTGCTGAATCCCGCCCTGCCGACCATCGTCGGCGAACTGCACGGAGTGGACCGGATGCTGTGGGTCATCACCGCCTACATCCTGGCGTCGACGATCACCATGCCCGCCTACGGCAAACTCGGTGATCTCTTCGGCCGAAAGCCGCTGCTGATCACCGCATTGACGATCTTCGTCGTCGGATCCACGATCGGCGCTCTCGCCGGGGACATCACGTGGCTCATCGTCGGCCGGGCCGTCCAGGGCGCCGGTGGTGGCGGCCTGATGGTGCTGTCGCAGGCCACCATCGCCGACGTGATCCCCGCTCGTCAGCGCGGGAAGTATCTCGGCATCATGAGCAGCGTCTTCGCCCTGTCGTCGGTGGCCGGGCCGCTGCTCGGCGGATGGTTCACCGAGGGTCCCGGCTGGCGGTGGGTGTTCTGGATGAACGTGCCGCTCGGTGCCGTCGCCGTCGTCGCGGCGCTGGTCTTCCTGCGTCTGCCCCGCGTCTCCGGTTCGGGCCGGCGGATCGACGTGCTCGGCATGGCCGTGCTGTCCGTCGTCACGACACTTCTCGTGCTCGTCGCGACCTGGGGCGGTTCACGCTATCCGTGGTCGTCGCCGGTCGTGATCGCGCTGATCGCCGCCACCACGGTCGGTGCGGTGCTGTTCGTCGCGGTGGAACGACGTGCCGCCGAACCCGTGATCGGCCTGCACCTGTTCCGTGACCGCAACTTCGATCTCGTCACCGCAGCCGGATTCGTCATGAGCGTCGCACTGTTCGGCGTGGCCGCCTACATGCCCACCTACCTCCAGATGGTCGCGGGCGTGAGCGCCACCGCCGCCGGCCTGCTGATGCTCCCCATGATGGGAACACTGTTCCTCACATCGACGCTGGCGGGACGGTACGTGACGAGAACCGGCCGCTACAAACGGATCCCGATCATCGGATCGGTCTTCGTCACGGCCGGTCTGGTGCTCCTGTCGACCCTCGGGGCGGACACCCCGATCTGGGTGCTGGGCTGCTGGTTCGCCGTGATCGGCGTCGGATTCGGCACGTCCATGCAACTTCTCGTGCTGGTCGTGCAGAATTCCTTCCCCGTCGAGGAGGTCGGCACCGCGACGGCGGGCAACAACTACTTCCGCCAGATCGGCGCGACCCTCGGTTCCGCAGTCGTAGGCAGTGTCTTCGCCACGCGCCTGGCCGGTGGACTGTCGGGCACCGGCATCGACGATCCCGATTCGCTGACCCCCGGCGCGGTCCGGGCACTGCCCGACGCGCTCCGGCAACCGGTCCTCGAGGCGTACAACGACGCGCTCGTGCCGATCTACCTGTACATCGCGCCGCTCGTGGTGGTCGCGGGGGTCCTGCTGTGCCTCGTCGTCGAGAAGCCCCTCGCGACCACCATCGTGCGGAAGAACGATCCGGCTCCTAGCGACCCGGCAGCCACTGCATCGACTTGACGAAGGGGGCGAGCATCTTCGCCCACACCCGCCGCGGAAGTCCGCGCGGGCCGTCGAGATTGAGCAGGCGCGTCGTCGCGATCGTCTGCGCCTCGGTGTACTTGTACAGGCCCTCCGCGCCGTGGCGGCGTCCCATGCCGGAGATGCCCATACCGCCCATCGGTGCGTCGGTGCTGCCCCATGCCGGGGCGTATCCCTCGTCGACGTTCACCGTGCCGGCACGCACCCGCGCGGCGATGGCCTCGCCCTGCGCCTTCGTCGCGCCCCACACCGACGCGTTGAGCCCGTACTCGGTGTCGTTGGCCTCGCGGATCGCTTCTTCGACGTTCTCCACCGGATAGATCGACACCACCGGGCCGAACGTCTCGTTCCGGTAGCACTCGGCGTCCTCGGGCACGTCGGTGAGCACGGTGGGTTCGAAGAACAGCGGTCCGAGGTCGGGCCGCGTCTTCCCGCCGGCGACGACGGTCGCGCCCTTGGCGACGGCGTCCTCGATGTGCCGGCTCACCGTCTTGATCTGGCTCTCGCTGATGAGGCAGCCCATCTCGGTGCCGAAGTCGTAGTCGGGACCGAGCGACATCTCGCGCACCCGTGCCCCGAACATCCGGATGAACTCGGGGGCGATCGACTTCTCGACGTAGATCCGCTCGATCGAGATGCACAGCTGCCCGGAGTTCGAGAAGCATGCCCGCACGGCGGCGTCGGTGACCTCGCGCAGGTTCACCCCGGAGGTGACGATCATGGGGTTCTTGCCGCCGAGTTCGGCGGAGAACCCGATGAGGCGCCGGCCGGCCTGCTCGGCGAGGAGACGCCCGGTCTCCGACGAACCCGTGAACATCAGGTAGTCGGAGTTCTCGACGATCGCGGTGCCCACCACGGTGCCGGGCCCGGTGACCACGGCGAAGACGTCGCGGGGAACACCGGCCTCGTAGAGGAGTTCGACGACGGCGAGCGCGCAGTAGGGCGTCTGGCTGTCGGGCTTGAGCACCACACTGTTGCCGGCGAGCAGGGCGGGGATCGCATCCGAGACCGCCAGCGTCATCGGGTAGTTCCACGGCGCGATCACGCCGACGACCCCCTTGGGATGGTGCAGGACGGTGGTCTTCGTCAGGCCCGGCAGCATGCCCGTGGCCTTGCGGGGGCGCAGCAGCTTCGGTGCGACGCGCGCGTAGAACCGCGCGGTCATCGAGATGTCGAGCACCTCTTCCTGCGCGGAGACGCGGGACTTGCCGGTCTCGGCCTGCGCCATGTCCATGAGCTGCTCGCGTCGGGAGAGCACGAGCTCGCGGTAGCGGTGCATGATCGCGGCGCGCTTCTCGACGGGCAGCTTCACCCACGCGACCTGCGCGGTGCGGGCCCGGTCGATCGCGGCCTTCGCGTCCTCGGCCGTGCCGACCGGCACGGTGGCCAGTTCCCGTCCGGTGAACGCCTCGACGACGGGGCGGGTGGTCCGCTCGGCGGCGTCGGGGATCGCGATGAGGTCGGCAAGACGCTGGAAGGTCGCAGCGCTCGGAGCTGGCATGATGCACCCCTACCGGTGAGTAGTACTTGCGGTTTCACCAAACCTACCCGGGCGGGGTGTGTGCTGTCACACAGGCGCGGCGTCGAGCCCGCTCTCCCGATCGTCGTGCTGCTCGGGCCCTGCCTGGACGATTCCCTGGGCCACCTCGGCGAGCGGGACGTTGCTGTCCTGCGAGAGCCTGCGCAGCAGTTCGAACGCTGCGACGGCGTCGATGCCGAAACGTTCCATGATCATGCCCTTGGCCTGCCCGATGATGTCGCGGGTCGCGAGGGCGGACGCGAACTGCCCCTGGGTGCGCGCCGCACTCATCGCCATCGCCCCGTGAGCGGCCAGGACCTCGGCGGTCGCCTCCGCGAGCGGATCGAACGCATCGGCCCGGGAGGAGAACATGTTCAGCGCACCCATGCTCTCCTGATCGAGATACAGCTGGAACGACAACGTGCTGAGCACGTTCGCCTCCACCGCGGCCTTCGCGAAACGCGGCCAGCGCGTCTCCTTCCGCAGATCGTCGGAGCGCACCACGAGGCACTTCGCGCTCGCATCGAGGCACGGCCCCTCACCGAACTGCTCCTGGATGTCGTCGAGGTGTTCGGCAAGTTCGCAGGTCGCGGCGAGGGAGCGGAACTGCTTGCGGCCGGTCACGATGAGGATATCGGCGCAATCGGCCCCCTCCACCAGTTCGACCGCGGCCGCCGTCACGCCACGCAGGGTCTCGTCGAGATCCGTCGGGTGGTAGAAACCGCGAGCGAGCTGCGCCATACGGCGCCCTAGATCGCCCGCTTCCGACGAACGTGTCATGGTCCATCCCTTCTCCGCGGAATTCATCATCCGACGGATCCGACGACCGGATTGCCGGATTAAGCAATTTCTACACAGCCGCCCCCTCGTCGGAACACGACCTCTTCGGTTCTACCCTCGATAGGCTGGACTGGTGGATTTGCCGGTGACCCGGTATCTACCCCGCGACGGTCACAACCTGGCCTACGGGGTGATCGGAACAGGTCCCACCGACGTCGTGTGGTTCTTCGAGGTCCAGATGCACCTGGACCTGTTGTGGACCGATCCGTACATGCACTCGCTCTTCGAACGCCTCGCCACCTATTCGCGCGCCGTCTACTTCCAGCGCCGCGGTTTCGGGCTCTCCGATCCCGTCGACCACGTGCCCACGATCGAACAGCAGGCCGAGGACGTCCTCGCCGTCATGGACGCCGAGCAGATCCGGCACGCCACCCTCGTCGGGATCCACAGCACGTGCGGTCCCCAGGTGCTCGTCGCGGCGACCGCTCCCGAACGGGTCAACGCGTTGATGCTGATCGCACCGTACTGCGAACCGCTGCTCGACTACGACCGGCCGCCGCACGGGTGGACGGAGCCCGATATCGCCGAGTTCGTCGAACTGTGGCGCGACGCCGTCCGACACTGGGGCGAGGGACGCACCGTGTCGTTGACCGATGGCCACGTCGACAGTCCCTACAACCGCCGGCTGATGGCCATGCTCGAGCGGTGCTCCGCGTCGCCGAGCACGATGAGCGCGCACCTCGAGGCGAGCCTGCGGATCGACTATTCGCACGCCCTCGGCTCGGTGCAGTGCCCGACGAAGGTGGTGCTGGTCGCCGGGGGTTCGATACCGGTGGGTCCTGCGAGACATCTGGCCGATCTGGTGCCTCACGGAAAGCTCGTGATCACCCGGCCGTCACCGCGTGGCGCCGCACTCGGCGAAGCGTGGTCGCAGGTCCAGACGATGGTCGAGGAACTCGTCCGCGGGTCCGTCCCACCCGTCGATGCCGGCCGACGTTTCGCGGCGACCCTGTTCACCGACATCGTCGGTTCGACCAAGCTCCTCGCACGCATCGGTGACGCCTCCTACCGGGCCCTGCTCGCGCGTCACGAACGCGACGTGCGGTTCGCCGTGACCGAAGCGGGTGGGCAGCTGGTGAGCACCGTCGGGGACGGCACCTTCAGTCTGTTCGACGGGCCCGTGGCCGCCGTGCAGTGCGCGGCGCGGATCGTCGCGGAGGCCCGCCGCCTCGGGTTCGAGGTGCGCGCCGGGGTGCACGCCGGCACCGTCGAGCCGACCGGGACGGACGTCACCGGCCTGACGGTGCACGTGGGGGCGCGCATCGGCGCGGCGGCACGTCCCGGCGAGGTGCTCGTCTCGAGCCACGTGCGCGAGCTGGCCGGCGGATCGGGACTGCAGTTCGCCGACCGGGGCTCGCACCGGCTCGCCGGCGTGCCGGGCAAGGTCCACCTGTTCGCCCTGACCGGCGGGCAGCCGTCCCTGCAGGCGCCACGGAAACGTGCCTCGCTCAATCCCTTCGACCGCGCCGTTCTCCGGGCGGCGCGACGCACGCCGCAGGTACTGCGTTCGGCTGCCGCACACGCGAACGCCCGGCAGCGGCGACGCACGGACGGCTGAACACGGACGGCTGAACACGAACGGCCGGGCACGAACATCAGACGATCGTTCGGCCCGACCGCGCTCACCGGATCACGACCGCGCTCACCGGATCGACGCCCTCGCACCCCGGCCATATGGTCTGCGTCACATCGGATCGCGGAACGGTTCGCGGCAACGCGACCGGAGGGGAGCGTGTACATGTGTGATGTTCTGGGACGGCTGCACACGGCCGGAGTATCCCGACGAAAGTTGTTGGCCAGTTTCGCCGTCGGCGCGACGGCCGTGGTGGCCACCGCATGCAGTCCCGGTGCCGACACCGCTGCTGCGGCCCCTACGCCCGATCGCCGGTTCACGCCGGAGCCGTATCGAGGGCAACGGACACGCCTGGTCCTGCTCGGCACCTCGGGTGGTCCTCCCTACTGGCCCGGGAGCGAACGCGAAGGCATCTCCTCCGCCGTCGTGGTCGGAGACCGGTACTACCTCGTCGACGCCGGTCACGGTGTCATGCGACGCCTACGCGGGGCGGAACTCGGACCCAACTTCGCCACCGACCTCGACGGCCCCCTCGACGCGCTGGGCGGCATCTTCCTGACGCATCTCCATTCGGATCACGTCGTCGACCTCAACAACATCCTCACCGAGGGGATCTACAACGGACTGCAGCACGTGGAGAAGATCCCCGTCTACGGCCCGGGCAATCGCGGAGTACTTCCACCCCTGTTCGGGGAGGGCCCCGCACCGGAACCTGTGGCACCGGGCAATCCGACACCGGGCACCCGGGAGATGACCGACCTGCTCGTGCAGGCGTTCGCCACCGACTTCAACGACCGCCTGTTCGACAACCGCAAGCCGGCGCCCGACGCCTTGTGGGAGGCTTTCGACGTTCCGGTACCGGCGCAGTATCTCACCGATCCGAACGGCAATCCGTGTCCCGACATGGAACCGTTCACCTTCTTCGAGGACGACCGTGTCCGGGTGTCCGCGACCCTGGTCGACCACGCTCCCGTCTTTCCGGCTCTCGCCTACCGTTTCGACAGCGACGACGGGTCGATCGTCTTCTCCGGGGACACGGGCCCCACCCCCAATCTCGTGAAACTCGCACGGGGAGCGGATGTTCTGGTGCACGAGGTGATCGACCCCGCCTGGCCGGAATCGTTGTTCCCCGAACCCCGCACGGATGCTCAGGAAGGGCTCTACCAGCACCTCGTCCAATCCCACACCCTCATCGAGGATCTCGGCCCGATCGCCCAGGAAGCCGGCGTGGGAACCCTGGTGCTCTCGCATATGGTCCCGGGCAATCGGCCCGATTCCACCTGGGAAGGATGCGGCGCCGGATTCGACGGGCGCCTCGTCATCGGCCACGACCTCGACGTGATCGGCGTCGGAGACGCCGCCTGACCCACTTGCGTCGGAGACGCAGCTCTACCCGGTTCTATCCGCCCGTGTAGAACGCACTCGTCCGCTCGGCGGCTGCGCGTGCCTGTTCGGGGTCCTCACCCGCGGCGATGTCGGCCTCGCACCAGCCCGCGCTGCTGTCGCGGACGAACTGCAGACCTTCCTCGGACATCGACCAGGTCTCGAATTCCTTCGGATCCACCGCTTCTCCCGTTTCGATGTGCAGTCCGAGTCCGAGAAGCGCCTGGTCCCAACCGATACCGACCGCGCCGGGTCCGTACTGCTCCCAGTGCTCGTCGGGGTGGGCGATGTGCGTCAGTTCCAGGCGCGCCCGGTCTCCCGGTTCGGGCAGGACCGACACCTCGATCCAGCTCACGCGACCAGCGAATTCCCAGGTGGCCGTGAACGTCCGGGGCGGTTCGCAGGTGAGGACCTCACCGCCGGCGTTGCCCTGGAGCTGGTACCGGCCACCGACCTCGAGGTCGCCCTCGACGGGCAGGAACCAGCGGGGGATGCGCTGCGGGTCGGTGCACGCCTCCCACAGGTCCTCGGCGCTCGTGCGGTAGCTGCGCGAGATCGTGACGACCTTGGCCTCGTGGCCCTCGACGGTGCGACGACCGACCGTGCGGCGACTCGTCTCGTTGCTCGTGATCACGTTCTTCATGAGGATTTCCTTCTCTCGTCGGAAGCAGGGACCGCGGGCGGGACGGCGTCGCGGCTCCGCCGCTCACGCTTGCCGCGCGCGATCTCGGTCTCCAGCGCGTCCAGCGCCGCGAAGACCGGGGGATGCAAGCCCGCGAGCCAGTCCTCGAGTTCGACGAGGACCGCGGGATCGAGTTCGTAGTAGCGGCGGGTGCCGTCCTTGTGGACGGCGGCGAACCGCTGGTCGCGCAGGATCTTGAGATGTTGCGAGACCGCCGGCTGGGAGATCGAGAACTCCCGGCCGATCGTCGCGACGATCTCACCGGCCGCCTGCGGACCGCCCGCGAGCAGTTCGAGAATGCGGCGGCGAACCGGATCTGCGAGGACCTCGAACCCGTGCATGGACCCACTATATAAGTTCCTACTTATATTCGCCAGAAGGACGGTTCCGCTACCTAGACTTCGACATATGACGACAACGACGCGCGTCTCCGAGGAAAAGGTCGACCGAGCGGTCATCGACAAACGGGCCCCCTCGGTCGCCCGCCTGTTGCTCGATCGAGTGGCCGCCACACCCGACGCCGAGGCCTTCCGCTTCCCCGACGGGAAGGACGGCTGGACGTCGGTCACCTGGGAACAGACCGGGGATCGGGTACGACTGCTCGCGGCCGGCCTGATCTCCCTGGGTATCGAGGCCGAGGACCGCGTGGCCCTCGCGTCGTCCACCCGCTACGAATGGGTGCTCGGCGACCTCGCCGTCATGTGCGCGGGCGCCGCGACCACCACCGTCTACCCCACCACCCACGCCGACGACGTCGCGTTCATCGTCGCCGACTCCGGCAGCCGGATCGTCATCGCCGAGGACGCCGGGCAGGTCGAGAAGCTCGTGAGCCACCGCAGCGATCTGCCCGACGTGGCGAAGGTCGTGGTCGTCGAGGGCACCGGCGACGGTGATTGGGTCATCAACTTCGACGAACTCGCCGAACTGGGCCGCGGCCTGCTCGCCGAGGACTCCGGAGCGGTGCTCAACCGCATCCACAGCATCAGGGCCGAGCACCTGGCCACCCTCATCTACACCTCGGGTACCACCGGCAAGCCGAAGGGCGTGCGCCTGCCGCACTCGGCGTGGACCTACGAGGCCGCCGCCATCGACGCACTGCACATGCTCAGCTCCGACGACCTGCAGTATCTGTGGCTGCCGCTGTCGCACGTCTTCGGCAAGGTGCTGCTCACCCTCCCCCTGCAGATCGGCTTTCCCACCGCGGTGGACGGACGTGTCGACAAGATCGTCGAGAACCTCGCGGTCGTCCGCCCGACCTTCATGGGCGCGGCTCCGCGCATCTTCGAGAAGGCCCACGCGCGCGTCGAAGGAATGATGGAGGAGGAAGGCGGCGCCAAGAAGAAGATCTTCGACTGGGCCGTGGGCGTGGGCCGGAAGGTGTCGATGGCGAAGCAGGCCGGCAGGTCGCCCGGACTGCTCGACAAGCTGCAGCACGGCCTCGCCGACAAGCTGGTCTTCTCCACCATCCGCGAACGCTTCGGCGGTCACCTGCGGTTCTTCATCTCCGGTTCGGCGGCGCTCAACCCCGAGGTCGGCGAGTGGTTCGACGCCGTCGGCATCCCCGTCCTCGAGGGTTACGGCCTCACCGAGACCTCGGCCGCGACGTTCGTCAACCGTCCCTACGCCAACCGCATCGGCACGGTGGGCTGGCCCGTCCCGGGCACGGAGGTCCGCATCGCGGAGGACGGCGAGGTGCTCGTCCGCGGCCCGGGTGTGATGACCGGCTATCACAACCGGCCCGACGCGACCGCCGAGTCGCTCTCCGACGACGGATGGTTCCACACCGGCGACATCGGCAGCCTCGACGACGAGGGGTACCTGCGCATCACCGACCGCAAGAAGGACATGTTCAAGACGTCGCAGGGCAAGTACGTCGCCCCGTCGTCGCTGGCAGCGACCTTCAAGGGCATGTGCCCGTACGCGTCGGAGATCGTCGTCTACGGCGAGGGCAAGCCCTACTGCGTGGCGCTGGTGGCGCTCGATCCGGAATCCATCGGCGAGTGGGCGAACAAGAACGGTGTGAGCGGATCGTTCGAGGACATCGCACGGCACGACAAGACCCACGATCTGATCTCCGGATACACCGACGAGCTGAACCTGCAGCTCAACCGGTGGGAGCAGATCAAGAAGTTCACGATCATCGAGCGTGAACTGTCGGTCGAATCGGGCGATCTGACGCCGAGCATGAAACTGCGCAGGAAGGTCGTCGTCGACAACTTCGCCGACAGGCTGGCAGGCCTCTACGAAGGGTGACGGCCTATCCTGGGTCTCATGATGAGTAGTGCACGACCGAATTTCCTGCAGCGGATCGGCTACATGTTCGGTCGCGCGCTACCGCCCGAGATGCGGGAGTGGGTACGCGACGACGTCCTGGGCCCCGGCGGAACACGCCGTTACCTGCTGCGATGGAACCTGCCGATCATCCCGCTGCTCCTGCTGTTCCTGCTGATCCCGGGGCCGGTGTGGATCCCGATCGCGATGATGCTGTTGCTGCTGCTGCCGTGGGTCTACTTCTCGGTGGCGTTGATGCCCATCTGGCAGCGGCACCGCCTCCAGCAGCACGGTCTCGATCCGGAACTGCTCAGCGCGAAGGCACGCGCCCGCGCCGCGCGCGAACGAGAGGACTACGAGCGCCGTTTCGGTCGCGCGTCCTGACCGGACCTTCCCACTGTGCGGGGCAGCGTGTCCACTTATCCTCGCACCATGAGTGACGCCCCTGCCTTCACAGCCACTGCAGACCTCGCCGACGAGATCGGCCCGGACATCCGCAGCTGCGACACGCAGTTCATCCAGTTCGGCGGCCGCACCGAGTTCGTCGGCCCCATCACCACCATCCGCTGCTTCCAGGACAACCTGCTCGTCAAGCAGACCCTCTCCGAGCCGGGCAACGGCGGCGTGCTCGTCGTCGACGGCGGTGGCAGCATCCACACCGCGCTCGTCGGCGACATCATCGCCGGTCGCGGTGTCGACAACGGCTGGGCCGGGGTCATCGTCAACGGCGCGGTCCGCGACTCCGCGATCCTGCGCACACTCGACATCGGCATCAAGGCCCTCGGCACCAACCCGCGCAAGAGCACCCAGACCGGCTCCGGCGAGAAGAACGTGCCCGTCGAGATCGGCGGCGTGACGTTCAACCCGGGCGAGATCGTCTACAGCGACTCCGACGGCGTCGTCGTCCGCGCCGAGAACTGATCAGCCGAGCGCGCGGGTCGACCCGCTATTCGTGCGCGACCCGCGCGCTCGCCCCGGCGATCTCCACCACGTCGCCCACCTTCAGCTGACGGCCGCGACGCACCTCCACCTCACCGTTGACCGACACCAGCCCGTCGGCGATCACTTCCTTGGCCTCCGCACCCGACTCGATGAGGCTTGCGAGCTTGAGGAACTGACCGAGCCGGATCGACTCGTCACGGATCGGTACATCGAATGCGTCGGACATGGCACCCATTGTCCCCGACACTGGAGCCATGGCCCGCCCCAGCATCATCTGGTTCCGTCGTGATCTCCGACTGAACGATCTGCCCACCCTGCTCTCCGCCACCGAGGCCGCCGACGACGTCCTCGCCCTGTTCGTCCTCGACGACGCACTGCTCCGCCCGTCCGGGGCCCGCCGGCGCGACTTCCTCATGGGATGCCTGCGAGCCCTCGACCGGGATCTCGGCGGGCGCCTGCTCGTCGTCCAGGGAGACCCGATGATGCTGGTGCCGCAAGTCGCCGCCGAGTTCGATGCGGCCGCGGTCCACATCAGTTCCGACCACGGTCCCTACGGCACGCGACGCGACCGGGCGGTCGCCGAAGCGCTCGGCGACGTCCCGCTGGTGGCCACCGGCTCGCCGTATGCCGTCACGCCGGGCCGCGTGACGAAACCCGACGGCACTGCATACAAGGTGTTCTCGGCCTTCCGCCGCGCCTGGAACGACCACGGATGGCACACACCCGCGGCGACCGGACCGGACACCGCCGACTGGGTCGACCCGAGCGGCTGCTCCGCACGCGTGCCGATTCCCGAAGCCGGCGACGAACCCACACCTCCCCCCGGAGAGGCGGCCGCACTGGAGCGATGGCGTGAATTCCTCGACGACGGTCTCGAGCGGTACGCCACCGACCGTGACCGGCCGGCCTACGACGGCACGAGCGGCCTGTCGCCCTATCTGAAGTTCGGCTGCATCCATCCGCGGACCCTGCTGCACGACATGAGGAACCGGTCGGACGAGGGGGCCGTCACCTTCCGCAGCGAACTGGCGTGGCGCGACTTCTACGCCGACGTCCTGTTCCAGCGGCCCGAGACCGCCCGGACCAACTACAACAGCGACTTCGACGCCATCACCTACGATTCCGGACCCGACGCCGACGCCCTGTTCGCCGCGTGGTGCGAGGGCCGCACGGGATTCCCGATCGTGGACGCCGGGATGCGGCAGCTCCTCGCAGAGGGCGTCATGCACAACCGGGTGCGGATGATCGTCGCGTCGTTCCTGACGAAGGACCTGCACCTGCCGTGGTGGCGCGGGGCGCGACATTTCATGAAGCATCTGGTGGACGGCGATCTGGCCTCCAACCAACATAATTGGCAGTGGACGGCGGGCAGCGGCACCGACGCCGCTCCCTACTTCCGGGTGTTCAATCCGACCCGGCAGGGCGAGAAGTTCGATCCGACGGGTGAATACGTACGCAGATGGGTACCCGAACTGCGGAGCATCGACGGCGCTCGTGTGCACAGCCTGCCCGACGGCCCTCCGGACGGATATCCGGAACCGGTCGTCGATCACGCACACGAACGTCGCGTCGCTCTGGACAGATACGAGCGGATTCGCTCACCCCGATGAAGAAGACGGCGAAACGACCCATCCGGTCGTGGCGGTGCTCCGAACAACTTCTGGACGGACAACGTGTTCGCTGTACACCCAACGAAAGGACACCGCAGTGCGCGCTCTCGTCGAAGCAGCTTTCATGGCCATCCACAACCCGCTCGTCGACGCATACACGTTCCTGATCAGCGTCCTCCCTGCTTGAGTGGATACGGCGCCGGAGTCCGCTCCGGCGCCGTGACCACTGGGCGCTCCGGCGCCGCGACCACCGGGTGAGCAGCCTGCGAACGGGAGGTAGGGCATGGGCATCGAATTCTCGAGCGTCGTCGACGCACCGCGAGACGAAGTGTTCGACTGGCACTCCCGTCCCGGCGCCATCCTCCGCCTCATCCCGCCCTGGCAGCCGATGAACGTCGTCGCCGAGGCCGACTCCCTCGAATCCGGCACGGCCGTCCTCGGTCTCCCCGGCGGTCTGCGCTGGATCTCCCGGCACAGACCCGAGGATTACGACCCACCAGCACGTTTCGTCGACGAACTCTCCCACGACGGCCTGTTGTCGCGCCCCGCCACCGTCATCGGCTCGTGGCGCCACGAACACCGCTTCGACGTCGTCGACGAATTCCGCACCCGCGTCACCGATCGCGTCGACACGCCGGTACCGGGCCGTTTCCTCACCCAGACCTTCCGCTACCGGCACCGCCAGCTCGCCGACGATCTCGCGAGCCACCGCTGGTCGCACGCGCAGGGCATCCGACCCGGGACGGTCGCGGTGACCGGATCGAGCGGACTCGTGGGTACCGCCCTGACGGCCTTCCTGTCCACGGGTGGCTACCAGGTCGTCCGCCTGGTGCGCCGGAAACCGCAGCGCCCCGACGAACGACGCTGGGACCCGCAGGATCCGGCGCCCGACCTGCTCGAAGGCGTCGACGCCGTCGTCCACCTCGCGGGCGCGTCGATCGCGGGACGGTTCACCGACTCCCACAAGGCCGCGATCCGCGACAGCCGCATCGAACCGACACGCCGACTCGCCGAACTCGCCGCGACGACACCCAACGGTCCCGCGACCTTCGTCTCCGCGTCCGCGATCGGCCTCTACGGTTACGACCGGGGAGACACACCGCTCGACGAGAACGCATCACGTGGAACGGGTTTCCTCGCCGACGTCGTCTCCGACTGGGAAGCCGCGGCACATCCCGCGGAGAAGAAGGGCATGCGGGTCGTGCACGTGCGCACCGGCATCGTCCAGACACCCCGCGGCGGAACGCTCCAGTTGATGCGGCCGCTGTTCGCGAGCGGTCTCGGTGGCCGGATCGGCGACGGCCGGCAGTGGTTCTCCTGGATCGACATCGACGACCTCCTCGAGGTCTACCACCGCGCCCTCACCGACCCCGGCCTGACCGGACCGGTGAACGCCGTTGCACCGCAACCGGTGCGCAACGAGGAGTACACCCGGGTACTGGCGTCGGTGCTGCACCGCCCCGCACTGCTGCCCGTCCCCGGTTTCGGCCCCCGGTTGCTGCTCGGCGACGAGGGTGTACGCGAGGTCGCCCAGGCCGATCAGTTCGTCGTCCCGAAAGCGCTGATCGACGCCGGGCACCGGTTCCGGCGTCCCGATCTCGAAGCGTCGCTGCGCCACCAACTCGGCCACATCCTGGAGGAGCCGTGAGCGGAAAGCGTGTCCTGGTCACCGGAGCGACCGGCTACATCGGTGGCCGGCTCGCTCCGCGCCTGCTCGAGGCGGGTTACCGGGTACGGGTGCTCGCGCGCAGCCCCGACAAACTGCGCGACGTGCCGTGGGCCGACGACGTCGAGATCGTCCGTGGCGACCTCGACGACGCCGAATCGCTGCGCGCGGCGTGCCGCGACATCGACGTCGTGTACTACCTGGTGCATTCGATGGGTGGTCGCGACGAGTTCGTCGACGCGGAGAAGCGAGCGGCGCAGAACGTCGCCGACGCGGCACGCGACAACGGTGTCTCCCGCATCGTGTACCTCGGTGGGCTGCACCCGGAGTCGGGTGATCTCTCACCGCACCTGTATTCGCGCGCCCAGGTCGGACGCATCCTGACGGATTCCGGTGTGCCGACGCTCGTGCTGCAAGCCGGGGTCGTGATCGGTTCGGGTTCGGCGTCGTTCGAGATGATCCGGCATCTGAGCAACCGGCTCCCCGTCATGACGACCCCGCGCTGGGTGAACAACCGGATCCAGCCCATCGCGGTGCGCGACGTCCTGCACTATCTGGTCGCCGCCGCCGACGCACCTCTCCCCCGCAGCGGCACCTACGACATCGGTGGGCCCGACGTGCTGCGGTACGGCGAGATGATGCAGCAGTACTCGGAGGTCGCCGGTCTGACGAAACGCCGGATCCTCGTCCTGCCCGTCCTCACCCCGAAGCTCGCCGGTCTGTGGATCGGCCTGGTCACGCCGATTCCTCCGCCTCTCGGCCGAGCGCTCCTCGAATCGCTGTCCACCGACGCGGTGATGCGCAACCACGACATCGACTCGATCATCCCCCCACCGGAATCCGGCCTCACCGGCTATCGCGACGCCGTCCGGCTCGCCCTCGGCCGTATCGAACGGGGAGAGATCGAGACGACGTGGACGAACGCATCACCGGTCGGTGCACCCGCCGATCCGCTTCCGTCCGACCCGGACTGGGCCGGCGAGGTCGTCTTCACCGACGAACGGTCACTCGAGTCGGACTCGCCCCAGGAGAAGGTGTTCGCCGTCGTCGAGAGCATCGGCGGCGAGAACGGTTGGTATTCCTTCCCGTTGGCGTGGACCATCCGCGGCTGGCTCGACCGGTTCGTCGGCGGCGTCGGACTCCACCGGGGTCGCCGCGACCCGAAGACACTGCACACCGGTGACGCCCTGGACTTCTGGCGCGTCGAACGGATCGAACGCCCGACGCTGCTGCGCCTGCGCGCGGAGATGCGGGCACCCGGCGGAGCATGGCTCGAATGGCGGGTCGAACCTCTGGAGTCGGGCCGGTCGCGCGTGCACCAGCGGGCGATCTTCTTCCCGCGCGGACTTGCCGGCCGTCTCTACTGGTACGCGCTGGTCCCCTTCCACGGCATCATCTTCCGGGGGATGCTCGAGAACATCGCGGGCACCGCCGGCCGCTAGAGCGATCCGTTACGTTGTTCGCCATCCGCTGCGGCAAATTGCTGTAGCGGATGGCGAATTCGCGAGCGGATGTTCTCGGNNGTGGTGTGCGGATCTTCCTCAGGATCCGCACACCACCCCGATCGTCCCGAGAGTTACACGGTGCAGAGCGGTTTTATCTCCTGCAGTCCCTCGGTGGTGGGCGAGGTGAGCATCAGGCACGAGTTGTACCCGCTCGCCTCGACGACGTTCCGGATCTCGCGCCACGCGTCGTCGCTGACGACGGGCGAACGCGACAGCACGAATCCGGAGATGCGCGTCGGGTCACCGACGAATGCCCACGAGTAATCGTCCGCGAGGTACGTGACGATGTAGTTGCTCGGTCCGTCGAGCGAATCCTGGAACGGCACCCCCGGGAACGACACGTGCAGTGCGGCAGTGTCGTTCACGCGGGCGTTCCCGATGATCCCGCGACGATCACCGGTGAACGTGGTGCACGAGTTCTCCACGCGCACGTTGCGTTCGTCGAGCAGCGTGTAGAACGCCGTCGTGTCGCGAGCGCAGTCGATGTTGTAGGGAGCCGGATTGGCAGCGAGCTGATACCACTGCCCCACATACCGGTTCACGTCGAGCTCGGGAACCGGGGTGAGCGGCGCTGCGGCGGCGGGCGTGGCGAACAGGAGCGCGCCTGCGGCGGCGATGAACGCCGCCGCAAGCCCCCGAACGCCGTGTCGGGACCTACGCATGTCTTCTACCTTTCCGTCGTCCGGTATCGGTTACTGCTGGGGCATGAGAACGCCGTCGATCAGGTACACGGTGGCGTTCTCGGTCTCGATGCCACCGCAGATCACGTTGGCGTCATTGACGGTCCACATCTCACCCTCGCCGGCGACCTCGACGGTGCCGCCCTGGACGGTGGTCTGCGTGCCGGCGATATCGGCCGGGGTCAGCTCACCGGGAACCACGTGGTAGGTGAGGATGTCGGTCAGCAGAGCCGAATCCGTCTGCAGCGTCTGGACGGTCTCCGGCGGCAGGGCGGCGAACGCGTCGTCGACCGGCGCGAAGACGGTGAACTCGCCACCGTTGAGCGTCTCGACCAGGTTGACGTCGGGGTTGAGCTGGCCGGACAGGGCCTGCGTGAGAGTGGTCAGGATCGGCACGTTCCCGGCGGCCTCGGCGACAGGCTGGTTCGCGAGTTCCTCGACGGACGACGGGCCGGTAGGGTTCGCGGCGACGTAATCGGCGCAGCCCGGTCCGACGGGACCGGCAGCGGGGGCTGCGGTTCCGGTTGCAGCCGTAGTGGTTTCCTGCATTGTCTCCTGGGTGGTCTCCATCGTGGTGGTGTCGGTGGTGTCCGTGCCCGAATCATCCGAACACGCCGCGACACCCAGCAGGGACATCGCACCGATTCCGACGACGGCCAGGCTCTTGCGCGCAGTGATGTTCATGACTGTGGTTCCCTTCGTAGGCCGTGGCCGGAAACGGCCACGTCGATCAGGTGTGTCACCGGTCATTCGAATCTCGGGGCGGCCCGGATGGGTCGGATCGAGAGAATTTTTCTCGGATCGGTATCCGGTGTTCGACCCATCCGTATTGCGGTCGGCTCCGAATGCAGGTCATGGACGACGTCGAGGATCTCCGACCGGCTCACGTACTCGTGTTGCCCGGTGGGCGTCCGGTCGGCACCACACCGCCACGTCCGTGGCATCTGTCGCAGCTGCGCATGCGTCTGTTCACCGATGCCCTGCGCCTGCGGCTGAGCAAGTACGACATCGCCGTCGACCTCGTCGACTACCGGTACTGCGGGTGGAACGACGATCACATGAGCCCGGTCCTCGACGGTCTGCGGGCGATCGAGTCGGTGATCCGACGCCGCGGGGACGTCCGGCTCGGGCTGGTCGGGCACGCGATGGGTGCGCGGGCGATCGCGCATCTCGCGGCCCAGCACGGAGTCGAGTCGCTCGTCGCCCTGGCGCCGTGGTGGCCGGCCGACGACGCCGACCTGATCCCTGCGGGCCGGCACCTGCTGGTCGCGCACGGTACGGAGGACACCCGGACCGATCCGCGGATGGCGCAGAGCCAGACGATGGCGGCGGGAGACCGGGGCGTGAACACGCGCTGGCGGCCCCTGCCCGGAGCCGGACATTTCCTCCTCACCGACCCGCGCTGGTGGGCCGACACCACCGCCGATTTCCTCACGTGCACACTGTCGGGGAAGCCGACCACGTGCCCCGGAGACGACCATGCATCCTGACCTTCCCCGCGCAGTCGCGATGATCGGCGACGACGTCGAGTTCCGGGGTGGCCGGGAGGCGATCACGCCGGCGATCTACCGGACCTTCGTCCGCCACGCGCAGGGCTCGTCCGAGCGCCCCTCGCTCGAGTACCGCGGCTTCAGCTGGGTCATGGACGTCGACGAGACGACGCCCTTGTCCTGGTGGCTGCGCACGTTGATTCGGCTCGAGCCGTGGGACCACTTCGTCGCGAGCGATTCCGACACCTTTCGCGGCCGCGTCGAGGATCAGCTCGTGGCCGACGGGGTGCGGGTTCCGGGCGGGCGGATCACGGCGCTGCTGAACATCCGGCGTCTCGGTCTCGGATCGGATCCGCTGAACCTGTTCTGGTGCCACGATCCGAGCGGTTCCCTGGCCTGCGTGGTCGCGGAGATCCATTCGCGCCGGAACGGACGGCACTGCTACACGCTGCGCTCGGACGAGATCGACGTCATCACCCGGGCCGGCGACATGTTCGCGGTTTCGGTCGCCCTGCGGCGGCCCGGCGTCCCGGTGTTCACCGCGACCGTCAGCGGCGAACGGCTGCCCGTCGATCTCACGACTGTTCTACGTGCTCGGATGTGGATGGGGTGACGCTCGTGGTCGACACGGTTGCCTTGAGTGGAGGGAATGTCCCGGCTAGGCTTTCCCCCGATGAGCGGACTGAGCCGATGACCGGCGTCGGAGGCCATACCGATACCCTCGGCGAACTGCTCGGGCGGGTGGCCCGGCAAGACCCTACGGCGTTCGCCGAACTGTACGACGCGACGCGTTCCCGAGTCTTCGGCATGGTGCTGCGGGTCCTGCGGGATCCCGGCTACAGCGAGGAGACCACCCAGGAGGTCTACCTCCAGGTGTGGAGGTCGGCCGACAAGTACGACCCCCGTCAGGGTTCCGCTCTGTCGTGGATCATCACGCTCGCCCATCGGCGCGCCGTCGACCGGGTCCGCAGCGAGCAGTCCGGAGCCGACCGCGAGTCGCACTACGGTTCGACGAACGTCGACGCGGCCTTCGACTCGGTGAGCGAGGAGGTCGCGCAGCGCGACGATCGCCGCCGGGTGAACGAGTGTCTGGGTTCGCTCACCGAACTGCAGCGACGCTCGGTCGAGCTCGCCTACTACAGAGGCTTTACGTATACCGAAGTGGCAGAAGAACTTTCGTCCCCGTTGCCGACGGTCAAGTCGCGCATCCGGGACGGCCTGAAACGACTGAAGAATTGTCTGGGGGTGACTGTGGATGGCTGACGAGGCGAACGATTCCTCGCGCGATCTGCTCGACATGGCACCCGTCTTCGCATTGGATGCCGTCACGCCCGACGAGCGTCGGGAGCTCGCCGAGCGACTCGCGGAAGCAGACCCGAAGGTGGCCGAACGGTTCGACGCCGAGGTCCGCGAGGTCCACGAGACCCTCGCAGCGATGTCGGCCGGTACCGCGACCGAGCCGCCGCCCGAACTCCGGGTGCGACTGCTCGATCTGGTCCACGCCGAACTCCCCGCGAAGACGCCCGCCGAGAAGACGCACACGGAACGACCCGGTGAGCCGGAGGCGACCGAGGCACCTCGGGCGGAGGACGATCACCTTCCCCCGCCCGTCTCCCTCGACGAGCGCCGCCAGGCCCGGCGGCGGAACTTCCTGCTCGCCGCGGCAGCAGCCGTGATCGTCGCGATCGGCGGTGTCGTGGTGGCCGGTCAGTGGCAGACCACGTCCGAGCCGGGCACGAGCGAGCGGGTCTTCGCCGCCGAGGACGTACGAACCTCGTCGGGCGAGCTCGACGGTGGCGGCACCGCGACCGTGGTGTTCTCCAAGGAGGAGGACGCGGGCGTGCTGGTGATGAACAACGTCGCCCCGCCGGCCGAGGGCAGCGTCTACCAGATGTGGCTGGTCGGTCCCGAGGGGATGGAACCCGCGGGCACGATGACGCCCGACGACGTCGCGCCGTCGACGACTGCGGTGCTCGAGGACATCTCGGGTGCCACCGCGCTCGCCTTCAGCGTCGAACCGACGGGCGGGTCGACCCAGCCGACCGCGATCTTCGCTCAGCTGCCGCTCGACTGACATGTTCGCGGCAGCGAGCACGTCATCGGCGGGTGCCGATGACGACCGTCGCGTCGGCCTCCTCGGAACCCCGCGTGTCGGCGTCGAGTCCGGCCCGGGTCATGAGGTCGCGCACGACGGGCGCCTGCGACGCGGCCGACTCGNCGAGCAGCGACCCACCCTCGGTGAGCCACCGGCCCGCGCCGGCGACGAGCCGGCGGTGGACGTCCAGTCCGTCGGGTCCGCCGTCCAGTGCATGTCGCGGCTCGCTGCAGCGCGCCTCCCGCGGCATCGACCCGATCGCACCCGACGGCACGTAGGGCGCGTTGGCGACGAGCACGTCGACGCGACCGCGCAGCGTGCCCGGCAGGGCGTCGAACAGATCGCCGGCGAACACCCGGTGGGGCGGCAGGTTCAGGCGGGCACACGCGGTGGCGACGGGATCGATGTCGGCCGCATAGACCTCGCAGGCCTCGACGGCGGTGGCGAGCGCGGCACCGACGGCACCGCACCCGCAACACATGTCGACGATCACGGCGCCGGGCCGCACGAGGTCGATCGCGCAGTCCACCAGGTACTCGGTACGGCGACGGGGGACGAACACCCCCTCTCGCACCGCGATGCGCCTGCCGTGGAAGAAGACCTGTCCCAGTACGTGTTCGAGGGGTTCGCCGCCGACCCGCCGCGCGATGAGCCGCTCCAGATCCGAGGGTGTGGGAGCGGCTTCGACGAGCAGCTGCGCCTCCTCCTCGGCGAACACGCACCCGGCTGCTCGCAGTGCGGAGACGACGTCGGCGTGGGTCCGGGGGGCGGAGACCATGCGGCACCCTACCGCGCGCGCTCCGGACGGATCTTCTCGTTTTCCGGGGAGGGTGGCAGCTCACATCCCGTGGAGGGGTGGACTCTCCCGATCGTGGGTACCCCCGGGGCTGTCGCGAGGAGTGCTGTGCGAACGAACGATTTCGAGCAGGAGCCGGCGCAGGGTAGCCGGATCCGACACCGCGACCGGAGAATCACCACCGGGCGCGTCGTCGCGTTCGAGTTCGATCACGCGCCGGTAGGCGTCCACGCCCGACGGCGTGATCTCCACCCGCATCTTCCGCTCGTCCTCCGGGTCGACCGCGCGCGTGACGAAACCGCCGCGGACGAGATGATCGACGGTCCGGCTCATGGTCTGGTCGGTCACCCGGCACGCGCGCGCCATCTCCCGTTGCGACAGCGGCGCGTGGGCCACCGCGTGCAGTGCGATCACCCCCGCGTGGGTGAGCCCTCGTCGTCGCAAGGACTGCTCCCATGCCTGCTCGACGAGCCGGGCCGCGGTGGACAGAAGACGTCCGGTGGGCCACTCGTCGAGGTCGTCTCCACCCCTATCGTTCAGCACGCTGAATAATCTAGTTCCGACACATTCGCTCACGCCAGGAGGAATCTTGAGCACTGCTACCGAGCCCCCACGCAGAACCAGCCGATGGCGGTGGCTCCTGCCCGCCCTGTTGCTCATCGCGTGGCTCGTGGCCGCCGGTGGCGGCGGCCCGTTCGCAGGCAAGCTCAGCGAAGTCGCCTCCAACGACGCGAGCACCTTCCTCCCGGCATCGGCCGAATCCACCCGCGCGGACGAGCTGTACGCGCAGTTCAACGAGAGCGAGTTCATCCCCGCGATCGTCGTCGCCGAACGCGACGGCGGGATCACCGACGAGGACCTCGCCTTCCTGGCCACCGAATCGGCCGGACCGCCGCCGATCCCGTCCGAGGACGGCGCAGCGGCGCAGATGATCGTGCCGCTCGACGCCTCCGGGGAGGTCCAGGAGGCCGTCGAGGAACTCCGGACGGCCCTCGAAGGCGCACCGGACGGCCTGACCGTCTACGTCACCGGCCCCGCCGGGCAGGCCGCCGACCTGTCGTCGGCGTTCGGCGGCATCGACGGACTGCTCCTGCTCGTCGCGGGCGGTGTCGTCCTCGTCATCCTCGTGGTGGTCTACCGCAGCCCGATCCTTCCGTTCGTCGTCATCATCTCGGCGCTGTTCGCACTCGCCCTCGCGAGCCTGCTGGTCTACGTGCTCGCCGACGCCGGAGCGATCGCGCTCAACGGCCAGAGCCAGGGCATCATGTTCATCCTCGTGTTCGGCGCCGCCACCGACTACGCGCTGCTGCTGGTCTCCCGGTACCGCGAGGAACTGCGACTGCAGCAGGACAAGTACGCCGCGATGCGCAGCGCGCTCCGCGGCTCGATCGAGCCGATCGCGGCGTCGGCCGGCACCGTCATCCTCGGTGTGCTGTGTCTGCTGCTGTCGGACCTGAATTCCAACCGCGGTCTCGGCCCGGTGGCCGCCATCGGCATCGCGACGTCGTTCCTCGCATCGCTCACCTTCCTGCCCGCAGCGCTCGTGCTGCTCGGCCGCGTCGCGTTCTGGCCCACCCGCCCGGCCTACGACGCCAACGCCGACGCCGACGACATGCAGAAGTCCCACGAGGTGTGGGGCCGGGTGGCCGACTTCGTCGGGTCGAAGCCGCGTCCCATCTGGATCGTGTGCAGCCTCGTGCTCGTCGCCTTCGCCCTGCTGGCACCGCAGTTCAAGGCGAGCGGTGTCGCGTCCTCGGATCTGTTCCTCCTGCAGACCGATTCGAAGTCCGGCCAGGAGGTGCTCGGTGAGCACTTCGACGCCGGCACCGGCTCGCCCAGCATCGTCGTCGCCCGCGAAGGCGCGCTCGAGGGTGTCGTCGGCGCCACCGAGGGCGTCGAGGGCGTGACGACCGTCCAGCCCGTCCCCGGCCCCGACGGCGCGCCGCGCGTGGTCGACGGACTGGTCGCGGTGCAGGCGACGCTGTCGGATCCCGCCGACTCCCTCGCCGCCGAGGAGACCGTCGAACGCATCCGCGAGGCGGTGCACGCCGTGCCCGGGTCCGAGGCACTCGTCGGCGGACCCACGGCCGTCGACCTCGACACGAAGGACACCGCGACCCGCGACCGCACCGTCATCATCCCGGTCGTGACGCTCGTGGTGCTGCTGGTGCTCATCGCGTTGCTGCGGGCGGTCGTCGCACCGATCCTGCTGATGCTCACCGTGATCGTCTCGTTCGCGGCGACCCTCGGTATCTCGTCGCTCGTGTTCAACCACCTGTTCGGTTTCCCGGGCGCCGACCCGGTGGTGCCTCTGTTCGGGTTCGTCTTCCTCGTGGCGCTGGGTATCGACTACAACATCTTCCTCATGACCCGCGTCCGCGAGGAGACGAAGAAGGTCGGTACCCGTGCGGGCACCCTGCGGGCGCTGACCGTCACCGGTGGTGTCATCACGTCCGCCGGCGTGGTGCTCGCGGCCACGTTCTCGGCGCTGGCGGTGATCCCACTGCTGTTCCTGGCTCAGCTGGCGTTCATCGTCGCCTTCGGTGTCCTGCTCGACGCGCTGCTCGTGCGGTCGCTGGTGGTGCCGGCCCTGACGATCGACATCGGCAAGAAGATCTGGTGGCCGAGCAAGCTGGCGCGGACCGAACCGTCCGAGCCCGACGCCACCGAGGACGTCGCGACCGCGGGGGCGCCGCGCTCATGAGCGCGCAGTGTTCGTGAGCGCGCAGTGCTCCTGACGGGCGCATGAGCGGATGAGAACGG
>NZ_JBKFBA010000001.1:203554-212428 GCF_053345925.1 Rhodococcus sp. C26F
GCCGTTCGTCCCACGGCTGCCGCGTTTGCCCGTTACCGTTCTATTCCATGTCTGCGGATTCCGCCGCTCCTGTCGAGCGCCCGCGTCCGGTGGAGGACGCCCGACCGCCCTCCCGGCCCTCACTGACCGACCGCGTCGGTGGACGTCTGTCCGCCGTACCGCACGTCCTCGGCCTGATCCTGGGCATCTACGCGGTCGTGGTCGCATTGTGGTCGATCTCCCCGACCCTGCGTTACTGGATCCACGCCCCGCGCGAATATCTCGACGAGTACTACTTCGACGCTCCCGACACCAGCCTGTCGTTCGCTCTCGTCCTCGGCCTGCTCGCCGGTGCCGTCGCCGGCCGCAAACGCATCGCATGGTGGATCCTGACGATCTACCTCGGCGGATTCACCATCACCAATCTCGTGATGAGCATCGTCGAGCGCGACCCGAACCACCTCGTCGCGTTGGTCGTCCACCTGCTGATCGTCGCGCTCCTGCTGCTGTCCTATCCCGAGTTCTACACGCGCGTGCGGCGCGGAAACGTCTGGGCCGCACTCGGTGTGCTCGTGGGTGGCCTGGTCGTCGCGACGCTCATCGGCTGGGGCCTGGTGGAGCTGTTCCCCGGCACCCTGCCTCCTCCCGACCGGTTCCTGTGGGCGCTCAACCGCGTCACCGCACTGACGTTCATCGACAACGACCAGTTCGGTGGTCGCCCGAACGGGCTGGTCAACACGATCCTCGGCCTGCTCGGTGCACTCGCCGTGCTCGCGGCCGTCGTGGTGCTGTTCCGCTCGCAGCGAGCGAGCAATGCGCTCACCGGCAGTGACGAATCGGCCATCCGCGGCCTGCTCGCCCACAGCGACGATTCGCTCGGCTACTTCGCGACCCGCCGCGACAAGGCCGTGGTGTTCGCCCCCAGCGGCAAGGCCGCGGTGACCTATCGCGTCGAACTCGGGGTGTGCCTCGCGAGCGGTGATCCGATCGGCAACCAGGAGGCGTGGTCGCACGCCATCGACGAATGGCTCGATCTCGCCCGTGCCTACGGGTGGACGCCCGCGGTGATGGGGGCGAGCGAGGACGGTGCGACGGCCTACCACCGTGCGGGCCTGAACGCGCTGCAGCTCGGCGACGAGGCCGTCCTGCTCACCCGCGACTTCAGTCTCGCCGGACGCGACATGCGACCGGTGCGGCAGGCCGTCAACCGCGCCCGCAAACACGGTGTGACCGCACGGATCATGCGTCACCGCGAGTTGTCGCCCATCGAGCTGTCGGCGGCGATCCAGCGCGCCGAGGCCTGGCGCGACACCGAGAACGAGCGCGGTTTCTCGATGGCCCTCGGCCGACTCGGCGATCCGCTCGACGGCGACTGCCTGCTCGTCGAAGCGGTCGCGGACGGCAAGGTCGTCGCGATGCTCTCGCTCGTGCCCTGGGGATCGGACGGGGTGTCGCTCGACCTGATGCGCCGCGACCCGCAGGCCCCCAACGGCGTCGTCGAACTCATGGTCTCCGAGCTCGCCTCACGCGGTGCCGAATTCGACGTCGAGCGGATCTCGTTGAACTTCGCGGTCTTCCGGTCGGTCTTCGAGGAGGGCGCGCGGATCGGTGCCGGCCCGATCCTGCGGTTGTGGCGGTCGATCCTGCTGTTCTTCTCACGGTGGTGGCAGCTCGAGGCGTTGTACCGGTCCAACGTCAAGTACCACCCCGAGTGGGTGCCCCGCTTCCTGTGTTTCCGCGACAACCGGCTCATCCCGCGCGTCGCGCTCGCGTCGGCGATCGCCGAGGGCTTCCTCACCCTCCCCACCTTCGGTCGCCGGAACACCCAGCAGCACACGGGAACACATTCGGCGTTCCCCGAGGACCAGGTGGTCGCGGCGGAACTGCACGACGACGGCAGCGCACCCGGCGTCGAACTCGCCGACGGCACGCCCGCCGTCGCGCACGGACGTCGCCGCCCCGAGCAGGTCCAGGTGCGGATGAACACCCTGCAGCGGATCGTCGAACACGGTGTCGATCCCTATCCGGTCGCGCATCCCCCGACCCACACGGCCGCCGAGGCCCGGGCCGCGAAGTCCGGCACCCCGGTGACCGTGGCGGGACGCCTGCTGCGCATCCGCAACTTCGGCGGTGTGCTGTTCGCGGTGCTGCGCGACTGGTCGGGCGACATCCAGATCCTCGTCGACCGGCAACGGGTTGCCGGACAACGCTTCCTGTTCGACCTCGGTGACCTCGTCGAGGTGTCGGGCGAGGTGGGACGCAGCCGCACCGGCGAGATCTCGGTGCTCGCCGATTCGTGGCGCATCGACGGCAAGTGCCTGCATCCGCTGCCCGACAAGTACCACGGCCTCGTCGACCCGGAAGCCCGCGTGCGGCAACGCTATCTGCATCTCGCGATCGACCGCGGGGCACGCGACCACCTCGCGGCACGCAGCGCGGTGGTGCGGTCGCTACGCGACGAACTGCAGGCCCGCGGCTATCTCGAGGTGGAGACCCCCATCCTGCAGTCGGTGCACGGCGGCGCGAACGCCGCACCGTTCATCACGCACATCAACGCCTACGACGCCGATCTGTACCTGCGGATCGCCCCCGAGCTGTATCTGAAGCGGTTGTGCGTCGCGGGCATGGCGAAGGTCTTCGAGATCGGCCGGGTGTTCCGCAACGAGGGTGCGGATTTCAAGCACAACCCGGAGTTCACGATCCTCGAGGCATACGAGGCGCACAGCGACTACGAGAAGATGCGGGTGGTCGCACGCGAGTTGATCCAGGCAGCGGCCCGCGCGGCACACGGACGCGAGATCATCCTGCGGCCCGGACCCGACGGTACCCCGGTCGAGATCGACATCTCCGGCGAGTGGCCCGTCAAGACCTTCCACGACGCGATCTCCGAGGCGCTCGGGACGTTCGTCGACGCGCAGACCCCCGTCGACGTCCTGCGACGCCTGTGCGACGAACACGAGATCCCCTACAACCCTGCCTGGGACGCCGGCGCCACCGCGCAGGAGATGTACGAGCACCTCGTCGAATCGAAGACGGAGTTCCCCACCTTCTACACCGACTTCCCGACCTCGGTGTCGCCGTTGACCCGGCCGCACCCCCGCAAGCCGGGTGTCGCGGCGAAGTGGGACCTGGTGGCCTGGGGTGTCGAGCTGGGGACCGCCTACAGCGAGCTCACCGATCCGCTCGACCAGCGTGCCCGCCTCACCGAGCAGTCGCTGCTCGCCGCGGGCGGTGACGAGGAGGCGATGGAACTCGACGAGGAGTTCCTCGAAGCACTCGAATACGCGATGCCTCCCACCGGCGGCCTCGGTATGGGTGTCGACCGGATCGTGATGCTCGTACTCGGAGGGAGCATCCGCGAGTCGCTGGCGTTCCCGTTCACGAAGCCGCGGCGCTCCTGATGGGTGGTTTCACGTGAAACCGCTCCACCTGGCATCGTGAGGTCGTGCAGCTACTCCTGATCCGCCACGCCGAGCCGAACAACGCCCGCGCCGAGACCGGGGTCGCCGACCCGCCGCTCACGGAGGCCGGTCGTCTCCAGGCGTCGCGGTTGCCGGACGCGCTGTCCCCGTACAACATCACCCGCCTGTTCTCGAGCCCGCAGTTGCGGGCCCTGCAGACGGCCGAGCCGGTCGCGGAACGACGCGGGCTCGACGTGGAGAAGATGGAGGACATCGCCGAGTACGACTACGGCCACGACCACTACTTCACGATCGACGCCGCGAAGGACGTCGCACCGGCTGCCTACAAGCGCATCCTGGCAGGTCACCTGCCCGATTTCGTGGACGGGGACGCCTTCCGTACGCGGGTGCTGCGCGGGATCGACCACGTGGTGGACACGTGCGACCACGCCGAGACCGTGGCGCTGTTCGTCCACGGCGGGGTCGTGAACATCGTGCTGCAGCACCTGCTCGAGCTGCCCCGGCCGCTGATGTTCCCCATCGAGTACGCGTCGGTGACGCGCATCCTCGTCTCACGCAGCGGTGCGCGTCGCGTCGCGTCGATCAACGAGACCGGGCACGTACGCGACACCCTGCGCGTCTGAGCGCCCCGGGAGCCGGCCGCGGGTGAGCCCCCAGCGGCCCACCAGCGAGTCGTGGGTTCAGCGCCGTGCGCTCGCGAGGAGGTCGCGGGCGGCGGTGCTGCCGTCGAGCAACCGCGACGTGCGGCGCACGATCTTCCAGCTGCCGTCGATCCGGGCGAGTTCGAAACGATTGGCGCTCACCCGCCACACCCGGAACGAATCCGAATCGGCGTTGCGGCGCAGCAGCAGGGAGTGGCAGGTCGCGACGGCGGTGTCGCCGTCGACCCGGATGTGCACCGGGTCGAGCAGATGACCGCAGCCCTCCTCGATGTAATCCTGGTGCGGTCGGGTGCGCACCATCTTCATGATGGCGTCGCGACCCTCCATCAGGCGGATGTCGACGTCGTAGACGGCGTCCTCGGCCCACAGTTCCCCCACCGCCTCGGCGTCACCGGCGTCGACGGCCGGGCCGTAGGCCGTGAGGACCTCGTGGATCGCAGCCTTGTCCTCGAGGAGCTGTACGCGTTCGAGGAGGGAGGCCAGCAGGGCGGAGTCGGTCATCTCGATCCTTCCGGGCGGGGGCGTCGCCACCCGTTCTACCGGGATCCGGAGTCCTGCCTCCCGGGTCGTCCCGGTGACCGGAAGCAATCGACTGTGCAGCCCCTGACCAGGGCATGACACGGACGCCGACGTGATCTTCCCGTGCAGGATTGATACGGTCACCGCCGGAGGTGCACCGGATGGATGCGGACAGGATCGACGAACTCGTACAGGGCGGGATACGGACACAGGACGAGCTCGAGGCCGTCCTGGGCATTCCGCACCCGGCGATCGTCGACAAGGCGCGACCACACCTGACGCCGCTCATCAGGCATTTCCTGTCGCTGGCGCGGTTCTTCACGATCGCCACCGCCGACGCCGTCGGCAACTGCGACTGCTCGCCGCGCGGCGACATCGAGTCGGCGGTGCTCGTCCTCGACGACCACACGATCGCGCTGCCCGACCGGCCCGGCAATCGCCGCGCCGACTCGTACCGGAACATCCTCGAGAACCCTCACGTCGGGCTGCTGTTCTTCGTACCCGGCGACGAGGAGGTGCTGCGGATCAACGGCCGCGCCACGCTGTCGACCGACCCCGACCTGCTCGGGAAGCTGTCGCTGCAGAACAAGCCGGCGCAGCTCGCTGTGATCGTGCAGATCGACGAGGTCTTCCTGCACTGCGCGCGGGCGTTGCTCCGCGCCAAGCTGTGGGATCCGTCGACCTATCCCGACCGCGCGGCGGTCCCCTCGATGCGCGACATGCACGCCGAACTCCACTCGATCGAGATCCCGGCCGACGCCGAGCCGGGCAAACGCGAGCTCTACCGCGAGTTCCTGTACTGACCGGACCACACGCGGCGAGTGCGTCACGATGGTGGGGTGACCTCTCGGATCGCCCAGATACGCCGCTGGCGCGCCGGCGCTGCACTACGCAGCCGCCTGCGCGACCTGACCGGCGCCCTCGTCGTCGTCACCGGTGGTGGTAGCGGGATCGGCCGGGCCTCGGCGATCGCCTTCGCCGCCGAAGGTGCCATCGTCGTCGTGGCAGACAAGGATCTCGACAGCGCCCGCGAGACGGTGGCGCTCGTGAACGTCCCGGCTCCCGGTGCCGGAGGTTCCGAGGCCGTCTTCGGCGGCGCCGCTCACGCTTACGAACTCGACGTCTCCGACGAACAGCAGGTCCGGAAGTTCGCGCAGACCGTTCGCGAGCGGCACGGCGTCGCCGACGTGCTCGTCAACAACGCGGGCATCGGTGTCATCGGTGCCTTCGCCGACACTCCGCAGAGCGTCTTCGAGAACGTGATGGACGTGAACTTCTGGGGAGTGGTCTACGGCTGCCGCGCCTTCACGGAGCAGATGATCGACGCCGGCACGGGCGGGCAGATCGTCAACGTCTCGTCGGCCGCGGCGTACATGCCGCAACGCAACCTCGCCGCCTACACGACGAGCAAGGCCGGGGTGTTCATGCTGTCGGAGTGCCTGCGCGCCGAACTGCTCGAACACGGGATCGGCGTGACCGTCGTGTGTCCCGACCTGGTGGACACCAACCTCACCCGGGCGACGGAGTACGTCGCGCCGAACAAGGAACTACGAGCAGCGCGACGCACCCGCACCCTCGCGATGTACCGGCGCCTGCACATCGCGCCGGAGAAGGTGGCCAAGGCGATCGTCGGGGCGGTCCGTCACAACAAGCCTGTGGTGACGGTCGCCCCGGGCGCGAAGGTCCGCAAGTGGCTGATGCGCTTCGCGCCCCGTGTCATGCGTGTGGGCGCACGATTCGACATCGATTGATGGTCAGGCCTTCGAGGCGATCCAGTCGTGCAGCCACCGCGTGGCCGTCGTTCCGCGACCGTCGACCACGTAGTTCGAGTAGTCCTGGTGGATCTGCGACTCGTAGAAGGTGCGGATCTTCTGCTCGCGCAGCTCGTTCGCCTCGGGCGTGAGCTGCAGCTGCAGCATCGGGATGCCCCCGGCGGTCATGATGTCGTTGTAGAGCGCCGTCGCCTCGTCGCGGTAGTTCTCGAGCTGCTCGAACGGGCTGCCCGCCGAGATCGCGAGGAAGCCGGCCAGTCGCGTGACGAAGTCCTCCGGCGGCGTCGAGCAGTAGAGGTCGCCCACCGCGCAGATGGTGCGCACGTTGGGCGTTACGAATCCGAAGCCTCCCGCGCGGGCACCTCCCGCACCGGTGCCGGCGACGGGCGGACCGACGAACGGGTCGAGTTCGGAGCGGCGCGGATCGGACAGCAGACCCACCGCGACGAGGCGGTGCGGACCGACCACTCCCAGCCCGGTGCCGATCTCGGCGGCGAGATCGCCTGCGGCATCGGCACCCTGGCTGTAGCCGACGAGGGCGAAGTTCGTGAGGGGGCACCGCTCGGCGGTGGCCGCGATGATGCCGCGCGCGTTGTCGACAGCGCGGTTGCGGGAGGCCGCGTACACGTCGCCCTCCCACGGAAAGGCCGTGGCGGGATACGCGACGTAGTCGACGCGGGCCCCGGCGGGAAGATTGGACGTAACCTGGGCGAGCATGCCGTTCCCGCGGCCGGGGTCGGGGGTGTTCGAGGTCTCCCACGTTCCAGGCACAGCGACCACGTTCAGGGTCGGACATCCGGACGGATTGGCTTGCGCCGCAGGCATTGCGACGAATACTGCTGCACATGCCGCCACTGCGGCCACCGTTGCCGCCCACACTCTTCTCATAGCCATGTCCCCGCCCCGCTACTGTCCTGGTGCCGCGTCCCTCCCCGGCAGTATCGAGTAGAAGGATGACATATTCGTGAACCGGATGTGATGTATCCGAGTCCGGAACGTTGTCGGGAAACGACGGGGCCGGCGGATCAGCCGCGGACGACGGTCACCTGTCCCCCGCCGATGTTCGTCACGAAGACGTTGCCCGTCCCGTAGTCGACTGCCGTTCCCGGGACCGGCCGCTCGACCACGCTCCCTTCGGCGGTCGAGGCGGGTTCCGCGACGACGATGTCGGGCCCGAAGAGGTTTGTCACATAGATGTTTCCGCTGAACGGATCGGTGACGACCGCACCCGGGGGAGGCGGTGGCGGGGCCGGGAGGTCCACAGGCGCGACGGCACGGTCGACGACCGTGACACCGCCCGTACCGACGTTCGTGACGAAGACGCCGTCGGTTCCCGCGTCGAGGATCAGCTCCGGCATCCCGGGGAGCGGAGCCTGTGCGGGCGCCGCAACGGGCTCGGGCGTGACCTCCGTCCGGTGCACCGTGACCGCCCCGGTACCGACATTGGTGACGGCGACGTTGCCGAGCCCGCCGTCGACCCGCATCTCCACGAGCGCGGTGGACACCTCGGTGCGTCCCGGGACACGTCCCTCGGGATGCGTGACGGTCACGGCGCCGGGACCCACGTTGGTGATGCATGCGTTGCCGACGCCGCCCTGGAGTCCGAGCAGGCGGGGACCGTCGAATCCGAAAACCGGTGGGACGGGCTCGGCGCCGTCGATCGTCACGAGCCCGCCACCGTTGCGGATGCACGCGTCCGCAGGGTCCGCGGCCGCGGCGGGAGCCGCCGCGACGGCGGCTACGACGGCACCCGCACCCATCACGACCGTCGCCAGTGCACGTCTCGTAGCCGTCATGCGCAGAACCATAACGGGTGCGACGCCCGACGACACGGAAATATCACAAGCGCAGCGTGTCCGGTGGTCCCTGTTGAGCGGATTTCTGTGGATCCACCCCCGGAAAGCGGGGGCAGCTCCACCGAAACCGGAGGAACGATGACCAAGCACCCCGCATGTAAGGGTAGGCATGCTTTACTTCCGCACGTGATGAACTCAGTGCGCCATTGGCCGGACCGTTTCGGCGATCACGCCGTCGCCGCCTTCCGCATCGTCGTCGGTTTCCTGTTCCTCTGCCACGGCACCACGAGCCTGTGGGCGTGGCCGGCGGAACCCTACGGCGGAGCCACCGCACAACTCGACGCATGGCCCGGCTGGTGGGGTGCGATCATCCAGGTCGTGTGCGGCACCGCACTGATCGTCGGCCTCGGCACCCGGCTCGCGGCCTTCCTCTGCTCCGGATCGATGGCGTACGCCTACTTCTGGGGCCACCAGGCCGACGGGGCACTGCCCATCCAGAACGACGGTGAATCCGCCGCGCTGTTCTGCTGGGCGATGTTCGTCCTGATCTTCCTCGGCTCCGGATCGTGGGCCGTGGATCGCCTCCTCGCGCGGCGGCGCGAGGTGGCCACACCCGAACCGGCGCCGGCCGAACCGGCACCGGCCACCGCATCCGACACCGATTCCGCGTCGCTCGTCGACGCCTGACCCCACTCACGAACGCCACCCCACGAATGCCACTGGG
>NZ_JBKFBA010000001.1:212441-263534 GCF_053345925.1 Rhodococcus sp. C26F
TCGTACCTCGTTCAGCGCTGCGACGCTGGAGCGCTCAACTCTCCGGCGCCACTCGGACGCCGGCAGATTCCCGCGCTCAGCGCTGCGGCATCGTGGTGGTCGCGATCGGCGCCGGCAGTGCCGTCTCGCCCTCGAGGAAGCTGTCCACCGCAGCGGCGCACGCGCGACCCTCGGCGATCGCCCAGACGATGAGCGACTGTCCGCGACCCATATCGCCGGCGACGAAGACACCGTCGACGTTGGTGGCCCACTCCGACGAGCGGGCGACGTTGCCGCGCTGGTCGAAGTCGACACCGAGATCGGTGAGCAGACCGGGCTTCTCGGCACCGGTGAAGCCCATCGCGAGCAGCACCAGATCGGCCTCGAGTTCGAAGTCGCTGCCTTCGACCTTCTCGAAGCGACCGTCGACCATCTGCACCTCGTGTGCCTTGAGCGCGGTGACCTTGCCGTCCTTACCGACGAATTCCTCGGTGTTGACGGAGAAGACGCGCTCGCCGCCCTCCTCGTGCGCCGACGAGACGCGGTACATGAGGGGGTAGGTCGGCCACGGGGTGGACTCGGCGCGCTGCTCCGGCGGCCGCGGCATGATCTCGAACTGGTGGACGCTCTCCGCACCCTGACGGTGCGAGGTCCCCAGGCAGTCGGCGCCGGTGTCGCCACCGCCGATGATGACGACCTTCTTCCCCTCGGCCGTGATGGTCGGGGCCGGCAGGTCGCCGAGCTGCACGCGGTTGGCGATCGGCAGGAATTCCATCGCCTGGTGGATGCCGTCGAGCTCGCGTCCGGGGATCTGCAGGTCGCGGGCGACGGTCGCGCCGCCGGCGAGCACCACGGCGTCGAACTGCTCGCGCAGCTCGTCGGCGGTGATGTCGACACCCACGTTCACGCCCGGCTTGAAGACGGTGCCCTCGGCCTCCATCTGCGCGAGACGGCGGTCGATGAAGCGCTTCTCCATCTTGAACTCGGGGATGCCGTAGCGGAGCAGACCACCGATGCGGTCGGCCCGCTCGAACACCGTCACCGAGTGACCGGCACGCGTGAGCTGCTGTGCCGCAGCGAGACCCGCGGGCCCGGAGCCTACGACCGCAACCTTGCGGCCGGTGAGCTTCGACGGCGGAACCGGCTTGACGCGGCCGTCGTCGAAGGCCTTCTCGACCAGCTCGACCTCGACCTGCTTGATGGTCACCGGGTCCTGGTTGATGCCGAGCACGCACGACGCCTCACAGGGCGCCGGGCAGAGCCGGCCGGTGAACTCGGGGAAGTTGTTCGTGGCGTGGAGACGCTCGATCCCGTCCTCCCACTTGCCCTTGTAGGCGAGGTCGTTCCACTCGGGGATGAGATTCCCGAGCGGGCAACCGTTGTGGCAGAAGGGGATACCGCAGTCCATGCAACGGCTTGCCTGGGTCCGGAGGGTGTCGAGCGGGAACGGCTCGTAGACCTCCTTCCAGTCGAGGAGTCGCAGCGGGACGGGCCGGCGGACCGGCGTCTCGCGGGAACCGTGCTTGAGGAAACCGGTGGGATCAGCCACGAGCAGCCTCCATGATCGCCTCGTCCACGTTCGCACCACGGATGGTGGCGTCCTTGATAGCCATGAGTACCTTCTTGTAATCGCGAGGCATGACCTTCGCGAAGTGGCTGACCTGTTGTGACCAGTCGGCCAGGATGCGGGCTGCGACCTCGGAGCCCGTTTCGTCACGATGCCGCTCGACGGCGCCCTTGAGCCACGCGAAGTCCTCGCCCTCGAGATCCTCGAGGTCGACCAGCTCGGTGTTCAGGTTGTTCTCGAAGTCCTTGTCCGGGTTGTACACGAACGCGACACCACCGGACATGCCCGCACCGAAGTTGCGGCCGGTCTTGCCGAGGATGACGACCTTGCCACCCGTCATGTACTCGCAGCCGTGGTCGCCGACGCCTTCGACGACGGCCGTGGCTCCGGAGTTGCGGACCGCGAAGCGCTCACCCGCGATGCCACGGATGAGGACCTCACCCGAGGTGGCACCGAACAGGATGACGTTGCCGGCGATGATGTTGTCCTCGGGCACGAAACCCTCGGCCGCATTGTGCGGCGGGCGCACGATGATGCGACCACCCGACAGGCCCTTGCCGACGAAGTCGTTCGCGTCGCCGTTGAGCCGCATCGTGATGCCGCGCGGGACGAACGCACCGAAGCTGTTGCCGGCCGAACCCGTGAAGGTGATGTCGATCGTGTTGTCCGGCAACCCTTCCGCACCGTACTTCTTGGTGAGCTCGTGGCCGAGCATCGTGCCGACGGTGCGGTTGACGTTGGTGATCGGAGTGTCGAACGAGACCGACGTACCCGACTCGAGAGCGGGCTGCGCTTTCGCGATCAGCTCGTTGTCGAGTGCCTTGTCGAGAGCGTGGTACTGCTCCTTGGTGCAGTGCATGTCCTGCTCCCCGTAGATCGGGGAGGTGACCTTCTCGAGCAGCGGCGACAGGTCGAGCTTCGACGCGCGATGGTGCTCGACGGCCTTGCGGGTGTCGAGGACGTCCACCTGGCCGATGGCCTCGTCGAGACTGCGGAAACCGAGCTCGGCGAGGTACTCGCGCACCTCTTCGGCGATGTACAGCATGAAGTTCTCGACGAACTCCGGCTTGCCGGTGAACCGCTTGCGCAGCACCGGGTTCTGCGTCGCGACACCCACGGGGCAGGTGTCGAGGTGGCACACGCGCATCATGATGCAGCCCGAGACCACGAGCGGCGCGGTCGCGAAACCGTACTCCTCGGCGCCGAGGAGAGCGGCGACGACGACGTCGCGGCCGGTCTTCATCTGGCCGTCGACCTGCACGACGATGCGGTCGCGCAGACCGTTGAGCATCAGCGTCTGCTGGGTCTCGGCGAGACCGATCTCCCAGGGAGCACCCGCGTGCTTGAGGGAGGTCAGCGGCGACGCGCCGGTACCACCGTCGTGACCCGAGATGAGCACGACGTCGGCGTGTGCCTTCGACACACCCGCGGCGACCGTGCCGACACCGAGCTCGGAGACCAGCTTCACGTGGATGCGGGCCTTCGGGTTGGCGTTCTTCAGGTCGTGGATCAGCTGCGCGAGATCCTCGATCGAGTAGATGTCGTGGTGCGGCGGCGGCGAGATCAGGCCGACGCCGGGCGTCGAACCACGGACCTCGGCGACCCACGGGTACACCTTGTGCGGCGGCAGCTGGCCGCCCTCACCGGGCTTCGCGCCCTGCGCCATCTTGATCTGGATGTCGGTGCAATTGCTCAGGTAGTGCGCGGTCACACCGAAGCGACCCGAGGCGACCTGCTTGATCGCCGAGCGCCGCCAGTCGCCGTTCTCGTCCGGGGTGAAACGGCTCGGATGCTCGCCGCCCTCACCGGAGTTCGAGCGGCCACCGAGACGGTTCATCGCGATCGCGAGGGTCTCGTGCGCCTCGGCCGAGATGGAGCCGTAGCTCATCGCACCGGTCGAGAAGCGCTTGACGATCTCGCTCGCCGGCTCGACCTCGTCGAGCGGCACCGGCGGGCGCACGCCCTTCTTGAACTCGAACAGACCACGCAGCGACGCGAGTCGCTCCGACTGGTCGTCGACGAGCTTCGTGTACTCCTTGAAGATCGAGTACTGGCCGGTGCGGGTCGCGTGCTGGAGCTTGAACACCGTGTCCGGGTTGAACAGGTGGTACTCGCCCTCACGACGCCACTGGTACTCGCCACCCACCTCGAGCTCGCGGTGCGCGCGCTCGGACTGGCGGTCGAGGAAGGCCGTGCGGTGACGGGCCGCGACGTCCGCGGCGACCTCGTCGAGACCGACACCGCCGAGCTGCGACTGCAGACCGGTGAAGTACTCGTCGACGAGTTCCTGCGACAGGCCGATGACCTGGAACAGCTGCGCACCGGTGTAGGAGGCGAGCGTGGAGATGCCCATCTTGGACATCACCTTGAGCACGCCCTTCGAGGCCGCCTTGATGTAGTTGGCGATGGCCTTGTCGAGGGTCATGCCCTCGGGCAGGTCGCCGTTCTGCAGCAGCTCGTCGATGCTCTCGAACGCCATGTACGGGTTGACCACGGCCGCACCGAAACCGCACAGGGCGGCGATGTGGTGGACCTCGCGGGCGTCGCCGGCCTCGACGAGCAGACCGACCTTGGTGCGGGTCTTCTCGCGGACGAGGTGGTGGTGCACCGCGGAGGTGAGCAGCAGCGACGGGATCGGCGCCAGCTTCTCGTCGGACTCGCGGTCGGACAGCACGATCAGGCGTGCGCCCTTCTCGATGGCCTGCGAGACCTGCTCGCGGATCGAGGCGAGCGCGCGACGCAGACCCTCACCACCCTCCGCGACCGGGTACAGGCCGCGGATGATGACGCTGTTGAAGCCGGGGAACTGCTTCTCGTCGTTGACGTGGATGAGCTTCTGCAGGTCGTCGTTGTCGATGACCGGCGCACCGATGAGGATCTGCCGGCACGACGCCTCGGTCGGGTTCAGCAGGTCGCCCTCGGGGCCGAGCATGCCGCCCATGCTGGTGACGATCTCCTCGCGGATCGCGTCGAGCGGCGGGTTGGTGACCTGGGCGAACAGCTGCGAGAAGAAGTCGAACAGCTGACGCGGACGCGACGACAGCACGGCGATCGGCGTGTCGGTGCCCATCGAGCCGAGCGCCTCGGCGCCGGAGGCCGCCATCGGCTTGACGAGGAGGTCGACTTCTTCGCGGGTGTAGCCGAAGACCTGCTGCCGCAGCACGACACGCTCGTGCGACATGTAGGTGTACTTGCTCTCGGGCAGATCCTCGAGACGGGTGACGCCGTTGGCGACCCATTCCTCGTAGGGATGCTCGGCGGCGAGCTCGCGCTTGATCTCCTCGTCCTCGACGATGCGGCCCTTGGCCGTGTCGACGAGGAACATGCGGCCCGGCTGCAGGCGACGCTTGCTGACGATCTTCTCGGTGGGGATGTCGAGCACACCCACCTCGGAGGCCATGACGACGAGGCCGTCGTCGGTGACCCAGGCACGCGAGGGGCGCAGGCCGTTGCGGTCGAGCACGGCGCCGATGACGGTGCCGTCGGTGAAGCACACCGAGGCCGGTCCGTCCCACGGCTCCATGAGGGCCGCGTGGTACTCGTAGAACGCGCGACGTGCCGGATCCATCGAGTCGTGGCGCTCCCACGCCTCGGGGATCATCATGAGCACGGCGTGCGGCAGGCTGCGACCACCGAGGTGCAGCAGTTCGAGCACCTCGTCGAAACGCGCGGTGTCGGACGCACCCGGCGTGCAGACCGGGAAGATCTTCTCGAGCTTGTCGCGACCGCCGAAGACCTCGGTGTCGATGAGTGCCTCACGGGCGCGCATCCAGTTGGCATTGCCCGTGACGGTGTTGATCTCGCCGTTGTGCGCCACGCGGCGGAAAGGATGCGCGAGCGGCCACGACGGGAACGTGTTGGTGGAGAACCGCGAGTGCACGAGACCGAGGGCCGAGACGACGCGCTCGTCCTGCAGGTCGCGGTAGAAGCCCTTCATCTGGGGCGTGGTGAGCATGCCCTTGTAGACGAAGGTCGACGCCGACAGGCTCGGGAAGTAGACGGTCTCGCTGCCGGGACCGTCCTCGCCCGCGCCGTGGTGGCCGAGCTCGTGCTCGGTGCGCTTGCGCACGACGTACGCGCGGCGCTCGAGCTCGAGGCCGGTGAGCGCGCGGGCGCCGGAGGCGATGAAGATCTGCCGGAAGGTGGGCATGGCGTCCTTGGCCATGGAACCCAGCTCGGACTCGTCGATCGGCACCTCGCGCCAGCCGAGGACCTCGAGGCCCTCTTCGGCGACGATGCGGTCGACCTCGGCGGCCGCGGCATCGGCCTTGGCGGTGTCCTTGGGCAGGAACGCGATACCGGTCGCGTATGCGCCTTCGGCGGGAAGATCGAAGTCGACGACCTCACGGAAGTAGGCGTCGGGGACCTGGATCAGGATGCCGGCGCCGTCGCCGGTGTTCTGTTCCGCTCCCGCTGCACCGCGGTGTTCGAGATTCACCAGGGCGGTGATCGCCTTCTCCACGATGTCGCGACTGCGACGACCGTGCATGTCGACGACGAACGCGACGCCACAGGAGTCGTGCTCGTTCGCCGGGTGGTAGAGCCCTCGAGGCCCGGGGAGATGAGTCATACCTAGCCTTCGTTGATGCGATAGCACCGACGACCAGCAGCGCTGATGGCCATCTACTGCCGTAGACGGGTATCGGCCGGGTGCCCGATACCTTCGACATCGCCAGTATCCGCTCATCCGCGACGGTGCGGGTGCCTTTTTCGGCAGCACGAGCGTGGACCCGGCGACCGGTGGGACGTCGTGGTCCCACCGTCTTCGAAACGAACGATATGCCAGGTGGCGGGGGGTAATGCAAGCAAGCCTGCCCTATTCTCCCGCCCACCTGCGGAAACGCAGCCGTAACGCACCGGAATCGCGGGCGTCACCCTGCCGTGGAAAGCAGAATTCGCACCATTCGGGACACGCCGTCGCGTAGGTCCGGCCCGTCGTCGTGCGAGGTGCAGCGATGCAGGATCAGTCCGTCCAGGTAGTCGATGAGAACCCGCGCGGCGGTGGCGGAATCGTCGACGCCGAGGCCCGCGAGCACGGTCCCGATCCATCCGCGCAGTTCGCTGCGGCGGGTCTCGACCCCGGCACGCAGTTCGGGCGTCGCCATCGCCTCGAGGAACATCGCGAAGCGTGCGCGGGTTCGCACGAGGTCGTCCCCCGTCACGAACATCACATAACCGTGCATCAGGTCTTCGAGCTCACGCGCGTCTCCCGGCAACGCGGCGCCGATCGCCGCGAGCTGGACCCGATCCTGCTCGAGCAGTCTGTCGAGCACACCTTCGACGAGGGCGTGACGGGTGCGGAAGTAGTTGGATGTGGAGCCGGCGGGTACGCCCGCGACCGCATCGACGCGGCGGTGAGTGAGGGCCCGCAGCCCCTCGGTGCCCACCAGAGCGATCGCGGCGTCCACGACCAGGGTGCGTTTGTCGGTCACGCACCCGATCCTACGACCCTCACTACATAAGTAGTGACTGGACACTACAGAAGTAGTACGGTGGCGGCATGGCCACGCGACAGGGCAAAGCAGCAGTAGTCGGCGGAGGGATCGGCGGGCTCACCGTCGCCAACGCGCTCGTCCGGCGCGACTGGCACGTCGACGTCTTCGAACGCGCACCCTCCCTCCCGGAGACGGGCACCGCGCTCGGTATGTGGGCCGAAGCCCTCGACGCCCTGACCACCGCCGGCTGCGGCTCCGGCCTCGGCGGGCAGGTGGAGAAGCTCGGCGTGCTGCAGGACGGTGCGGCCTTCCTGCGATGGGACGGGCGGGTGATCGGACGCATCCGCAGCATGGCGCGTCCCGTCGTCCTGCTCTCGCGGCCGAAACTTCTCACGATCCTGGCCGAGGGGCTGCAGTCCGATCTCATACGGTTCGGAGCCCCGGCTCCCGAGTTGTCCGATCTCGCCGCCTACGACGTCGTCGTCGCGGCGGACGGCATCAACAGCGCGGTGCGCGACCGGTTGTTCGGCCCCTCCTACCGTCCCGTGCACACCGGCTACTGCGCGTGGCGGGGTTGGGTACCGGGTATCGCATCGACGGCGAGCGAGTCGTGGGGACCGGGCGCACTGTTCGGCATCACTCCGCGCGACGGGGATCTGACCAACTGGTTCGCCGCCGTGCGCGCCCCGGCCGGCGGAGCGGGGAGCATCGACGAACTGCGCGAGCGTTACCGCGACTGGCACCCGGCCGTGCGCGACGTGCTCGACCGGATCGACCCCGCCGACGTGCTGCACCACGATCTGTACGAATCATCCCCGCTGCCGTCCTTCGTCCACGGCAACGTCGCATTGATCGGTGACGCCGCTCACGCGATGGCACCGAATCTCGGTCGCGGCGCGTGCGAGGCGATGATCGACGGCGCAACACTCGCGGTCCTGCTGTCCGAGCATCCGGTGGCCGAGGCGCTGGAGCGGTACGACCGCGCCCGGCGGCGCCGCACCCAGCGACTGGTGCGTGCGTCCCGAGTTCTCGCCCGGGTGGCGACCGCACGCCGGTTCACGGCTCTGCGCGACCCGTTCGTGGGCGCGGCGGCGCGATTCACCCGATGATGCGATTTGCGCCCTGACCTGGGCTTAAATAACAACTGGCCGCAGCGATGAGAATCAGCTGCGGCCAGAGGTAACGAAAGAATAACTTGGGGCACCCGAACTTCGGAAGACGAGCTCAGGTGAGGTCTGTCACACGGCGTCTCGATCCCACACGCGGTGGGTACCCAGCAACTCCAGCACCTGCGCGACGGCCGTTTCGGGTCCGTCCACGAGCTCGACACCTGGTGCCTTCAGCTCCTCCAGTGCCGCCGCACCGGCTCCCCACGCGGCCAGTGCCTTGTGATGCCGGAACATCTCGTCGACGAGGATCCGGACCCGGGTGTCGGGGACGGTCGTCGCCATGATCACGGCGTCGAACTCGATCGAGCGGGCCGTGAGGAAGGTGCGCGAGATCGGTACGACTCCCCCGAGCATCCCGCCGTGCGGGGCGACGACCAGCGGGACGCAGTCGGCCGCGTCCACGGCCTGCACGGCCGCGAGCACCTGATCGACGTCGGTGGTGTCGTCGGCGACGATGCCGATCAACCGGCCCTGCACGGGCCACGTCTTGCCGACCTGCGCCAGCGCGGGGCTCTGCGGGAGATCGGAGACCTCGACGGTCGGCTTCGGAGCGGGCAGACCGAGACCGGCCGCCACCTTCTCGCACAACCCGGTGTCGATGTTCGCCAGGATCTGCAGCTGCCGTTCCTTGATGGACTGCTCGTAGCACTTGCCCAGCTCGAAGGTGTAGGCGTACGCCACGTGGTCCTGCTCGATCTCCGACAGGCTCAGGTAGAACTGGCGGACCTGCGTGTAGTGGTCGTCGAACGACCGGGAGACCTCACGCTCCTTCTTCGCCGCCGGTACCTCCACCGGCAGGTCGACGAAGGCACCTTCGGTGACACCGGCCATGAACGGGCATCCCGCGTCGAGCGAGTTCGGCTTGTACGGAGCGACACCCGTGTGGACGGCGTGCTGGTGGAAGCCGTCGCGGAACATGTCGTTGACGGGTGCGTGCGGGCGGTTGATCGGGATCTGCCCGAAGTTCGGTCCGCCGAGTCGCGTCAGCTGGGTGTCGAGGTAGGAGAACAGACGGCCCTGCAGCAGCGGATCGTCGGTGACGTCGATGCCGGGGACGAGATGGCCCGGGTGGAAGGCGATCTGCTCGGTCTCGGCGAAGAAGTTGGTGGGGTTGGCGTTGAGGACCATCGTGCCGATGATCTGCACGGGCGCGAGTTCCTCGGGGACGATCTTGGTGGGATCGAGCAGATCGATCCCCTCGAAGGTCTGTTCCGGGGTGTCCGGGAAGACCTGCACACCGAGATCCCACTCGGGGTAGGCACCGGCTTCGATCGCGTCGGCGAGGTCGCGGCGGTGGAAGTCGGGGTCGAAACCGTTGATGAGCTGGGCTTCCTCCCACACCAGCGAGTGCACGCCGAGGCGCGGCTTCCAGTGGAACTTCACCAGCGCGGTGTCGCCCTCGGCGTTGACCACGCGGAAGGTGTGGACGCCGAAGCCCTCCATCATCCGGTAGGAGCGCGGGATGCCCCGGTCGGACATGTTCCACATCGTGTGGGCCGTGGCCTCGGTGTGGAGCGAGACGAAGTCCCAGAAGGTGTCGTGGGCGCTCTGCGCCTGCGGGATCTCACGATCCGGGTGCGGCTTGCCCGCATGGATGATGTCGGGGAACTTGATGGCGTCCTGGATGAAGAACACCGGGATGTTGTTGCCGACGAGGTCGAAAGTGCCTTCCTCGGTGTAGAACTTCGTCGCGAAACCGCGGGTGTCGCGCACCGTGTCGGCCGAGCCACGGGAGCCGAGCACCGTCGAGAACCGCACGAACACCGGTGTCTCCACGTCCTTCTGGAGGAACTGGGCACGCGTGATCGAGCTCGCGGCACCCGTCGCGCGGAAGACGCCGTGGGCGCCGGCGCCGCGGGCGTGCACCACCCGCTCCGGGATGCGTTCGTGGTCGAAGTGGGTGATCTTCTCGCGGAAATGGTGATCCTGCAACAGGATCGGTCCGCGTCGACCGGCTTTGAGGGAGTGGTCGGTATCCGTCAGCCGCGCACCCTGAGCCGTCGTCAGGTACTCCCCCTGCTGGGCACGACCGCGCGGCAGATCCGCGAGAGTACCGGTGGCCGTCCTGACCTCGGGCTCGGCCTGATCCGGCTTGGGCTCGGGCGGAGTCGTGGGCGTCGTGGGTTCCTCCACGGGCGGCACGGTGGACGAAGGAACACCGGGGATCTTCGGGGTGTCGGCGGGCATGGGAACTCCGATTCGTGGCTGTCGTCTGGGCTGGACACGTCTTTCCCACGACTACCCGGGACGACGTAGATCAAACTCGGTCAGCGAATTCCGTCCCACAGCGTCCGCAGATCGGCTTCGTGGTCGTCGACGGTCGTACACGTGTCACCGAAGAGCATCTCGGTGCGTTCGTCCCCGTAGGGCGGCCATCCCGGCGAACCCGTGGTCGCGAAGTCCACCCACGCCCGGTGCATCCGCGTCGCCGGCTCCTGCGGAGGCGCGGAACCCGCGAGCGTCGCGGCCTGAGGGAGATGGAGATTGTCGAACACGAAACCGATGTCGAGCGCGTGGGTCGCGCCGAGCCGGCCGTCGAACAGCGGCGACTTCCAATCGAACCGGTAGACATGGGTTTCGGCGTCGTGTGCGGCACGCGCCTCCGCGACGCGGAGCACCGGGATGCGGTACATCCAGTCGCGCACGATGTGCATGGCCGTATCGCCGGGGCGAGCATCGGGACGAGCGCGACGGTAGGCGTCGAACGCCTCCGGATCGGTGAGGCCGTAGGCGGCGGCGAGTCCGCGCGCAGCGGCCTCGTCGAGCAGTCCGTCGACTCCGAGAGGCACGAAGAACAGCGTCATCTCGTCGTCGTTGTGGCCGATGAGCACATCGACGTCGGATCCCGCGCCCTTCCCCACGAGGTCGATCGGCCGGCCCGGGAGCACGGTCCCGTCCACGCACGGTTCGAAGGCCATCGAGTCGGTGGCGATCTCACCCCATGTCGCCGGGTCGCGCTCACCGCGGATCCGGACCGTGAGACGTTCCTGCGCGTCGACGAGCACCTTCGGCTCGATCCCGGCGAACGCCGCGCGGGTGGGGGCGACGCCGAGCATGTCGCCCAGGGCGCCGGCGACCGTCCGCGCGGTGCCGGCCGACATCACCGAATGTCCGGCGCCGCTCTGGGCGATCGCGCGACGGAACAGCCCGCGCGCGGCGGGCATCGCCAGCAGCGAGACCACACTCATCGCCCCCGCGGATTCACCGGCGATCGTCACGCAATTCGGATCACCGCCGAAGGCCGCGATGTTGTCGCGGACCCATTCGAGGGCGGCGACCTGATCGAGGAGACCGCGGTTCGCCGGAGCGTCGTCGAGGAGCGCGAATCCCTCTGCGCCGAGTCGGTAGTTGATGCTGACGAAGACGACGCCATCGCGTGCGAAGTTCGCACCGTCGTACAGCGCCACCGCGCTGCTGCCGTGCACGAACGCGCCACCGTGGATCCACACGATCACGGGCAGCGAGCCGGAGAGATCGGGACTCCACACGTTGAGTCCGAGAACGTCCTCGCCCGGGATCGACGGTTCGTGCAGGAGCTGATCGATCGGTGGGGCGTACGGCGCCTTCGGGGCGGTGGGGCCGAACTCGGTCGCGGGGCGCACGCCGTCCCATCGGGGAACAGGTCCGGGCGCTGCGAATCTCAGCTCACCGAAAGGCGCGGCGGCGTACGGGATGCCCTTGAAGACTGCCGTGCCGCCGACGGTCGTACCGCGTACTCGTCCGCCGGTGGTGTCGACGACGGGTTCCATCCACGCTCCTCCTTCACCGGTTCCTGCGTCAGCATGGCACGGAAGTCGTTCGCCCGAGCCCGATTCACGGCACGAGGACGGTCCGGCGGGTGGCGCTCACCCACCGGACCGTCGGGTCGTCACTGCGTCGTCCGGGTCAGAAGTCCTCGTCGATACAGGCGAGCCGGTCGCCGGCCTGTCCTGCCTCACCCGGCGCGGTCATGGTGTGCTGGGCGTGGAGCACCACCGAGTTGGCCTCGTCGTCGCGGAACTCCCAATCGACGGTCGTGGACGCCTCGGCGTTGCCCTGCGTGTCGGTGGTGATGTCGAGCCAGATCTCGTTCTGCGGATTGGCGTAGGCGGGATCGGTGGACGGCGAGTCGGGGTTCGCCGCCGGGTCGACCTGGTTCTGGTAGTGCGGCCCCGAATCGGGCGGGTTCGGCCCGCACCGCTGCGTGTGGACGTGCGCCCCGAAGTCCCGATCGGGTTGCATACCCATCACCCTGAGGGTGACGGTGGTCCGGCCGTTCTCCTCTTCGGATTCGACGTCGAAGGTCGCGCCGACCGGCACAGCCGCTTCGTCGTAGGTGAAGGCGTTGTCGTCGTCGCCTCCCTCGTTCGGGAGCCCGAAGGCGTCGCCACTCATTCCGGGGAGCGGCGTGGGCATGGAATCGGTGGTGGTGGTCGTGAGCGAAGTGGGTGGGGTCTCGACGGTGGCCTCGGTGTCGGTGGACGAGTCGTCGCTGCTGCACCCGGCAGCCACGAGCGTGGCGACGGAGAAGCCCGCGACGAGACATGCGTGACGTGTGTTCATGACTTCGACGTACCCCGAGGGGGCCGTCGGCGAACCTGGCCGTAGGGAACGTGCCTGCGCCACGGGCGCGTAGGTCCCGCCCGGTCCTACGACCCGGTCTTGCCGTCCTCGGCCTGCTGGGCCTCGACGATCGCGGCGAGATCCTCCGCGACTTTCTTCTCCACGGCGCTCTTGTTCACGCCGGCCGCCGAGAGCACGCCGTCGCCGTTCTCGAGTTCGAGGAGCGCGAGGAGGATGTGCTCGGTGCCGATGTAGTTGTGCCCGAGTCGCAGGGCTTCGCGGAAGGTCAGTTCGAGGGCCTTGCGGGCACCCGTGTCGTACGGGACGAGTTCGGGGACGTCGCTCGACGGTTCGGGGAGCATCGCCACGGCGGCCGAGCGCAGCGCCGCGAAGTCGACATCCTGGGCCGCGAGTGCGCGGGCGGCGAGCGACTCGGTGTCGACGAGCAGACCGAGGATCAGATGGACGGGCGTGATCTCGGGGCTTCCCGTGGCACGTGCTTCGTTCATCGACGCCATCACGGTGTTCTGTGCGCGCGGGGTGAACCGTGAGAATCCCTGCTCGGGGTCGAGGTCGTTGTCGCTCTTCGACACGAACCGTTTCTGGGCTGCCTGCTTGGACACGCCCATGCTCTGGCCGATCTCCGACCACGACTTGCCGGAACGTCGGGCCTGGTCGACGAAGTGCCCGATCAGGTGATCGGCGACCTCACCGAGGTGGTCGGCCGCGATGACGGCATCGGAGAGCTGTTCGAGTGGATCGTCGTGGACCTTCTTGATCGCATCGATGAGGTCGTCGAGCCGGATGGGATGGGAAGGACGAATGGGTTCCATGCGTCAACTCTAAGTTGACGCGTGGTTTCCGTCAACCTTGGGTTGACGATCAGGTTTGCGCGGTCGTCGTAGCGGAGAGCGTGACCTCGATGCGCGTGCGCTCGCCTCCCACCGCGAGCACCTCACTGAAGCCCTCCACCAGCGACTCGACGAGGACGGGCAGGTCGGGGACGGCGGCGGAGTCGGCGTTGATTCCGATGCAGCAGTGGCTCGTGTGCGACATCAGCGTGATGTTGACGGCCGAGCCGACGGTGGGAGCGAACGGGTAGTACCTCAGCACCTCCGCCCCGGCCATGTACAGCGGGATCGGGGAACCCGGGACGTTCGACGCGAGAAAGTCGATGTGCTCGAGGATCCCACCCAGCACACCGGCCGGGAGCACGTTCAGCACACCCGCGATTGCGGACGAGAGCGGCACGGCCGGTTCGTCCCGCCACGACCGGACGATCCGGTCCACCCGGTGCATCGACGCGACCGGATCGGCGACATCGAGGGGAAGAGCGAACCGCGCCAGAGTGATCCGGTTTCCTCCGATCGCGTCACTCTCGCGCCGGAGACTGATCGGCAGCGTCGTCCTCAGTTCGGCGACCTGCGCGCCGTGCCGGGAATGGTAGTGCCTCAGCCCCAACAGGATTCCGGCCAGGAAGGCGTCGTTGAGCGAGGAGTCCGCTGCCCGTCCGGCCTGCCGCAGAGCGTCGAGCGGCAGATCGAGGGCCGCGACCTCCCGAACGGTGCTGCGGCCGACCATCACCGGGGACAGCGTCGTGAACACCGGTTGCACGAACCGGGCCGTCGAGCGGGCCGTGTCCACCACGCTGCGCAGCGCTGCGACCGGATTCGTCACCGACCTCAGACCGGAACGCACGAGCCACGGCACACCCCTCCCCACCATCTCGCCGGCCGTCGAGAGGTACCAACCCACGGAATCGGCGAGATTCGATGCCGGAGCCGAGGTCGGCGGATCCTCGGGCAGTGGCCCGCGGTCGGTACCGTCGCGCTCGAAGTCGACCATCTCGTTCGCGATCTGGATGCCACCGATGCCGTCGGTGAGCGAGTGGTGCACCTTGAGAACGATCGCGGCGCGACCGTCGTCGAGGCCGTCGACGATCGTCGCCTCCCAGAGGGGACGGTCCTTGTCGAAGGCCGACATCGCCGCGGCGCGCACGAGCGGGAGCACGGCGTCCAATCCCCCGGGATGCGGGAGCGCGATGCGCCGCAGATGCCAGGACAGCTCGAAGTCGGGGTCGTCCACCCATCGCGGTGGGGTCCGCCCGAACGGGGATTCGACGAGCTTGCGGCGGAAGCTCGGCACCGCACGTGTTCCGCGCTCCATCATCCGGACGAAGCGCTCCTGGTCGGGTGACCGGTCGAGCAGAGCCACCGCGACGATCGTGGACCGCAGGACGGGGTCCTTCTCCATCCGCCAGGACATCAGATCCGGCTGCGACATGTGCCGACCGTCCGCACCCATGCGCACCACCTCCCCCGCCTCCGGTTCTCCTCGCACGGTAACCGCCGCGATGTGCGGATACCGGCGATATCGGCCCGCGAACAGCACCGATGGGCCGGATCGAGGACCTTTCGCTCACGCTGACGCAAACCCTGGCCCCCCGCCGACGGATCGCACAGGATCGGTGACGACTTCGACGCCGTCGAAGTTCGCTCCCCATCGCCAGAACCGTGAGGAAGTCCATGCCCCGTCTACGTCGTGCCGGATCGACGGCCATCATCGCGCTCCTTCTGACCGCGGTCGCGGCATGTAGCTCCGGTTCCTCGGGCGACGGCCTCGCTTCCGACAGCGCGCTGCCCACGGAGATCCCGGCGGGCACCAAGCTCGTCATCGCCGACCAGGGTGAGCGGCAGCTGTCCCTCCTCACCGGCTCCGGACAACTCGACGCGCTGCCGTTCGAGTACGAGTTCGCGACCTTCCAGGGCGCGCCCGCGATCCTCGAGGCCTTCCGCGCCGACGCGGTCGACGTCGCGTGGGCCGGCGAGATCATGACCGTCCAGTCGCTGGTCGCCGGTGACGACGTGCAGGTCGTCGCGGCCATGCAGACGAACAACAGCCTCAACATGGGCATCGCCCCGAATGCTTCGGACATCACGACGCTCGCGGACCTGAAGGGCAAGCGCATCGGCTACGCCGAGGGCACCTCGCAGCAGGCCTTCGTGCTCCGCGGCCTCGACAAGGCCGGCCTCTCGGTCGACGACGTCGAGCTCGTGTCGATGTCGCTGCCGGACTTCCCGGACGCACTGCGCTCCAACCAGATCGACGCCGCCCCGATGAGCGAGCCGGTCTTCTCCCGGTACATGCAGACCCCGGGTGCGACGTCGCTGCCGCGCCCCGAGATCGAGGACCTCAGCGAAGGCATCTCGTACCTCTACTCGAGCAAGAAGGCCCTGTCCGACCCGGCGACCGCCGCAGCGGTCCGCGCCTACGTCACCGCGTACATCACGTCCGTCGACTGGGCCAACAACAACCGCGACGCGTACATCGACACCCACTTCGTGAAGAGCCAGGGCCTGACGGCCGAGGACGGCGAGCGCATCCTCGACACCTCCGGGATCACCACCTTCCCGCACCTCGACGAGGAGCTCATCGCGACCCAGCAGCACACCATCGACGTGATCGATGCCGCCGGTGAACTGCCCAAGCCCGTCGACGCCGCCGACGCCTTCGATCTGCGCTTCGACGAGGTCGTCACCGAAGCGGTCGCCGAGACCGGCGCCTCCCACACCCGCAGCTGACCTTCCGAGGGGAATCCGACATGACGAACCGCCAGCTCAACCTCAACGCCTTCATCTACCCGACCGGCCACCACGAGGCCTCGTGGCGCCATTCCGGCAGCGTGCCCGAGCGTCTCTACGACGTCACCTACTTCCAGGAACTCGCCCGCCTCGCGGAGAGCGCGAAGCTCGACGCGGTGTTCTTCGCCGACGGTCCGGCTCTGCGCACCGAGGTGAAGTACCGTCCGGACTACGGCCTCGAACCGATCACCACGCTGGTCGCGATGGCCACGGTCACCACGCATCTCGGGCTGATCGCCACGGCGTCGACCACCTACTACGAGCCCTACAACCTCGCCCGGTTGTTCTCCTCGCTCGACCACATCTCCGGTGGCCGCGCCGCCTGGAACATCGTCACCACCGCGACCGACGCAGCGGCAGCGAACTTCGGGTACACCGAACACCCCGACGTGCACGAACGGTACGCCCGGGCACGCGAATTCGTCGACGCCGCGATCAAGCTGTGGGATTCGTGGGAGGACGACGCACTCGTCCTCGACAAGGCCGCCGGCGTCTACGCCGACCCGGACAAGATCCACCGCATCGACGTCGAGGGTGACTACGTCAAGGTGCGCGGCCCGTTGGGTTCGGCCCGCTCGCCGCAAGGGCGCCCGGTGCTCGTGCAGGCCGGATCCTCCAACGACGGCCGCGATTTCGCGTCGACCTACGCCGAGGCGATCTTCACCGCGCACCAGCGCATCGAGGACGCCCAGGCCTTCTACACCGACATCAAGACCCGCGCAGCGGCATTCGGACGCAACCCCGATCACGTGAAGATCCTTCCCGGCCTGAGCCCGTTCATCGGCGCGACCGAGGCCGAAGCGAAGGAACTGCATCGCGAGTTCAACGAACTCACCATCGTCGAATACGGTCTCGGGCAGCTCCAGAAGATGGGCCGCATCGACGTGTCCCGGCTCGAGCTGGACGAGAAGGTGCCGGTCGAATTGTTCGCCGGCGCAGGCGACATCACCGACAACAACAACAGCCGCCGCCTGGTCTTCGCGAAGATCGTCGAGCGCGAACAGCCGACCCTGCGTCAGCTGCTGCACAAGCTCGCCGGCGCACGCGGCCACAACGTCGTCGCGGGCACGCCGGTGCAGATCGCCGACATCATCGAGGAGTGGTTCACCAACGGCGCCGCCGACGGCTTCAACATCATGCCGCCGCAGTACCCGCAGGGCCTCGAGGCGTTCGCTTCCCAGGTGGTGCCGATCCTGCAGGAGCGCAGCCTGTTCCGGACCGAGTACACCGGCACCACCCTGCGCGACCATTACGGCTTGCCGCGTCCGGAGAGCCAGTACGCACACGAACTCGCTCCGGCCGGCGCCACCGGCGACTTCGCACTGTCCGGCGTCTGATCGAATCGACGAAAGGACTGGAGCCATGAGCGTCTCCGTCGAACCCCGGCGTTTCGGCAGTGGCCTGGCCGGTGACGCCGACACCGACCAGAAGCCCGACCCCGGCGCGACGGCCGACCTGTCGCCGCGCACGACCCGCAGCCGCCTCGCTCCCGGCAAGCCGATCAAGTTCGGCCTGGCGATCGGCCCGGCGCTGCTGCTGGTGGCATGGATCGTCACCTCGGCCACCGGGGTACTCGATCCGAAGACCCTCTCGGCGCCGTGGACGGTCGTCACCACCGCATGGGAACTGATCGGCGACGGACGACTGCAGTCGAACCTGTGGACCTCCGTCCAGCGCGCCCTGATCGGTGGGGTCATCGGCGTTGTCCTCGGACTGGTGCTTGCACTGGCCGCCGGCCTGTCGCGCATCGGTGAGGCGCTGATCGACGGACCGGTGCAGATCAAGCGCTCCATCCCCACCCTGGCGTTGATGCCGCTGGCGATCCTGTGGTTCGGCATCGGCGAGGAGATGAAGATCCTGCTCATCGCCCTGTCGGTCTTCGTCCCCGTCTACATCAACACCTACTCGGCACTGCGCGGCATCGACGCCCGCTACGTCGAACTGGCCGAGACGCTGGATCTGTCCCGCGCCCAGTTCGTCCGGCGCATCGCCCTGCCGGGGGCGCTGCCCGGTTTCTTCACCGGCCTGCGCCTGGCGGTGACCATCTCGTGGCTGGCCCTGGTGGTCGTCGAGCAGGTCAACGCCTCGAGCGGCATCGGTTACCTGATGTACCAGGCCCGCAATTACGGCATGACCGAGATCATCATCGTCGGACTGGTGGTCTACGCAATCCTCGGATTCGGCAGCGACCTGCTGGTCCGTGCGGCAGAGAGGAAGGCGCTGGCATGGCGCAGGACGATCGGCAGCTGACCGTACGCACCCGGGGCCTGAGCCGCGGCTTCGACGGACGCGCGGTGCTGAACAGCATCGACCTCGAGATCGCCCCCGGCGAGTTCGTGGCGCTGCTCGGCCGCAGCGGCTCGGGCAAGAGCACCCTGCTGCGCGCCCTGGCCGAACTCGACCACGGTGTGCCCGGCTCGGGCACCCTCGAGGTGCCGAAGAAGCGAGCCGTGGTCTTCCAGGACTCGCGACTGCTGCCCTGGGCTCGGGTGCTCGACAACGTGATCCTCGGTCTCGACGGTGACGACGCCGCCGAGCGCGGCCGCACCGCCCTGGCGGAGGTCGGGCTCGCCGGGCGCGAGAAGGCCTGGCCCACCGAACTGTCCGGCGGTGAGCAGCAGCGGGTGTCGCTGGCGCGGTCGCTCGTACGCGAACCCGAATTGCTGCTTGCCGACGAGCCGTTCGGTGCCCTCGACGCACTGACGAAGATCAGGATGCACGGTCTGCTGCAGGAACTGTGCGCCAAGCACCGGCCCGCGGTCCTGCTCGTCACCCACGACGTCGACGAGGCCATCGCTCTCGCCGACCGCGTGCTCGTGCTCGACCACGGCTCGTTCGCCGTCGAACTGACCATCGACCTGCCGCATCCGCGAGCCGATCACGTCGTCGAGATCGCGGAGTACCGCCGCACCCTGCTCGAGGCACTGGGGGTCGAGGTCGCCGTCTGAGCGATCCACGCTGTCTCCGATGGAGCGACCCCCGCTCCGTCTCCGTCCGAGCGACCCGCTCCGGAGCGACCGATGCGAGAGAATCGAATCGTTGCTCCGGAGCCGCCGACGGGAGATGCATCGTGTGTGGACGTTATGCCAGCACCAGTACCCGCGGGGATCTGCTCGCGGCCTACGACGCCGTCGAGGCAGTGGGTGAGGAACTGCCCCCGTCGTACAACATCGCCCCCACCCAGCGCGTGAACGTCGTGCTCGAGCGGGCGCCACGCGAGGAACCGGATGCCGAGCCGATCCGCATCGTGTCCTCGCAGATCAAGTGGGGGCTCGTGCCGTTCTGGGCGAAGGACCCGAAGATCGGGTCGCGGATGATCAACGCCCGGTCCGAGACCATCACCCAGAAGCCCGCCTTCAAGGCGGCCGCAGCGAAGCGGCGGTGCGTGCTGCCGGCCGACGGATACTACGAGTGGATGAAGGGTGAGGACGGGAAGAAGATCCCGTTCTTCCTGCACGCGGACGGGCCGATCTCGATGGCCGGGCTCTACGAGCTGTGGCCGGACCCGGAGCTGCCGGAGGACCATCCCGACCGCTGGTTGTGGACGTGCACCGTGCTGACCCGTCCGGCGACCGACGCCGCCGGGCACATCCACGAACGATCGCCGGTGATCCTGCCCGACACCTTCGTCGATCCGTGGCTCGATCCCGACCTGAAGAACCGCGACGACGTCGACGCCCTGCTGAATTCGATTCCCGAACCGACCCTCGAACCGTACGAGGTGAGCACGGCGGTCAATTCGCCGCGGAACAACAACCCCGACCTGCTGCGACCTGTCGATTCGTGATATTTCGGCCGTATGGCGTTCCCCACGTCGGACCGGAACGAATATCGGAATTGACTAAAGTTGCCGGGTGCGACAATCACGGCTGACTCCGACCGGTTCGACGACGCCTCCGTTCCTCACCGGACATCGGGGTACCGCCGTCGCGGTGATCGCATCGCTCGTCTCCGCGGGTGTGCTCGTCGCAATCCTCGTCGGAAGCGAACTCATCGACTTCCTGGTCTACCGGATGGGCGCGCGGGTCCTGCTCGACGGCGCCGACATCTACGGACAGATGCCTCCGGTGACCGACGACTTCGCGCTGCCGTTCACCTACCCGCCGCTGTCGGCGATGCTCTTCGCTCCCCTGGCGCTGATCCCTGTGACGTTCGGCAAGATCGTCTTCACCCTCGTCTCCGTCGCGGCACTCGTCGTCACCCTGCGGGTCGTGCTGGACCGGCTCCGTCCGGACTTCGAGGCGCGGACGGCGTGGATCGTCACGGCGGTCGCGGTCGCCGGAGCGCTGCTGCTCGAACCCGTGCGGGAGACGATCTCGTTCGGGCAGATCAATCTCGTCCTGATGGCGCTCGTCGCCCTCGACGTCCTGGTGAAGACCCCGAAGTGGCCGCGCGGAATGCTGATCGGGCTGGCGGCCGCCGTCAAGCTCACGCCCATCGCGTTCCTGCTGCTGTTCCTGCTGCGGCGCGACCGGCGGACCAGCGCCACCATCGTCGCCTCGACCGTCGGATTCACCGCCCTCGCGTTCGCCGTGATGCCCGCGACCTCCGCGAAGTACTGGCTCGACACCCTGCCCGACACCGGCCGGATCGGCGCGGCGTACTTCGCCACCAACCAGTCCTTCAAGGCCGTGATCTCCCGATTCGGACCGCCCGAACTCATGGGTTCCGTGCTGTGGCTGCTCGCCGTCGCGGTGATGTTGCTGGTCGCGGCGGTGGCCATCCGGCGCGCCCTCGAACAGGGCGATCTCGTGCTCGCGCTGTTCGCGAACGCGACGGCCGTGCTGCTGGCGTCGCCGGTGTCGTGGTCGCACCACTGGGTGTGGGTCGCGCCGGCACTGATGACCCTCGCGCTCGGTGCGTGGCGCGCGCCCGATGCGCAGAGGCTCACGGCGATCGCCGCCGGTGTCGCGCTCGTCTTCGTGATCGGTCCGCACCACCTGTTCCCCACGGGTGGCGATCTCGAATTCGGCTGGGCCGCATGGCAGCACCTACTCGGCACGCTCTACGTCACGGCCGGATTCGGATTCCTGCTCTGGCTCGCCTTCGGTCGTCTCCCGCGTCCGGAAACCGTGTCGCCGGAACCGCTTCCGGACGCGGAGACGTCGAGGTAGTCGCCTTCTTCAACCGTCAGGCGGTGACGTCGACGACCACCCGGCCGCGCACCTTGCCCGCCAGGATCTCCTCGGCGAGTCGCGGGACGTCCGAGAGCGGTTCGACCCGCGACAGCGAATCCAGGGTGCTCGCAGGCAGATCGCGGGCGAGACGATCCCACGCCGACCGGCGCAGCGGAGCAGGCGCCATCACCGAGTCGACGCCCAGCAACGCGACGCCGCGCAGGATGTGCGGCATCACCGTGGCATCGGGCATCGACGGCGACTCCGTGAGACCGCACGCGGCGACCGCACCGCCGTAGCGGATCTGCGACAGCACGTTCACGAGCGTCGAACCGCCCACCGCGTCCACCGCGGCATCCCAGCGTTCCTTGCCCAGGGGCCGGCCCTTGCCCTGCAGTTCGGCGCGGTCGACGAACGACGACGCACCGAGTTCGCTCAGGAAGTCGTGGGTCTCGGGACGGCCGGTCGCGGCGACCACCGTGTGTCCTGCGGCAGCGGCGAGCGCGACGGCGATCGAGCCGACGCCACCGGCCGCGCCGGTGACGAGCAGTTCCGCGTCGGATGCGATCCCGTACCGTTCGAGCGCGTCGAGGCACAGGGCGGAGGTGTAGCCGGCGGTGCCGATGGCCATGGCGTCGCGTGTGGAGAAGGCGTCGGGGATGCGCACGAGCCATTCGGGCTTCACGCGCTGGCGCCGGGTGTATCCGCCCGACTGGGTCTCGGACAGACCCCAGCCGTTGACGACGACGCGGTCGCCGGGCTTCCAGTCGGGGTTGCTGCTCTCGAGGACGGTGCCGGCGAGATCGGCGCCGGCGATCAGCGGGGTGCGTCGCGCCATCTTCTGCGGCCCCGCGATCACGAGACCGTCCTTGTAGTTCAGCGAGGAGTATTCGACCTCGACGAGGACGTCGTGGTCGGGAAGGTCGGTGTCGGTCAGTTCGCGGAACTGTGCCACCTGGCCGTCGTCGGTGTCGTCGACGACCAGGGCACGGAAGGAGGACGGCTGTGTCATGGATCCGATCCTGACAGGCCGTCCTCCTCTCTGCAGCCGAAAGCGGTCAGGCGGCGTGCGCGCGGAACCGTCGCAGTCGCAGGCTGTTGGAGACCACGAACACCGATGAGAACGCCATCGCGGCACCGGCGAGCATCGGGTTCAGCAGGCCGGCGGCCGCCAGCGGCAGTGCCGCGACGTTGTACGCGAACGCCCAGAACAGGTTGCCCTTGATCGTCGTCAGCGTGCGGCGCGACAACCGGATGGCGTCGACCGCGACCATCAGGTCGCCGCGGACCAACGTCAGGTCGCTCGCCTCGATCGCGACGTCGGTGCCGGTGCCCATCGCCAGGCCCAGGTCGGCCCGGGCGAGCGCCGCGGCGTCGTTGACGCCGTCGCCGACCATCGCGACCACCGCACCTTCGCGCTGGAGTCGTTCGACCACGTCGACCTTGTCGGTGGGCAGCACGTCGGCGATCACGTCGGTCTCGTCGATGCCGACCTCGGCCGCCACGGTGTGCGCGACGGCGGCGTTGTCGCCGGTGAGCAGGATCGGACGCAGGCCGAGCTCCCGCAGTTCGGCGACGGCCTTCGCGGAGGTCGGTTTGACCGCGTCCGCCATGACGACGATGCCGCGGGCCTTTCCGTCCCAGCCGACGGCGATGGCCGTGCCACCGGACTTCTGGGCCTTCTCGAACGCGTGCTGCAGGTTCTGGGACAGATGCTGCGACCAGTCGGCCAGCAGCTTCGGTCGTCCCACCAGCACGGCGCGGCTCGTGTCGCCGTCGACGAGCACTCCCTGCACGCCGAGACCCTCGACGTTCGTGAACTCCTCGACCTCGGGCAGGCCGCCGAACCTGTCCGCGGCCGCGTCACTGACCGCACGGGCGATCGGGTGTTCCGACGCCGACTCGAGTGCCCCGGCGTACCGCAGCACCTCGTCGGCGTTCTCACCGTCGTCGGCGACGACCTCGCGCAGGGTCATCCGGCCCGTGGTGACCGTGCCGGTCTTGTCGAGGACCACGGTGTCGACCGAGCGGGTCGACTCGAGGACCTCGGGTCCCTTGATGAGGATGCCGAGCTGGGCGCCGCGACCGGTACCGACCATCAGCGCGGTCGGGGTGGCCAGGCCGAGGGCACACGGGCAGGCGATGATCAGCACCGCGACCGCCGCGGTGAACGCCGCCGCGGGGCCGTTGCCGGTGCCGAGCCAGAAACCGAGGGTGCCGGCGGCGATCAGCAGGACGATCGGCACGAAGATGCCGGAGATCCGGTCGGCGAGGCGCTGCACCTGGGCCTTGCCGTTCTGGGCGTCCTCCACCAGCTTCGCCATCTGCGCGAGCTGGGTGTCGGAGCCCACGCGGGTCGCGCGCACCACGAGTCGTCCACCCACGTCGACCGTGCCGCCGACGACACTGTCGCCCACACCGACCTCGACGGGAACGGATTCACCGGTCAGCATCGACGCGTCGACCGCCGACGTGCCCCGTTCGATCACACCGTCGGTGGCGATCTTCTCGCCCGGCCGCACGACGAACAGATCCCCGACCGCCAACTGCTCCACCGGAACCCGGGTCTCGGTGGTCCCGTCCGGTCCGAGGACCGCGACGTCCTTGGCGCCGAGTTCGAGCAGGGCCCGCAGGGCGGCGCCGGCGCGTCGCTTCGACCGTTGCTCGAAGTAGCGTCCGGCGAGGATGAACGTCGTGACACCGGCCGCGGCCTCGAGATAGATGTTGCCGCTGCCGTCGCCCCGCGCGATGGTGAACTCGAACGGGTGGACCATCCCCGGTTCACCCGCCGTGCCCCAGAACAGGGTGTAGACCGACCAGCCCAGGGCGGCAAGGGTTCCCAGCGACACGAGGGTGTCCATGGTGGACGTACCGTGACGCAGGTTGATCCACGCCGCCCGGTGGAACGGCCACGCACCCCACACCACGACCGGTGCGGCGAGGGTGAGCGAGAGCCACTGCCAGTTGGTGAACTGCAGGGCCGGGATCATCGCCATCGCGATCACCGGTACCGTCAGGATCGCCGAGACGACGAGCCGGTGACGAAGCGCCGCAACGGGATCGGATTCGGGCACGTCATCGGACCGGTCGGCCGCCTGTGCGGGCGGCGGCGGCAGTGTGGCGCCGTAGCCGGCCTGTTCGACGACCGTGACGAGATCCTCGGGTGTCACGTCGTCGGGGTAGCTGACCTTCGCCTTCTCCGTGGCGTAGTTGACGGTCGCGGTGACGCCGTCGAGCTTGTTGAGCTTGCGCTCGATGCGATTGGCGCAGGATGCGCAGGTCATGCCGGTGATGGCGAGTTCGATCGATTCGGCGGCGACCGGCTGACTCTGCGTGGTCATGTGCGTCTCCTCGGAAGAATGGGCCGTCAGCGGCCGGAATGGCTGTGGTCACCGTGTGCGCCGGACCCCGGCTGCACCTCGCCGGTGCCTCCGACGGTGAGGGTGAAGGCCGCGGTGCGAACCACTCCGTCGTGCTGGAAGTCGAGATAGAGGTGATAGGTGCCGGCACTCGGGACGGAGGTGCGGAAGACGACCTCGGGACCGGATCGAGTGGTGCCGTCGCCGGGTGTCCCGTCCGGGTGGACGTGGAGATAGGCGAGGTCGCCGCCGCGCAGCGCCACCAGGTGTCCGTAGGTACCGAGATAGGGCTGCAGGTCGGTGACCGGCCGTCCGTCCTTGCTCACGGTGAGGGTGAGCATCGCGTCGCTACCCGACGACAGGTCGCCGTCGAGGGTGACCTCGTAGTCGTCGGCGGTTGCGGTGCGGTTGTCGGCCTGCGGTGCGGCAGGAACGAATTCGCCTGCCACCGCGAGGTCGGTGCCCAACGTGAGCGCCTCTCCCCCGGTGGGTGTGAAGTCGGTGAAGACCTGCCACGTGCCGGGCGTGAGGTCGACGTCGACGGACCAGATGCCGGTGTTCTCGTCGAGCACGGGATGGACGTGCTGGAAGCCGGTGAAGTCGCGACGCACGGCGATCAGGTGCAGCTCTTTGTCGTGGGTGACGTCGAAGTCGGTCACCGGCGCGCCGTCGGGACCGTTGATCGCGAATGTCAGGTTCCTGTCCTCGCCCGACTCGAGGTCGGTCTCGGCGAGTGCGAGGGCATAACCGTTCCGGTACGTCATCAGACCTCCCGGGATCTCTTCCACAGCAGGTGTTTCCGCGGCGCTGCCGGTGGCGGTGTCATCACCGTGCCCGGCGTCGTGGGCGCTCGCGGTCGGATCCTCGGTCTGCTCTTCCACCGGGCCGATGGTCGCGCCGACGAGCAGCGCGATACCGAAGACCGCGGCTACGGCGGTGACGAAGCCGGTGAGCTTGGCCGGGGTATTCATGCGAGGCTGTAGCCGGCCTCCTCGACGGCGGCCGCGACGGCGGCATCGTCGAGGGACTCGGCGCTCGTGACGGTGACGGCACCGGTGGCCAGATCGACCGCGACATTCTCGACGCCCGGGATCTCCTGGACCTCTTCGGTGACCGACGCGACGCAGTGTTGGCAGGTCATGCCGGTGACGGTGTAGGTGCTGGTCCGGCTCATGGGAACTCCTCGGATACGGGTCGTGAACGGGTCTGGACGATCAGGAACGGACGAGTCGCGCGATGGCGTCGCTGGCTTCCTTCAACTTGAGGTCGGCCTCGTCGCCGCCGGCGCGCACGGCACCGGCCACGCAGTGCGCCATGTGCTCGTCGAGCAGACCGAGCGCGACGGCCTCGAGGGCCTTCTTCATCGCCGCGATCTGCGTGAGGATGTCGATACAGTACTTCTCTTCCTCGACCATCCGCTGCAGACCGCGGGCCTGCCCCTCGATGCGACGCAGTCGCTTGAGGTAGTCGGCCTTGGTGTTGTTGGCGATATAGCTGTGCTGATGCGCGTCGTCGTGTGCGACGGCATCGGTGTGCACGGTCTCGCTCGGGGTATTCGGCATCGGAGTCGTCCTTGTCGCGTCGGTCGTCCTGCCGGATACCATACCCCCCTAGGGTATGTACGGCAACTGACAGGATGCTCAGGCTATTTGCGCAGGTAGAGGCGCATGACATCGTGACGGCTGCAAGAGTCGGCCCCGCNGGGGCCGCTCCGAAGAGGTTCCGTAGCCGGTGGACGACATGCCCGAGCGCCTCACGAGACGGTCGAGCGCCTCGTAGTCGATTCGTCGCGGGACGTCACGGCACGTGCATCATCTTCCCGGCGAGGGTGAACAGCCGGCGGGAGAGCCGGATGACGGGGATGCCCAGTGGGATCAGCAGGATCGTCACGCACAACACCGCACCCAGGAGCATCACCACGGCGGCGACGATCCCCAGAACGGTGCCGAGCAGGGCGGTGAGAAGTCCGAGCACGACATCCAGTAGGCCACTCAGAGCACGCATGACGACCTCCTACCCCCATCTCCCATTATGCGCCGGTCGCGGGCGTTCACTTCCTCCAGAACAGGTGATGCACCACCCCGCTCGCGCTGGGCACGACCTCGAGGTGGAAACGGTCCCGTAGCTCGTCCGGGGATTCCCAGAGCTTCAGACCGGTGCCGTACCGCACCGGCGCCACCACGACGTGCATGGTGTCGACCAGATCGGCCTCGAGGAACTCACGGATGGTGGAGACGCCACCTCCGAGTCGGACGTCCTTGCCCTCCGCGGCGGCGCGAGCCTGTTCGAGCACCGCGGCCGGTTCACCGTTCACGAAATGGAAGGTGGTGTCGGAGAGCGTGAAGGACGGACGTTCGTGGTGGGTCAGAACGAACACGGGGGTATGGAACGGCGGCTCGTCACCCCACCAACCCTGCCATTCGTGGTCCTGCCACGGACCCCGCTGAGGACCGAACTTGTTGCGTCCCATGATCTCCGCGCCGATATTGCAGGAGAAGTCCCGGATGAAGTAGTCGTCGAGCCCGCGGCTCCCGCCGGGTTCGGTCCGCAGGTGCCAACTCGCCGTGGCGCCGGCCCACTCGAACATCGGACCCGGATCCAGACCGAAGGGACTCTCGAAGCTCTGGTCCTCCCTCGCACCGATGCCGTCGCTCGACACCGAAAAGTTCTGCACTCGCAGCAACTGGCCCACTTTCTTCTCCTCACATCCCGATCGACCGGTACGAAGAGGAAGACCCCGTGAACCCCGCGAAGTCATCGGCCGCTGCCCGGATCACGGAGACGGTTCCGGCGCCGTCCGGGCGAGGACCTCGACGGCCGGATCGCGTGCCTGACGCGTAGTCGTGACGCCCTCGGCGAGTTGCTGCGCCTCTCCCTGACGCAGGTGGGGTCGCGCGAGGCGAGCGTCTGAACGCGGGGTCCTCCCGAGGTTCGACGACAGCAGTCCGGCCCGCTGACACCGCGCGTGCCGACCGGTATCGTCGTGGCCAGTGATCAGCACCGTGTATCCGTGAGACAGATGTCCCGCGCCGTCCGCGAACCGCGCTTGCAGGCGGCGGTGATTCCGTGTGCCCCGAGAGGGAACCCGCGCCAGGGTTCCCCGGTCCCGTCATGCATCGGAATCGACTCTCGGAGTTCACATGCTCATCCCATCACGTCACTCGTCCCCATCACCGACCGGTCACCGATCCGAACTTCGGGGTGACTGCAGCCGTTGCTTCGCATTGTGTTGCACGGCTTTCGCATTCATGAGGTCTTCGGATTTCGCCGAGGACAAGCCTGCCGGGTCGCCGTGCCGGCATCTCGATGCGTCCTTCTCGTGCACCATCCATGAGACGCTGTCGTCCCGCGGCTTCCGCGGCTGCACTGTCTTCGATTGTTTCGGTGCGGGACAGGTGGTCTCCCAGCGGTTGTTCGCCGGCGTGAGTTGGCGGGACCGACCCGAGACCCGCGACGGGATGTTCTCGGCATTCGCCGTTGTGAAAGAACTGCACGAGATGATGTGGCACCTGCTCGAAGCCCAGCAACGTACCTACGATCCGGATATCGCCGACGACGCGCGGGAGCTCGTCGAATCTCTTGCCTCCCAGACCCGCCGGAGCGTGGACGAACTCGAGTCCCTCGAGACCGACGAGATGCGTGCATCCGTTCGATCGGTCCTCATGGAGGTCAGTGCGGAGGTGCGGGCTTCGTACTTCGCGGACGACGGACGGATGAATCCCGATCTCGTCCCGGGCGCCGACCTCGTCGGCACCGATCTGCGTGCCTACCGGTTGTGCGGCGCCGACCTGCGGAATGCACTGCTCATCGGCGCCGACCTCCGAGAATGCGACCTCGCGGGAGCGGACCTGCTCGGCGCGGATCTCCGCGGCGCGCGGGTGGAGGACGCCGATCTGTCCCTCGCGCTGTATCTCACCGGACCGCAACTCGCCGGCGCGCACGGCAATCGACGGACGCGAGTACCCACCGGAGTGCCGGTACCGCGGAGTTGGTCGAGCGAGTAGCCGGATCGGGAAGGGCGCGGCCACCCTGCGCCCTTCCTTTCGCTCAGGGAAACCCGATGCGGCGGCACACCAGCATGTGGTGGGCGCCCTTCTGGAATCGGTAGTCGACCTCCACGACCTCACCGTCGATGCCGTGTTCCCGGAGGTCGGTGAGCAGTTCGTCCAGGTAGGGGCAGAGGACCGAGGTTCCGGACTCCACGAGCGGGAAGATGCGCAGTTCGTCCCGGGCGACACGCATCAGTTCCCGGATCGCGTCGAGGTGGAAGGTGCGGTCGAGTCGGTCGGCGTAGCTGAACAGCAGGTGCGAACTGAGCACGAGATCGAACACCGCATCGGGGAACGGCAGGGACGGCAACCACCCGGCGACATATCGGTGCGGATGCCGACGGATGTCCTCGGCGAAATCCCGGACCACCTGCCGCCGCACCCGTGCGTGTTCGTCGGGGTCGGCGAAGAACGTCCAGTCGTAGTTCTCGGCGTGGTCCCGGATGTACCGGTTCCCGCGCTCGGTCTCAGCAGCGGCAACGACGGCGAGGTGCTTCGCGTCGGAGTCGGAGTAGGCCGTGTCGCAGGCCGTCACGTCACCACCGAGGCGGTTCACCGCGCCGGTGAACCCCGCCGCGCCGGCCGGGCAGTCCAGGATCCTCCGCGACAGATCGTCGTCGGAGAGGTCGAACATCGACCGGTATTCGTCCAGGGAGCGCGAGCTGATGAGGATCTCGCCGATATCTGCCGTGTCGGGGGTCACCGGGCCATCACCGCCCCAGTAGAGCACGGCCGAGAAGGGCATCGGATCGGGGCCGGATAAACGAAAACGAGGTCACGATCTCCGAAGAGTTCGTGACCTCGTCCGTCGCAGTTCGTGGAACTGCACCCTGTGGGCGAAGGGGGACTTGAACCCCCACGTCCCGAAGGACACTGGCACCTGAAGCCAGCGCGTCTGCCATTCCGCCACTCGCCCGAGCAACGCCGAAAACAGTAACACACACCGAAGCCAAACAACTATTCGCCTGGTCAGAGGGCTGCGGGCGCCGCCGGCCCGATCGCTGAGCACATCCGTCGGAGACGTGCCGAATACCGCAGGGTCGAATCCGGGGGAAAGTGGATACCATGCAGTGACGAGATCTGCGTTGCGACACGCTGAGTACGGAAAGGGGGTCGCCATGGGTATCGCCCAGCGCTTCGAGCGCAAACTCCAGGCCGCGATCGGCGACGCTTTCGCCCGCGTGTTCGGCGGCGGCGTCGTGCCCCAGGAAGTCGAGGCGGCGCTGCAGCAGGAGGCAACGGACGGCGTCCAACAGCTCGATCGGGGCCACATGCTCGCCCCCAATCACTACGTCATCACGATCAGCGAAACCGATCACGACGCCCTCGCAGCGGATCGGGACTTGACTGTGAAGGCATTCTCCCGTCACCTTGAGGACTTCATCCGAGAACAGGGATGGCAGACATACGGTGAGATCCAAGTCGTCTTCGAGTCGTCGTCGGCACTGCACACCGGGCAGTTCCGGACTCGCGGCTCGGTAGATCCCGATGCGGGGCGCTCAGCGACGCGTGCTCCGTCACCGCGGAACCCACAGAACCGCCCACCCGTGACCTCTGAACCAGGAGCTGGCCCAATGACGCAGAACCCCGGCTACGACCCCAGCCGTGACCCCGCCGAGGCGGAACCGCAGTACGCACGCAACGGTCACGCGCACGTCGGCCAGGAGCAGCGCTACAACCAGGGCTACGGCAACGCCGGCTACGACCAGGCTCAGGGCGGCTACGACCAGCAGGGTGGGTACGACCAGCAGGCGTACGGCCAGGCCTACAGCGAGCAGGACTACCAGCAGGGCGGCTACGACCAGGGCGGTTACGACCAGCAGGCCTACGGTGCCCAGGGCGCCCAGCCGCAGGCGTACAGCCAGGACTACGGCCACGACTACCCGCAGCAGGGTGGCTACGACCAGCAGGCCTACGGTCAGCAGGGTTACGCGCAGCCCGGTTACGACCAGGGCTACCAGGACCAGGGTTACCAGCAGGGTGGCTACGACCAGCAGGCCTACGGTCAGCAGAGCTACGCACAGCCGGGTTACGACCAGCAGTACGGCGCGCAGCAGGGCGGCTACGACCAGGGTTACGCCGCCGCGGCCCCCGGCTACGACCAGGGCTACCAGCAGGGCGGCTACAAGTCTCCGACTGCCGGTCGGGTGCTGACCGCGACGCTCCAGCTCGAGGACGGCAGCGGTCGCTACTACCAGCTCCGTGAGGGCAGCAACATCATCGGCCGCGGCCAGGACGCACAGTTCCGCCTGCCCGACACCGGCGTCTCGCGTCGCCACATCGACATCCGCTGGGACGGCCAGGTCGCGATGCTCTCCGATCTCGGGTCGACGAACGGCACGACGGTCAACGGCGCTTCGGTGCAGGACTGGCAGCTCGCCGATGGTGACGTGATTCGCGCCGGGCACTCCGAGATCCTCGTGCGCATCCTCTGATCAGCCGGTATCGAAGGACCGACCGGACCCGTTCATACCGTCCGACGCGTGTGACAGCGCGTCGGACGCTGCATGGAGTCGTCCGGTGTCCGTATTGTGAGTGACCGCACGACCAGGAACACGACCGGTCGACTACCCCGAAGGAGGATGCACCGTGCAGGGGCTGATTCTGCAGCTGACCCGAGCGGGATTCCTCCTCCTGCTGTGGTTGTTCGTATGGGCGGTGTTGCGCACGCTCCGGTCCGACATCTACGCCGGCGCCGCGCGACCGCTCCCGCGTTACTCCCCCAAGCAGTCGGTGCTGCCGACGCTGAGCCGTAACAAGACCGCCAAGTACCTGGTGGTCACGCAGGGCGCGCTGGCCGGCACGAGGATCACGCTCGGCACCCAACCGGTTCTCATCGGCCGTGCCGACGACTCCACACTCGTGCTGACCGACGACTACGCGTCCACGCGCCACGCACGCCTGTCGCCGCGAGGTTCCGACTGGTACGTCGAAGACCTCGGGTCGACGAACGGCACGTATCTCGACCGCGCGAAGGTCACCACCGCTGTCCGTGTCCCGCTCGGAACCCCGGTCCGTGTGGGCAAGACCGTGATCGAGCTCCGCCCGTGACCCTCGTACTCCGATATGCCGCCCGCAGCGACCGCGGCCTCGTGCGTTCCAACAACGAGGACTCCGTCTACGCCGGTGCCCGCCTGCTCGCCCTCGCCGACGGCATGGGCGGCCACGCAGCCGGTGAGGTCGCCTCCCAACTGATGATCGCGGCGCTCGCCCACCTCGACGACGACGAGCCGGGCGGCGACCTCCTCGGCAAGCTCGCCGCGGCCGTCCGCGAAGGCAACGCCTCGATCGCCGACCAGGTGGAGGAAGAGCCCGAACTCGACGGCATGGGCACCACGCTCACGGCCATCCTGTTCGCCGGCAGCAAGCTCGGCCTCGCGCACATCGGCGACTCCCGCGCCTATCTCCTGCGCGACGGTCAGCTCACCCAGATCACCCGCGACGACACCTTCGTGCAGTCGCTCGTCGACGAAGGCCGCATCACCCCCGAGCAGGCGCACACGCACCCGCAGCGGTCGCTGATCATGCGCGCGCTGACGGGCAGCGAGGTCGAACCGACCCTCACCGTGCGCGAGGCCCGCGCCGGCGACCGTTACCTCGTGTGCTCCGACGGCCTGTCCGACGTCGTCAGCGACGAGACCATCGCCGACACGATGCGGCAGGGCACGCACGACGAGTGCGCCGACCGGCTCATCGAGCTGGCGCTGCGCAGCGGCGGCCCCGACAACGTCACCGTCGTCGTCGCCGACGTGATCGATCTCGACTACGGCCAGTCGCATCCGATCGTCGCCGGTGCGGCATCGGCGGACGACGACGAGGACACTCCCCCGCCGAACACCGCAGCGGGTCGCGCCGCCGCGATGCGACCGCCGCGCGCCACGCCCAAGCGGGTCATCAACAAGGCCCCCGAGCCCGAGCCGAAGAAGAAGCGCAGCCGTCTGTGGTGGCCCGCCGCCGCCGTCGTGGTGATCGCGGTGCTGGTCGGCGGTCTGTTCGTCGGCCGCCAGCTGATCCGCAACAACTACTACGTCGGCGCCGACGACGGTCGCGTGACCGTGCTGCGCGGCATCCCCGGCGACGTCTTCGGCTACTCGCTGCAGGAGGCCGCACGGGTCGGGTGCATCACCGACGAGGGCGATCTCACGCTCGTCGATCCCGCCAGCGCGTCGTGCCGGGTGATGCTCGTCGACGATCTGTGGCCCGCCGCCCGCGAGCAGGTCCGCGCCGGTCTTCCGTCGGGGTCGCTCGACGACACCCGTGAGCAGATGCAGCGGCTCGCAGAACTGGACCTGCTGCCGGTGTGCACTCCGGAGGAACCCGAGCCTGCTCCCGCACCGGCCCCCGGCCCGGGCGAGCCGACGCCGGCTCCCGGACCGAACGGCACTCCGCCCACCGAGACACCCGCGGTGCAGCCGCCGGCGCCCGGTGAGCCGCAGCCGGGCCAACCGGCACCGGCCTCCCAGCCCGGTGAACCCCAGCCCGGTGAACCGACTCCCGGAGAACCCGCTCCGAACATGGAGCCGGCTCCCGAGCCCACGCCCCAGATCCCCGGTCAGAACTGCAGGGTGGGCGCCTGATGTCGGTGTCCCATGGTGTGGGGGCCTTCCCGAGCCCTCCGGGAGGTTTCGCCCCGGCTCCCGTCCAGTCGACCCGGCGCAACACCGAACTGGCCCTGATCATCGCGGCCATCGGTGTCACGACCGTGTCGCTCATGCTCGTCGAGGTCTCGATGGAGCAGGCGCTGACCCTCGACCTGCTCAAGTACGGGGTGACCTTCGCGGCGCTGTTCCTCGCCGCGCACTTCGCGGTCCGGCGTTTCGCGAAGTACGCCGATCCCTTGCTGTTGCCGATCGTCGCGCTGCTCAACGGTCTCGGACTCGTGCTCATCCACCGACTCGACCTGTCCGACCAGGAGAACGCCCGCTACATGGGCCTGCCGCCGCCGTCGCCCGATGCGACGCAGCAGGTGCTGTGGACGGCGCTCGGCATCGCGCTGTTCATCGTCGTGCTCGTGTTCCTGCACGACTACCGCCTGCTCGCGCGGTTCAGCTACACGCTCGGTCTCATCGGCCTGATCGCGCTCGCGATCCCGGCCCTGCTGCCGAGCAGGTTCTCCGAGGTCAACGGCGCCAAGATCTGGATCCGGCTGCCCGGTTTCAGCATCCAGCCCGGTGAGTTCGCGAAGATCCTGCTGATCATCTTCTTCGCATCGGTCCTCGTGGCGAAACGCGATCTGTTCACCACCGCAGGCAAGCACTTCCTGGGGATGGATTTCCCCCGCGCCCGCGATCTCGGCCCGATCCTGGCGGCCTGGATCATCTCGATCGGTGTGATGGTCTTCGAGAAGGACCTCGGCACGTCGCTGCTGCTGTTCACCACCGTGCTGGTGATGCTCTACATCGCGACCGAACGTGTCGGCTGGCTGATCATCGGATTCTCGTTGCTCGCCGTCGGCTTCTACGCGGCGTACCAGATGTTCGGTCACGTGCGAGTGCGCGTGGAGACCTGGCTCGATCCGCTCGCCGACTACAACAACACCGGCTACCAGATCTCCCAGTCGCTGTTCGGTCTCGCGACCGGCGGGGTCGCCGGCACCGGCCTGGGCAGCGGACGGCCGGGGCAGGTGCCGTTCGCGAAGACCGACTTCATCGTCGCCGCGATCGGTGAGGAACTCGGCCTGATCGGCCTGGCCGCCATCCTGCTGTTGTTCCTGATCCTCGTCGTCCGCGGCATGCGCACGGCGCTGGCGGTGCGCGACAGCTTCGGCAAGCTGCTCGCCGCCGGCCTGTCGTTCACCCTCGCCGTCCAGCTGTTCGTGGTGGTCGGCGGTGTCACGAAGTTGATCCCCCTGACCGGCCTGACCACACCGTTCGTGTCCTACGGTGGTTCGTCGCTGCTCGCAAACTATCTGCTCCTGGCTCTGTTGATGAAGATCTCGCACGCTGCCCGCCAACCCGCGATCCCCCGTAAGAAGGCGCCCACGCCGATCGCCGAGGCCAAGACGGAAATGATGGGGCGCGAATGAACGGTCCGCTCCGCAAGGTCGCGATGGCCGTGATGTTCATGGTCGTCGCGCTGCTCGCAAACGCCACCTACGTGCAGGTCATCAAGGCCGACGATCTCCGCACCGATCCGCGCAACTCGCGTGTGCTGATCGACGAGTACTCCCGTCAGCGCGGACAGATCGTCGCGGCCGGCCAGGCTCTCGCGGTGTCGGTGCCCACCGACAGCCGCTACAAGTACCTGCGCGAATACCCGGCGCCGCCGACCCAGCCGATGAGCCCGCTGGCCTACGCGCCGGTGACCGGCTTCTACTCGATGCAGTACGGCAGCACCGGACTCGAACGGTCCGAGGATTCGCTGCTCAACGGTTCCGACAACCTGCTGTTCGGTCGTCGCCTGTTCGACCTGGTGTCGGGCCGCAACCCGCGCGGCGGAAACGTCGTGTCCACGATCGATCCGGTCGTTCAGCAGGTGGCCTACGACGAGCTGACCTCGAAGGGTTACACGGGCTCGGTGGTCGCGATCGAACCGAGCACCGGCAGGATCCTCGGGATGGTGAGCACGCCGAGTTACGACCCCAACCGGTTGTCGGGACACGACGGCGCCGCGACCTCGCAGGCCTGGGACGAGCTCAACGCCGATCCCGAGAAGCCGATGCTCAACCGCGCGATCTCCCAGACCTACCCTCCGGGCTCGACCTTCAAGGTCGTCGTGACGGCGGCGGCGCTCGAGAACGGCGTCACCCCCGACACGCAGTTCACCGCGGCACCGCAGATCACCCTGCCCGACACCGCGACGACCCTCGAGAACTACGGCGGAGCGGCGTGCGGCGACGCACCGACGGTGACGTTGCGGGAGGCGTTCGCACGGTCGTGCAACACGGCCTTCGTCGAGATGGGCATCGACGACGGACGCGAGGCCCTGGTCTCGCAGGCGGAGAAGCTCGGCATCGGCGAGACCCTCGACGTCCCGCTGCCCGTCGCGGCGAGCACCGTCGGCCCCATCCCGGACGGCGCGGCACTCGGCCAGTCGAGCATCGGTCAGCGTGATGTGGCCCTCACTCCGTTGCAGAACGCGTCGATCGCCGCGACCATCGCAAACGGCGGGGTGCGCATGAAGCCGTATCTCGTCGACCGTCGGCAGGGACCCGACCTGACGGTGCTCGAGGAGACCAAGCCCGAATCGCTGGGCCAGGCGATCTCGCCGGAGGTCTCGGCGACCCTCACCGACCTGATGATCGGTGCCGAGAACAACGCCGGTGGTGGCGGTGCCATCCAGGGTGTGCAGATCGCATCGAAGACGGGCACTGCAGAACACGGCAACGATCCGCGGAACACCCCGCCGCACACCTGGTACATCGCATTCGCACCTGCACAACAACCCCGCATCGCCGTCGCGGTGATCGTGGAGGACGGCGGCGACCGAGCTCTCGCCGCGACCGGCGGCTCGGTGGCCGCCCCGATCGGACGGGCCGTCATCTCGGCCGGATTACAGGGAGGCTGACATGGCTCTGAGCAGCGGCGCCATGATCGCCGACCGTTACCGTCTCCAGCGACTCATCGCGACCGGCGGAATGGGTCAGGTGTGGGAAGGACTCGACACCCGGCTCGACCGGCGGGTCGCGGTGAAGGTCCTCAAGGCCGAGTTGTCCGGCGACGAGGACTTCCTCGCCCGGTTCCGTTTCGAGGCCCGCACCACCGCCCAGCTCAACCATCCCGGCATCGCCGGGGTGTTCGACTACGGCGAGACCACCGACGCCGAGGGCCAGTCCATCGCCTATCTCGTGATGGAACTCGTACACGGCGAACCGCTCAACGCCGTCCTGTCGCGGCTCGGACGCCTGTCGCTGCCGCACGCGCTCGACATGCTCGAGCAGACCGGACGCGCCCTGCAGGCGGCCCACAACGCCGGCGTGGTGCACCGCGACGTCAAGCCGGGCAACATCCTCATCACCCCGACGGGCCAGGTGAAGATCACCGACTTCGGTATCGCGAAGGCAGTCGACGCCTCCCCGGTCACCCGCACCGGCATGGTGATGGGCACCGCGCAGTACATCGCTCCCGAGCAGGCACTGGGTCAGGAGGCGACGTCCGCGAGCGATGTGTACTCGCTGGCCGTCGTCGGCTACGAGGTGCTGTCGGGACGCCGCCCGTTCCTCGGCGACAGCGTCGTGACCGTCGCGATGAAGCACGTCCAGGAGACCCCGGCACCGCTGCCGACGGATCTTCCGCCCGAGGTGCGCGAACTCATCGAGATTGCGATGTCGAAGGACCCCGCCTACCGCTATTCGAACGGTGGCGAATTCGCCAACGCCGTCGCTGCGGTGCGGTCCGGACGGCCCGTGCCCCCGCCCGGCAACGTGCCGCCGGTGACCAGCGCCAACCGCGTGCTTCCGCCCGGCGTGCCCGGGACGACGGCCCACACTTCCTCGACCCGTGCCCTGCACCCCACCCAGCAGTACGACCAGACGGCCTATTCGTCGGTTCCGCGCTCCGCTCAGCCGCCGACCGCCGGTCGTCCGCCGGTGGCGGGTCCGCCGACCTCGGGTGTGCCCGCCGACGACGGCGGCCGGCGTATGCCGAGCCCCACCGCGCTGGCCTGGGCCGCAGGTGCGGCCGTCGTGCTCGCCCTCGTGACCCTGGGCATCGTGCTGTTCGGTGGCGACGACGAGCAACCCACGCGCGCTCCGTCGCCGACGACGCAACTCACCACGACCCGCGCGACCACCACGACGACCCGTCCGCCGCTGACCACCACGACGACGTTCGTGCCGCTGCCGCCGCCCGTCGAGACGGAGACCTTCACACCTCCTCCGACCACGACGACGACGCAGCCGCCGACGACCACGGTGGAGCCGACGACCGAGCCGACCACGACGCAACCGCCCACCACCACGACCGCCCCGACCACGACGACGACCACCACCACAGCGGAGGACACGGGTGGCGGCGACGGCGGCACGGGCGGCGCGGAGGGTGACGGCGACGACGAGACCGACCCCGAGGCCGCCGGTGGAGGGGACGACAATTCATCCGAAACCAGCAACGGTACGAACAACCAAGGAACGTCATGACCACACCCCGCAAGCTCTCCTCCCGCTACGAGCTGGGTGAGATCCTCGGCTTCGGCGGTATGTCCGAGGTGCACCTCGCGCGGGATCTGCGGCTCGGCCGGGATGTGGCCATCAAGGTGTTGCGTGCCGACCTCGCACGCGACCCCACATTCTACCTGCGCTTTCGGCGCGAAGCGCAGAATGCCGCTGCGCTGAACCATCCGGCGATCGTCGCCGTCTACGACACCGGTGAGGCCGAGACCGAGGCCGGGCCGCTCCCGTACATCGTCATGGAGTACGTCGAGGGCGACACGCTGCGCGACATCGTGCGCGCCGACGGGCCGATGACCCCCAAGCGGGCGATGGAGATCATCGCCGACGTGTGCGCGGCCCTGGACTTCAGCCACCGCAACATGATCGTGCACCGCGACGTGAAGCCGGCCAACGTCATGATCAACAAGGCCGGCGCGGTGAAGGTCATGGACTTCGGCATCGCCCGGGCCATCTCCGACGCCGCGAGCCCGATGACGCAGACCGCCGCGGTGATCGGCACCGCGCAGTACCTCTCCCCGGAGCAGGCGCGCGGTGAACAGGTCGACGCCCGGTCCGACGTGTACTCGGTGGGCTGCGTCCTGTTCGAGATCCTCACCGGCGAGCCCCCCTTCAAGGGCGACTCGCCCGTCGCGGTGGCCTACCAGCACGTGCGGGAGGATCCGCCGCTGCCGTCATCGGTGAATTCGTCGGTGCCGCCCGAGCTCGACTCGGTGATCCTCAAGGCGATGGCGAAGAACCCCGCGAACCGCTACCAGTCGGCCGCGGAGATGCGCAGCGACCTGATCCGCGTGCTGAGCGGGCAGCGTCCGAGTGCGCCGATGGTGATGACCGACGAGGACCGCACGACGCTGATCGACTCCGTCGACAACAACACGGGGCGGCACAGCCGCGTCGCGGCCGCCGGTGCCGCCGGGGCACCCGCCGAGGATTCCGGCGGCGGCTCGGTTCTCAAGAAGGTGCTGCTCGGCATCGCCGCAGTCGCCGTGGTCGGTATCGTCGGCGTCTTCCTGTGGTCGCTCGGCCCCGGTTCGACGGCCGCCCAGGTCGCGGTGCCCGACGTCCGCAACATCTCCGCCGAGCTCGCCGAGAGCCAGCTGCAGAACGCCGGCTTCCGGGTCTCGATCCAGCAGAAGAGCGATCCGGTCGTCGCGAACGGCAACGTCATCAACACCCGTCCCGTGCCCGGGAGCCAGGCCGAGGAGGGTTCGACCGTCACCCTCGAGGTCTCGACAGGACCGGAACAGGTGCAGATCCCGCGGCTCGAAGGCATGACGCAGGAACGCGCAGCCCAGGAGCTGTCCGCCGTCGGTCTCCGGCTCGACCCGAACGTCGGACGCGCTCCGTCGGATGCCGACGACGAGGACCTCGTCGTCGACCAGAGCCCCGGTGCGGGAGCCAGCGTCGACCGCGACAGCCCCATCACCATCACTTTGGGATCCGGCCCCGAACTGGTGCGCGTCCCCAACGTCGTGGGCCAGACCGTCGAGGTGGCGAGCGACAACATCGAGGGTGCCGGTTTCGAGGTCGTCGTCGAGAACATCGACTCCAGCGAGACCGAGGGCACCGTCGTGTCGACGAGCCCGGCCGGTGGCGCCTCCACCGAACAGGGGTCGACGGTGACGGTGCGGGTGTCCAATGGCGACCGCATCGAGATGCCCGTCATCACCAACCGGTCGGTGTCGGATGCACTCGCCGCTCTGCGCGGCGCCGGCTGGACGGGCAACGCCTCTCAGCTCCAGCAGACGCGTGAGGCGACACTCGATGTCGATCTCGTCGGCACCGTGATCACGCAGGCCCAGCCGCCGGGTTCGGAGATCTCGAAGAACCAGCCCATCACCGTGGGCGTCGGTGTGCTCGGCATCCGCTGAGCGAGCTATCGACGAAAGGCGCCGGNAGGACCGGCGCCTTTCTCGTCGGAAATGGGGTGCGTCAGGCGGCTCCGCCGTCGAGCGCGCGTGCCATCTGCGCCTCGAGGCGCGCGACGAGCGTCTCGTCCGGTGCCTCGCCGCAGGCCGCGAGCCAGTTCGCGAGCATGCGGTGACCGCCCTGGGTGAGCACCGATTCGGGGTGGAACTGCACACCGTGGATCGGCAGCTCGGCGTGACGCAGGGCCATGACGATGCCGGTCTCCGTGTGGCCGGTGGGCTCGAGTTCGGCGGGCATCGTCTCGGGCAGCACGGTCAACGAGTGGTAGCGGGTCGCGGTGAACGGATCGGGCAGGCCCGCGAGCACACCGGCACCGTTGTGGCGGACCAGGCTGGTCTTGCCGTGCAGCAGCTCGGGGGCGCGATCGACGGTCGCGCCGAACGCGACACCGATGGACTGGTGGCCGAGGCACACACCGAGCAGCGGAGTGCTGCTGTCGGCACATGCCTTGACCAGGTCGATGCTCACCCCGGCGCGTTCGGGTGTGCCCGGCCCTGGGCTGAGGAGGATGCCGTCGTACTCCTTCGCGACCCGCGCGAGAGCACCTGGTGCTGTGAGCCGCTCGTCGTCGTTGCGCCACACGTCGGCCGTCGTTCCGAGCTGCCCCAGATACTGGACCAGGTTGAAGACGAAGCTGTCGTAGTTGTCGACGACGAGAATGCGCATGAGACGAGGGTACTCAGTGCTCGCTACAGGGCGACCCGCCCGGTGCTCGGTAGAGGGCGACCCGCCCGGTGCTCGCTACAGGGCGACCCGCCCGGTGCTCGGTAGAGGGCGACCCGCCCGGTGTCCGATTCGGGCACCGCTCAGCGCGCGGACGAACTACCGGTGTAGGCGGGGACCGACAGATCCTCCGACGCCTGCTGCGTGTAGCCGAGTTGATAGCGGGCCGCGTACTGCTTGTAGATACGGATACCGGGCTCGGCGTCGAGCGCGGCCTGCAGCCGTGCCGGGTCGCCGAGCGCGGTGACGACGTAGGGCGGTGAGTAGGTGCGTCCGTGCAGCAGCAGCGTGTTGCCGATGCAGCGTGGTGCAGACGTCGCGACGATCCGCTGGTCCTGCATGGCCACGGCCTCGGCACCGCCGGCCCACACCGCATTGAGCACGCTCTGCACGTCCTGCTGGTGCACGACGAGATCGTCGGGTGAGGCACCGGACGGATAGCGCCCGTTGGCGTCGCGGGGTGCGTCGGTGAGAGTGACGGTCACGCCCGGACCGCGGCGGGCCACGAGTCCGGCCGGGTCCTCGATCGCGGACAGGTCGTCGAGCACTGCGGCGACGTCCTCGTCGTTCACCGCGGCACGGTCCTGGAGTTCGTCGATGCGGGTGGTGAGATCATCTCGGGTGGCGGCCAGTTCGTCGGCCTTCTCCTGCGCGGCCCGGACCAGATCGGACAGTCGCGGGGAGTCGCCGGCGCGCAGTTCGTCGCCCTCGGACACTCCGCGGGTGGTACCCACGAGCAGACCGGCCACGAGGCAGACGACGAGGGTCGCGACACCCCACACGGGCGCGCGCAGTCGTCGTTCCGACACGTCGTACCTCCGATCCTGGCCTTACGTTAGCGTGATCTCAACAGGTAATTGACCGACCACTCCATCCGTGAGCGACGGGTGGAGACGTGAGAACGAGGACACCATGCCCAAGTCGAAGGTTCGCAAGAAGGACGTCTCCGCGACCCGGACGGTGAGCCGCACACCGGTGAAGGTCAAGGGCACGCCGTCGAGCACGTTGTACGTGACGGTGATGCTCGCCCTGATGGTCATCGGGTTGCTGTGGCTGATCGTCTACTACCTCGCGGCCGAGCAGATCACGTGGATGAACGATCTCGGTGCCTGGAACTTCCTGATCGGTTTCGGGTTCATGGTGGTCGGTCTGATCATGACGATGAACTGGCGCTGAACTCCACCCCGCTCGGGTTACACCGATGTTATTCATCCCCACCTGGGGATAACACTGTGCACAACCCGGTGAGAGGTCCCCGGGGAACGGATCGGAAGAGGACGCAGATGCCCGACGAGACAGCGCTGCGGTGGGCGACGCCGCCCGCCGCGATAGCGGCGTTGTCGGCCGCCGGTATCGCCTTGGCCGTGACGGCCGCGGTTGCGGTTCCCGACGCGGCCGGTCGCGTACTGGTGGGTTTCGCGGCGGTGCTCGTCCTCGTGATGGTCGCGCTCGCGCTGCGGCAGCGTCCGCGTCTCGAAGTGCTCCCCGGAGGAACGGGGGTCGCGACGATGCGGTTGACGGGTCGTCGCGAGTTCCCACGCGCGGCCCTGCACCGCGTGCGGATCGTCGAGTACCCGCGCTTCGGGCGGCGCGTGCCGATGCTCGAGATCGACACGATCGACCCCGCGACCGGCACGGAGAACCTGATGATCTTCGGCCGGTGGGATCTGGGCACCGACCCGCGGAACGTGCACGCCGCGCTGGCGGTGCGCGATCTCGCGCCCGATCAGACGCCCAGTTGATCGCGTAGCCGCACGACGGCGAGCACGATCGCGACCAGCGTCACCGCGACGACCGCGACCAGCGCGATCCATCCGGTGCGCACGATGCGGTCCCGGTCGGTGCCGGCACCGAGATACTGCGGGGCGTAGAGCAGGGCCGCTGTCACGGCGGCACCGGCGACGAGACCGCCCAGGTGACCCCACAGGGAGATGCCCGGGATGGTGATGCTGATGATCACGTTGAGGCCGACGATGGTCAGCACGGGTGCCGGGCTGCGACGCAGGCGCAGCAGGATGACGGCCTGCGCGCCGAGCAGACCGAAGACCGCTCCCGACGCTCCGGCGGTGACCGCACCGGTCTCCATGAACATCACCGCGGCGGATCCACCGAGGATCGACACGAGGTAGACCGAGAGGTACCGGGCGCGTCCGAGCACGAGTTCGGTGTCGCGTCCGATCACCCACAGGGCGAACATGTTGACGGCCAGGTGGAGCAGGCCGAAGTGCAGGAATCCGCTGCCGAGGATCCGGATGTACTCGCCGTGCGCGGCGATGATGGGCGGCCACAACGCCCAGTCGAGGAACAGCGCCGAGCCCTGCTCGTTGGTCATCACGCTGCCCGACTGCGCGGCGGTGATGCCGAAGACGAGCACGTTCAGCGCGATGAGCACGTACGTCACGATCGGCGAGGGCCGATCGGAACGGACGGGTGCGCCGGCGATGGTGCGGGCCTGCGGTGTCGACCGTTCGGCCGCGGCGACGCAGTCGACGCAGTGCTGACCGACCGAGGCGGGACGCAGGCACTCGGGGCACGCGGGTCGGCCGCATCGGGAGCAGGCGAGAAGGGTCGGGCGGTCGGGATGGCGAACGCACCGCGGCTGGGGCTGCGGGCCACCACCCTCGGCCGCGGAGCCCCAGCCGGGGTTCGTCATGGGAACTCTCTCAGGAGATGGTGATGCTGTTGATCACGACGTCGTCGACCGGACGATCGGCGCGGTCGGTGGCGGTGGTCGCGATCGCGTCGACGACCTTCTTCGACTCGGCGTCGACGACCTCACCGAAGATGGTGTGGCGACGGTTGAGATGCGGGGTCGGGCCGACGGTGATGAAGAACTGCGAGCCGTTGGTGCCCGGGCCGGCGTTCGCCATCGCGAGCAGGTAGCCGCGGTCGAACTGCAGCTCGGGGTGGAACTCGTCGGCGAACTGGTAGCCCGGGCCGCCGCGACCGGTGCCGGTGGGGTCGCCACCCTGGATCATGAAGCCGTCGATGACGCGGTGGAAGACCGCGCCGTCGTAGAACGGACCGCTGGTCTCGCCCTTGGCGTTCTGGGTCTTGTACTCCTTGGTGCCCTGAGCCAGGCCGACGAAGTTCTCGACCGTCTTCGGCGCGTGGTTGCCGAAAAGCGCAATCGCGATGTCGCCGCGGTTCGTGTGGAGCGTGGCCGTTGCTGTCTGATGCGGTGAAGTCACCCCACCATGGTGCCATTTCCCGCTTCCCGGGCAGGACAGGCGGCGCGGGACACGCTCTCCGGTCACGACCGCAGGTCCGGGCGGTATGGAAGAGTGGACGCATGAGCAAGCTGATTCATGCCGAGACCGACCACGTGTGGCTTCCGGCATTCGTGCGACGCCACGACGAATCCGGCAATCTCGCGGGTGCTCTCCGCGTGGCCGGCGAGGGCGCGGTAGCGCTCGCGCAGGGCTCGAGTGCGGCCGGACTCTTCGCAGCACGCAAGGGTCTGGACGTCGCGGGCGAACTGCTCTCGGTGGCCCGGCGGGCCGCGGCCGAGCGGTGTGCCGCGAAGTCGTCCTCGCGTCCGGAGCGCACGGGCAGGCGGGTCGGTCTCGTCGTCGCCGGCGCGGTTGCCGTCGTGGCCGCAGGCGGGGTCGTGTTCTACCGGCGACGCCGTCCGGCTCACCCTCCGATCGCTCCGGAACCGCCGCGCGTGCGGCCGGCGGAATCCGCCGCGACGACGACCGGACAGGCCGCGTCGACGCCGGTCTCCCCCGAGTCCACCGACACCTCGGAGGCCTGATCGCCGTCCGCGGTGCCGAATTCTCGTTCCGCGGATCGGATCTCGCGGTCGACGATGAGGCACGCCGCGAAGTAGAGCGCGCCGAGGAAAGTGAGCAGGACGGGGACGAAGGCCAGGAATTCCATGGCCACCTCCGTTCCGATCCGCGATGGGGATCGGCGAGTGACGGGCGGGGCACGTCGTCGGTGACGATTCGAGCGTAGGCGCGTCCGGGAGTACCGGCACGTCCCCGACGACCTCCGCGGTAGTGATCTCGTTCACATCCCGACCGCTTCATGATCGACTTGGCCGAACCTGTGATAAGCGACACATCCGGGTGCATACTCACCAGTAGGCACGCGACCCGGAGGCAGTCATGGCAGACAGCGCCGATGTCCGAACCCCACAGGTCACCGAGCGGCAGGCTCGTGAAGTAGCGGAGCAGGCGCGCGAATCCGAGTGGAACAAGCCGTCCTTCGCGAAGGAACTGTTCCTCGGACGGCTCACCCTCGACCTCGTCCACCCCTTCCCGCGACCGACACCCGACGAGGACTCCCGCACCGAGGAGTTCCTCGCACGCCTGCGCGCCGCGTGCAGTTCGATGGACGGCGGCCGCATCGAACGCGACGCACGGATACCCGACGAATACGTCCGCGAGCTGGCCGAACTCGGCTGCTTCGGCATGAAGATCCCGCAGGAGTACGGCGGCCTCGGGCTGTCGCAGGTCGCCTACAACCGGGCCCTGACGGTCGTCGCCTGCGTGCATCCCAGCATCGGCGCGCTGCTGTCGGCCCATCAGTCGATCGGTGTGCCGGAACCGCTGAAGCTCGCCGGCACCCCTGAGCAGAAGCAGCGCTTCCTGCCGCGATGCGCGCGCGGCGCCATCTCGGCTTTTCTGCTCACCGAACCCGACGTCGGGTCCGACCCCGCGCGACTCGCGTCCACCGCCATCCCGGTCGAGGACGGCAGCGCCTACGAACTCGAGGGCGTCAAGCTGTGGACGACCAACGGGGTGGTCGCCGAACTGCTCGTCGTCATGGCCCGCGTACCGAAGAGCGAGGGCCATCGCGGCGGGATCTCCGCCTTCGTCGTGGAAGCGGATTCGCCCGGCATCACCGTCGAACGCCGGAACTCCTTCATGGGTCTGCGCGGGATCGAGAACGGCGTGACCCGGCTGCACAAGGTGCGGGTTCCGAAGGAGAACCTGATCGGGCGTGAGGGCGACGGGCTGAAGATCGCGTTGACGACGCTCAACGCCGGTCGCCTCGCCATTCCCGCGATGTGTTCGGGTGCCGGGAAGTGGGCGCTGAAGATCGCCCGCGAATGGTCGTCGGAGCGGGTGCAGTGGGGCAAGCCGGTCGGCGAGCACGAGGCCGTCGCCGCGAAGATCTCGTTCATCGCCGCGACCACCTACGCACTCGAGTCCGTCGTGGAACTGTCGGGTCAGATGAACGACGAGCAGCGCAACGACATCCGCATCGAGGCGGCGCTGGCGAAGTTGTGGGCGAGCGAGATGGGATGCCTCATCGCCGACGAACTCGTGCAGATCCGCGGCGGGCGCGGCTACGAGACCGCCGAGTCGCTCGCTGCACGCGGCGAACGAGCCGTTCCCGCAGAGCAACTCGTCCGCGACCTGCGGATCAACCGGATCTTCGAGGGGTCGAGCGAGATCATGCGTCTGCTCGTCGCCCGCGAGGCGGTCGACGCCCACCTGCGTGCGGCCGGCGAACTCGCCGACCCCGATTCGACGGGCAAGGAGAAGGCGCAGGCCGCGGTGCGTGCGAGCGGGTTCTACGCCCGGTGGCTCCCGAAGCTCGTCGCCGGCAAGGGGCAACTACCGCGAACCTACAACGAATTCGGTTCCCTGGCGCCGCATCTGAGGTACATCGAACGCAGTTCGCGCAAGCTCGCCCGCTCGACCTTCTACGGGATGGCCCGCTGGCAGGCCGGACTCGAGAAGCGGGAGAACTTCCTCGGCCGGATCGTCGACATCGGAGGCGAACTGTTCGCCGCGACCGCCGTGTGCGTGCGCGCCGAACGGCAACGCGTGGACGGGCATCCGGGAGCCGACTCTGCCTTCGAACTGGCCGACGCCTTCTGCAAGCAGTCGCGACTGCGCGTGGAGAAGTTGTTCGACGCGCTGTGGACGAACACCGACGCCGAGGACCGGCGCACCGCGGCCGGCGTTCTCGAGGGCAGATACGAGTGGCTCGAGCGCGGTGTGCTCGATCCGAGCGAGGGCACCGGTCCGTGGATCTCCCGCTGGGAACCGGGCCCGTCGACCGAGACGAACGTCGCACGCCGGATCATCGACACCCGTCACTCGGTGTAGACCCTGCACACGGACCCGGCCCGCACCCCCGGAAGGGAGTGCGGGCCGGATCGATTGCGGATTCGAAGGATCGTCAGAAGGCTCCGCAGTTCGACGGTGCGGGCTCACCGCGCAGTCGCGCTTCGATGTACGCGACGGAGTCGGGCAGTCCGCCGATCATGGGCACCGCGTGATTGATGATGAAGCCGGGCAGGATCGGCGGCGTCGTGTTGGGCAGGAACTGCACCGTCGCGCCCTTGTCGCACCAGTCCAGCGCCAGCTGATGGCCCTGACCGTAGGGGACGGTGTCGTCCTGCGTGCCGTGCTGGAGCAGGACGGGCACGGCCGGCGTGCGGTTGCCGATGCGCTGCTCCGCGAGGATCTTCTGGACCTGGGGAAGGCGCTCGAGCACGACGTCGAGGGGCTCACCCGTGCGGGTGTAGTCGCCGGTGCGCTGGAACGCGAAGTTCGCGATCGTCTCCGGGACGCACTGGTCCGCCACGGCGGCGAGCATTTCACGGCCGCGATCGCTGACCTCGGCGTCGATCTCGTCGCGGATCTCCGGGTAGGCGTCGGCCAGACCGTTGATCGTGTACCCGATGGCACCGGTGAGCAGCGTGCCGTCGATCTGCTTCAGCGTGGCCACGAGGTCGGCGGGCGGAGCACCCACGTAGGCGCCGACGAGGTTCAGTTCGGGCGCGTACTCGGGTGCGAGCTCGGCCGCAGCGCCCGACGCGCCGCCGCCCTGCGAGTAGCCGAAGAGGCCGACCGGGCTTTTCTCGGTCACCGACGCGTTCTCGAGCTTCAGCGCCGCGCGCACCGAGTCGAGCACCGCGTGGGCTTCGGCGGCGCGGTTCACGTAGGTGTGGTGCCCCGGCGTACCGAGACCGTCGTAGTCGGTGACGACCACGGCGATGCCGCGCAGCAGCAGCGCGTTGATCGACAGCACCTCGTACTCGGTGAAGAAGTCGAGGGGCGGGTTGTAGTTGACGAGCGCCCCGAGATTGCGGGACGGCGCGCACTGGTCACCCTGACCGTGGGTACCGATGGCCAGCGCGACGAGCGGCCGGTCGCCAGGACCGTTCCACGGCGTCGACGGCTCGATGTAGGTTCCGCTCACCGCATTGGGTGCGCCCTTGGCGTCGTTGCTGCGGTACAGCAGCTTGGTGCCCTGACCGGGGAAGACGCCTTCGGCGACCGGCGCGCGCAATGCCAGATCGGACGGTGCCGTGCGCAGGACGTCGCCGGGGGCACCCGTCGGCAGCGGTTCCGGCGGGAAATAGAAGTCCGTCTCGGCTCCCGCTGTCGTCGCGGTTCCGAGAAGCCCGCCCACGAGGACCGTCGACGTCACCGCCGCGGCCATCCACTTCCGAGCACGCCCCACCATGTTGTTCCTCCACCTGGATCCACCGGAGCCGTGTGTCCCTCGTCACGGCGGTACGGACTGTAACACGTACTTACCGGAAAGTAAGGTCGGCACTTCCCTCCCTGTCTGCCACAATCGTTCTTCGCGCCCGAAGCGGTGCATTTGTCCGGCGCACCCGGAGCGAGTCGGGTCCTCGGCAGCAAGACGGACGAGCAGCCTCTCGAGGAAGGGAAGACATGGCAATCGGTGTCGGCCTCCGGATCGGGCGAGTCGTGTCCACGGCGGTCATCGCATCCAACGAACCCGGCACTCCCGACCCTGTCGTCCTCGCCCGCGACTCCGTCCTGCACGTCGACCACGACGGCAACACGTCGCTCGGCAGCGTGGCGCACGGGGACGAAGCACGCACGATCGCGGGCTTCCTCACGCGGGTCGGCGACGCCTCGGGCATCACCGCGAGCGACGGTCGCATGTACCGCGCCGAGGACGCGATGGCCACTGCCATCCACTGCCTGCTGCGGGAGTGCCATCCGCTGCCGACCTTCGGCGGCATGGACCGCGACAGCGACCCCGGCTACGCCGCGACCTACCCGTCGCACTGGGATCCGGACACCATCGCGACATTGCGCGCGGCCCTGGACTACGCGGATCTGCGCCACGTCGACCTCGTGTCCGACGCGCAGGCGGCCGCCGCCTGGTACGCCTCCGAGATATCCGAGACCCCAGGACAGCTCGTGGGGGTCTTCCATCTCGACGACGGCGGCTCGACCGTCACCCTCGTACGTTCGGGCGTGCCCGCCGGCAAGGCCTACCGCACCCCCGCTCAGGGCGCTCCGTCCCCGGCGGCCCAACTCGCCACGGCCCTCGGATCGTTCGGCTGGATGCCCGACAATCTCGAGGCCGTCGTCGTCATGGGCGACGGTCTCGTCGCCCGCGACCGCACCCACATCCAGGAGATCGCCAACAGCCTCGCCACGAAACTCACGGTGCGCAGCCTCGTCGGGCCGGGCCCGGAACAGACCGCGGCACTCGGCGCAGCGATCCTCGCGGCCGGATTCACCCCGGCACGCGAGACCAACAAGACCCGGATCGGGCTGCCGCCCTCCTACGACGAAACCGACGTCCTCACCGGCGGTCTCGCGCGACTGCGCGAACTCGAGGAGCGGCGCGTCGAGGCCGAGAACTTCGTGGACGCACGCGGCGCCGCGGAGGAGTCCGCACCCGTTCCCGTTCTCACCGCCGACACCGAGGAGGAGAGCGGCGGCGGCAACACGAGAACGGTGGTCATCGGGGTCGTCGCCGTTCTCGTGTTGATCGCGCTCGTTGCCGGCGTGCTGCTCTGACTACTGCCCCGCTCGCTCCGCCGGGGCGCGGTCGGGAGCGGGCACCGCGGCGAGCGCGGCAGCGTCCTCGTCGCCGAAACGTTCCTCGAGCACCGCAGGAGCGAAATCGAGATCGATTTCCTCGAGCGGACGTCCGCGCGCGGATTCGATTGCGCCGAGCCGTCTCTGGGCACGGTCCGCCGCGTAGGAGATGAACTCGTCGTTGTCGAGCCCGTAGGGCTGTTCGTCGAACTGCTCGTTCTGCCACTGGATCATGCCGGTCGCGAGGGGAAGCAGTTCCTCCATCCGCTGCAGCACGACGTTCCAGTTCGAATCGTCCGCTGCCACATGCCGTCTGCAGGTGAACGTGCCCCAGGCCATGTGCCGGCGCTCGTCGGATCCGATCCGCCGGATGATCTCCTGCATGCCCGGCAGGATCCCGAACTTCGTGCACACCTTCTGCCACGCGTAGTACCCCGTCAGCGCGAGGCTGCCCTCGATGACGTGGTTGTAGGTGACGCTCGCGCGGACCTGGTTGGCCGGCGACGGATCGCGGTCGAGGACGCGGAGGCTGTGCGGCAGTTCCTCGTAGAACAGCTTCCGGTAGTAGGGATTCTCGGCGACGAAGGGATGCAGGTCGGACGTGAGTCCTACGGTGTCCATCCAGCGACGGAACACCTGGACGTGCTTGGCCTCCTCGTAGCAGAACTGCGTCAGGTACATCTCGTCGCCCAGCCGCCCTTCCGCCTCCATCGCGCGGAGGAACGGGAGGATGTCCTGCGTGACGGCCTCCTCACCCGCGACGAACAACGCGACCAGATAGGTCGAACTGCGGCGCTGCTCGGAGTTGAGCGAGGCCCAGTCGTCGGCGTCGTGGGAGAAGTCGATGTCCATCGGGTCCCAATGTGCTGCGTTGCCCTTCGCGAAGAGACGCAGCGGGAAGGCGTCCCAGTTCAGACCGCCTTCCCGCAGCGACGCGAAGCCTTGACGTATCTGTGTAATCTCGGTCACACAATCGAGGCTAGACCTCGATTCCACATCCGTCGCGGACTTGTCTCAGACACCCAGCAGGACGTCGCCGGGATAGCCGTCGGGACCGAATCCCGGCGGGAGGAGGAAGACGGCCGACCCGATCGGAGTGATCCACGGATTCAGCGCGTCGTGCTCGGCGAGGCGCTGCTGCACCGGGACGAACTGACGCTCCACGTCCACCTGGTAGGTGGCGAACAGCAATCCGGCGCCGTCCTGGTCGTCGTAGTTGTACCCCCGTCGCAGGAACTGCTCGTCGCCGGTGCGGGGACGCGCCCGCGCGACGTGCGATTCCGGCGGGATCACCGGGATACCGAACCGGTCGGTGGCCTCGAAGTCGGCGTCGTCGTGTTCCTCCGAACCCGTCAGCGGAGCACCGTTCGACAGTCGCCGGCCGACGGCGAGTTCCCGAGCGGGACGGTCCAGCTCGTCCCAGGTGTCGAGTTCCATGCGGATCCGGCGTAACACGAGCGAGGTGCCACCGGCCATCCACGGCGGGTCACCCGGATTCCACACCTGCCGGTCGAAGTCCGGGCTGTGCGGCGCGGGATTGACGGTGCCGTCGACCTGCCCCATGAGGTTGCGCATCGTCGTCCCGTCGGGTCGCGTGCCGGCCGCACGCCGGAACCCTCGCTGGATCCAGCGGACCGTCGCCACCGATCGCACACTCTTGGTGAGTGTGCGGACCGCGTGCGAGACGGTCACCGGGTCGT
>NZ_JBKFBA010000001.1:263545-293845 GCF_053345925.1 Rhodococcus sp. C26F
CCGCCGGACCATCGTTCCTCGAGCCGGTCGATCGGGAAGGCCGGCAGCGGCTTCAGCCACGCGGGTCGCCGGTCGGTCAGACCCGCGGCGTCGAAGACCGCGGGACCGTAGCCGACGGTGACCGTCAGCCGGGCCGGGTCGACGGCGAGTTCGGGTTCGGTGTCGCCCAGCGCCGGTGTCCCGGTGGTGAGCCGCCTGGCGTCCTCGGCCCACACCCGCATGATCCCGACGAGCCCGTCACGATCGACACCCTCGGCGAGGTCCAGTGCCACGAACGACGCGAACGACTGCACGAGGGTGTCGATACCGGCCTGATGGGTGCCGTGGATCTCCACGGTCCGCGCGCCGATCGGTTCGGGGATGCGGGACGCGACCGCCGTCCCACCTCCGACCGCGCCGAGTCCTGCTGCACCCAGCGCGGCAACACCGCCCCCGAGCAGCGCGCGACGAGTGAACCTAGCCATCGTGCGCCTCGCTCTCCGCCGGCACGTACTCCTCCTGGGCACCGGCGAAGTCGCGGACCTGGGCGGTGAACTCTTCGGTGGAACCGTCCGCGAACTCGAGCGTGAAGCTCACCGTGCTGCCGGGTCCCAGGGGTTCGACGAGATTCATGAGCATGAGGTGATCACCGCCGGGAACGAGGGCGTGGGTGGTCCCGGCGGGGACGACGAGCCCGTCGCCCATCTCCTGCATGACCATCGAGGCGCCCTCCGCGGACACCATCTCGTGCAGTTCGGTGGAGGCGGACGAGGGGCTGGACGCCCCCACGATGTGCACGTCGTCGCTGCCGGTGTTCTCGATCTCGGCGAAAGCTCCGGTCATCCCGGTATCGGAGGCCTTCACCCAGGCGTCGGCGACGACGACGGCGTCCGCCGAGGTCGTGGCGGCATCGGAACCGCAGGCGGTCGCGAACAGTGCGGTGACCGCGACGCTCACGGTGCAGAGCAGGGTCTTCTTCATGATTCTCCGTGGATCGGTGGCGGCATGCGGGCACGCCGAACGAACGGTCGTCGGGGGACGACCGGGTGAGGGACCTATCGGAGAACTGCGGGCGGCCCACGACTTCCCACCCCGCCGACGTGCCGGATCCCCGGACCCACGCGGGGCCGGTGGGTGATGCGGGTGGATTCCGCAGCGGCCACGGGCAGCGCGCGGAACAGTTCGGGGAGTATCCGGCACAGGGCCGCGAGCGCCACCTCGCAACCCTTCTCGGCGCCGTGCACGAGCAGGGCAGCCACGGCGACCGCAGCGGCGTGCGCGACGAGCATCTCCGGTGTCGGGGTGTGCAGGTGACCGTCGTGCAATGCGAGCACGAGGTGCCCTGCCACCTGACCGAGGACGAGGAGCAGCGGCACCGGCAGACGGGTCTCCGCGGCGAGCATCCCGGAGGCGACGGCGAGACCGGCGAGGAACACCAGCACGTCCTGGTGCGGCACGGCACCACCCGCGACAGCGTGCGCCGCGACGCTCAGAGTGGCCGAGATTCCGCACACGAAGACCGCGCGCATGCGCCTCACGGTCTCCACGTCGACGGCCATGGGATCAGAATACTTCTACCACCTGCGATTACTACCCGATGTAGTAATCGTCACGTAAAGATGCCGACAGCATGTCGGTAAGATATCGACGTGCCGTCGAGAAGATCGGGGGTACCTGTCCGGTCCAGCCCACGAAGGACTCCGCATGTTTCTTGCCCTGCGTGAACTGTGGTTCGCGCGTACCCGCTTCCTGTTGATGGGCGCCGTCGTCGCGCTCATCTCGATCCTCATGGTCATCCTGTCCGGCCTGTCGTCCGGCCTCGTTGTGGACGGTGTCTCCGCTCTGCAGCGCACACCTGTCCAGGCGTTCGCCTTCGCCGAGGGGACCAAGACCGACTCCGCGTTCTCCCGATCCGTGGTCACGGAGGACCAGGCCGACGCCTGGCGTGCTCGCCCGGACGTCGCCCGGGCCGAACTGTTCGGCAACACCATCGTCAACGCCAAGACCCACAGTGGGGTCCCCGTCGACCTCACCCTCTTCGGCATCCGGCCGGGCTCGTTCCTCGAACCCTCGGTCGCCGAGGGAACACCGATCGGCGGTGACACGGACGTCGTCCTCAGCGACAGCGCCCGCGACACCGGCGTCGAACTCGGCGACACCATCGTCGTCGACCGTCTCGGTACCCGGCTGGACGTCGTCGGATTCACCTCCGACAAGCGCACCTTCGGACACGTCGACGTCGCCTACCTGCCCCTGAACACCTGGCAGGAGATCCACGCCGGCGTCCGCCTCGGTGAGCAGGTGCCCCCGAGCGCGTACACCGAAGCCAGCGTGGTCGCGATCGAGGGCGTCGGCGGAACGTTGCCCGACCTCGCCGCCGGCGACGCCGAGGCCGGTACGGCCGCGAAGACCCTCGAGGAGTCGTTCGACGCCTCCCCCGGCTACAGCGCCGAGATGATGACGATGTCGATGATCATCGCGTTCCTCTACGCGATCTCCGCCCTCGTCGTCGGAGCGTTCTTCACGATCTGGACGGTGCAGCGCAGCCGGGAGATCGCCGTGCTCCGCGCGATGGGTGCCTCCACCGGCTTCCTCCTGCGCGACTCGCTCCTACAGGCCGTGATCGTGCTCGTCGGCTCCGTGGCCGTCGGCGTGCTCATCGGCCTCGGTCTCGGATCGGGCCTCGAAGGCAGCGGCATGCCGTTCGTCCTCGAGACCGGGCCGATCGCGCAGGGCGCCGTCCTGCTCGTCGTCCTCGGCCTCGTGGGCGCCGCCCTCGCCGTGACCCGCATCGTCCGCGTCGACCCGCTTGCAGCACTGGGAGAGAACCGATGACCGTCACCACCACCACGGGCCTGGACCTGGCCGACGTCTGCCTGTCCTTCGGCGACGGTGACAGCACGGTCCACGCCCTCGACCACGTCGACCTGGATGTCGCCCCGGGCGAACTCGTCGCGATCGTCGGCCCGTCCGGCGCCGGCAAGTCGAGCCTGCTGGCGGTCGCGGGCGGCCTGAGCCGACCCACCTCCGGCACCGTGAAGGTCGACGGGATCGACCTGACCGAGCTTGACCGGAATGCCACCACGAAGCTGCGGCGCGAACGCATCGGTTTCGTGTTCCAGTCCGGCAATCTTCTCCCCGCCCTCACGGCGCGCGATCAGCTGCTCCTCGTCGAGAAGATCACCGGACGGCAGGGGCGGAACCCCACCGAACTGCTCGCCTCGGTGGGCATGGAGCACCGCGCCGATCGTCGTCCGGGGCAGCTCTCGGGCGGTGAGCGTCAGCGAGTCGGCATCGCACGTGCTCTGATGGCCGAACCGTCGCTGTTGCTCGTCGACGAACCCACCGCGGCGCTCGATCGCACACGCAGCCACGAGGTCGTCGAACTGCTGGCACGGGAAACCCACACCAGTGCAGTGGCTACGATCATGGTCACCCACGACCACGAAATCCTGCGGCACTGCGACCGCGTGCTGGAGATGGTCGACGGAAGACTTCGACCACACGACTGAGTGATCGACAGCTGAACGAGGAGGGCCGGCGGTGCCGAAGATTTCCGCAGCGACGGTCGCGGAGCATCGCGCCGCGCAGCGCCGTGCCCTCCTCGACGCAGCACTCGAACTCCTCGCCGAGAAGCCGGAACAGGCACCTTCCCTCGGCGACGTCGCCCGCCGTGCCGGTCTGGCACGGTCGAGCGTCTACAACTACTTCGATTCTCGCGACGACCTGCTGCGCGCAGTCGTCGTCGACCTGTTCCCCCGCTGGAACGAGCGCGTGGTCGAGGCGATGGACAAGGTCTCCGATCCCACCGAGCAGGTGCTGACGTACATCGACGTCAACCTGCAGCTGGTCGCGGAGGGAGAACACGCGATCGTCGGTGCTCTCGCCACCTTCACACCCCAGGCGTTCAGCGACGAGAGCATGCACGCGATGCACCAGGATCTGGTCCTCCCCCTCGTCGAGGCACTGCGCGCCCGAGGAGTCGCGGATCCCGAACTCGACGCCGAACTCGTCACCGCCCTCGTGCACAAGGGCACGGAACTGATCGAATCCGGCCGCAAACTCGACGAGGTGCGTTCCTCGATCCGCAGGGTTCTCACCACCGCGCTCTCCTGATGTTTCACGTGAAACGGACCGTCGATTCGGGACCGTTCACGATCACCTCGGGATGACAAGCTCCCGGAGCGGGTCACCACCGTCGACGAACAGGCGCGCATCCGGCCGTGTCGCCGCCACGATCCGCTCCAGAGCGACCCTGCCGGCTTCGGGGTGCCGACCGTCGAGTGCGCCGACCCTGATCGCGAAGACGAGGTCGAACGGCTCCTCCCCCTCCCCTACGACGAAGTCCTCGATGGCGGCGCGGCGCGCACTCAGCCGCCCCGACGCGATGAGGTCACCGGACGAGGAGATCAGTTGGTCGATCGCCGTGCGGGAACGGTCGACGGCGAGGATGTGTCCGGTGGTCAGCCGTTCGGCGACGGCCCGTGCTGCGGCGCCGGGACCGCACCCGATCTCCAGCACACGTAGGTGCGGCTCCAGCGGCAGCGCGGCGACGATCTCGGCGAGTCGCGGAGAGAGGCGGGGCGTCACCCTTCGAGTGTGGAATGTGGGCAGACGGGCCGGGGCAGCAACAGAGAAAGGGCGCTTCCGAAAGATCGGAAGCGCCCTTTACCTGCATTCATGTGATTGTGGAGCCTAGGAGATTCGAACTCCTGACATCTGCCTTGCAAAGGCAGCGCTCTACCAACTGAGCTAAGGCCCCGTCCGCCGCGTCAGCGGCTGGGAACCGCGTGCCATTCGTCTTCGCTCCGAAGCATGCGAGCGATTCCGAGAACGATCAGAATCCCGGTTCCCACGAGTGCGAGAACCCTCATTCCGATCACCCTTTCGGCACGGGAGTGGGCCTAGGAGGACTTGAACCTCCGACCTCTTCGTTATCAGCGAAGCGCTCTAACCGCCTGAGCTATAGGCCCTCGAACCGAGATGGAACACTACCCCACCGGGGCCGCCGGAAACAAATCGCCTCGGCGGGGCAGCGTTCCTGCAGGTCAATCCGGGTCGGCGAGGGTGGCCTGAACGCCGCCCACGAGATCGGTGCAGAGGTTGTAGATGAACGCACCGAGGGTCGCGAGAGCCGTCAGCAACACCGTGTTGGCGATGCCGATGATCGTCGCGTAGCCGAACACCTGGCCGGCCGAGACGAGCGCACCGCTACCGGCGTCGGAGACGATGTCGGTGAACGCACTGTTGAGGCGTTCCCATACCCCCATGCCGGCCAGCACGCCGTAGAGCAGGCCGACCGCGATCATCCACACGAAGAACAACGACACCGAGATCACCGACGAGATCTTCAGCATCGACCAGGGGTCGATACGGCGGATCTGCACGGTGGCCCGCAGCGGTCCGGCGGCGGGGATCGCCGTGGGCACCGCGGTGGTGGTGGAAGCGCTCACCTGCGGGGTCTCCCCCGTGCTCGGCGAACCGGTCGACGGATGCTTCACCGCGGACAGATCCGGCAGGTCCTTGGCGAGATCCTTGCGTTCGATGTGCCGTGTCGGGCCGTCGATGACCGCGGACTTCGCCTTCGCCGCAGCAGCCCGGTCGCCCGCCCCGCGCGCGGCGTCTCCGCCCCCGGCCGGGCGAGCTCCTCCGGCGGCCTTGGGAGCCGCTGTGCCGGTCACGACGGGACGCGTCGACGGCGCCGAGCCTCCGGCCGCAGAGCCCTTGGCCGAGGCCGCAGCGGGGCGCTGAGGCGCTCCACCTCCCTGCTTGGACAGACCCGGACCCACACCCGGAACGTTCGTCTGCGGAGCGTTCTGCGGAGAGCCCGACTGCGCCGACGCCGCTCCTCGCTGCCAGGGAGGGGTCGGGCTGCCGGAGCGGGGCATCTGGGCGGTGCGCTGCTGACCTGTGGCCGGCTGATCGGCCGCAGCCGACCCGTTCTTACCGTCCGCGGAGGCACCACCGGACTTCTGGGAGCCGCCCTGAGCAGGCGTGTCCTGCGCCGCCTTCGCCGTCGGCTCGGCGGCCTTCCGGCCTGCTGCCGGCTGCTGGTCGGCCGAACCCTGCACGGGTGCCGGGTCCGCTGCTCCCACTGCGGGAGCGGACGAACCCTGCGCCGGTGCCCCAGGAGCCTGCGAAGGCTGGGCCGGTGACGACTGCGACGGCCGGTTCTCCGGCGCCGGTTTCTGCTCCGAGGCCGGGCCCTGCTGCGTGCCCTTGTTCTCGGGCTTCACCTCGTTCTCTGTACGGTCCTCCGGCTTCCGACCGGGTTGCCCGCGATCGGCCCCGTTCGGTCCCTGGGGAGTGCTCACTTACGACTCCTTAGCTCCGGCTGCGTCGGCTTCGTCCGGCTCGTCGGCGTTGCGCGCGATCGCGAGCAATGTATCGCCCTCGGCCAGGTTCATGAGCCGCACGCCCTTGGTCTGACGGCCTGCCTTGCGCACCTGCTTCGCCGCAGTGCGGATGACACCGCCGCTCGAGGTGATGGCGTACAACTCGTCGTCGTCCTCGACGATGCGTGCCCCGACCAGGTTGCCACGCTTGCGGTCGTACTGGATGGTCAGAACACCCTTACCGCCGCGACCTTGGACCGGGTAGTCCTCCATCGGGGTGCGCTTGGCGTAACCACCCGAGGTCGCGACCAGCAGGTAGGTGCCCTCCTTGACGACGTTGAGCGAGAGCAGCTTGTCCTCACCGTTGAACCGCATGCCCTGCACACCGGAGGTCGCGCGACCCATCGGACGCAGCGCCTCGTCGGTGGCCGAGAAACGGATCGACTGGCCCTGCTGCGAAACGAGCAGCAGATCGTCCTCGGCGGAGCACAGCACCGCGCCGACGAGCTCGTCGTCGCCGCGCAGGTTGATCGCGACGATGCCACCCGAACGGTTGGAGTCGAAGTCCGACAGGCGCGACTTCTTGACCAGGCCGTTGCGGGTCGCGAGCACCAGGTAGGGAGCATCCTCGTAGGTCTTGAGGCGGATGACGCCCTGGATGCGCTCGTCGGGTTGGAAGGCCAGCAGGTTCGCGACGTGCTGACCACGTGCCGTGCGGTTCGCCTCGGGCAGCTCGTACGCCTTCGCGCGGTAGACGCGGCCCTTGGTCGTGAAGAACAGCAGCCAGTCGTGTGTGGACGTCACGAAGAAGTGCTTGACGATGTCGTCCTGCTTGAGCTCGGCACCCTTGACGCCCTTGCCGCCGCGCTTCTGCGAGCGGTACAGGTCGGTGCGCGTGCGCTTGGCGTAGCCGGTCTCGGTGATGGTGACGACGACGTCCTCGCGTGCGATGAGGTCCTCGTCGTTGACATCGCCGTCGGCCGCGACGAGCCGCGTGCGACGCTCGTCGCCGTACTTGTCGACGATCTCCTTCAGCTCGTCGCGGACGATGGCGCGCTGCCGCTCCGGACGGGCCAGGATGTCCTTGTAGTCCTCGATCTCGCGCTCGATCTCGGCGAGGTCGTCGACGATCTTCTGACGCTCGAGGGCAGCCAGGCGACGCAGCTGCATCGCCAGGATGGCGTCGGCCTGGATCTCGTCGACCGTGAGCAGCTCGATCAGGCCGGCGCGCGCGATGTCGACGGTCTGCGACGCGCGGATGAGCGCGATGACCTCGTCGAGCGCGTCGAGGGCCTTGACCAGGCCGCGCAGGATGTGGGCGCGTTCCTCGGCCTTGCGCAGCAGGTATCGCGTACGCCGGACGATGACCTCGATCTGGTGGTTGACGTACAACCGGATCATCTGGTCGAGGCGCAGCGTGCGCGGCACCCCGTCGACGATCGACAGCATGTTGCAGCCGAAGCTCGTCTGCAGCTGCGTGTGCTTGTAGAGGTTGTTGAGAACCACCTTGGCCACCGCGTCGCGGCGGACGGTGACGACGATGCGCATGCCCACGCGGTCGGACGACTCGTCGTGGATGTCGGAGATGCCCGCGATCTTGCCGTCGCGGACCTGCTCGGCGATCGACGTGATGAGGTTGTCCGGGTTGACCATGTAGGGCAGCTCGGTGATGACGATGCTGGTGCGGCCCTTGGAGTCCTCTTCGATCTCCACGACGCCGCGCATCTTCACCGATCCGCGACCGGTCGTGTAGGCATCGTGGATGCCCTGCGAGCCGGTGATCAGGCCGGCGGTCGGGAAGTCCGGTCCCTTGATCCGCTCCATCACGGCGGCGAGGGTGGTCTCCTCGTCGGCCTCGAAGTTGTCGAGCGCCCAGTAGATGGCCTCTGCCACCTCGCCGAGGTTGTGCGGCGGGATATTGGTGGCCATACCGACCGCGATACCGCCCGAACCGTTGATCAACAGGTTGGGGATACGGCTGGGGAGAACCGTCGGTTCCTGCGTGCGGCCGTCGTAGTTCGGCTGGAAATCGACCGTCTCGTGGTCGATCTCCCGCAGCATCTCCATCGCGAGCGGCGTGAGCCGGCACTCGGTGTACCGCATGGCGGCGGCGCCGTCGTTGCCGCGGGAACCGAAGTTGCCCTGGCCGTCGACGAGCGGATAGCGCATCGACCACGGCTGCGCCAGACGCACGAGCGTGTCGTAGATCGACGCGTCGCCGTGCGGGTGGTAGTTGCCCATGGTCTCGGCGACCGCGCGCGCCGACTTCACGTACCCGCGGTCGGGGCGGAAGCCGTTGTCGAACATCGCGTAGAGCACGCGACGGTGCACCGGTTTGAGACCGTCACGCACGTCGGGCAGAGCACGGCCCACGATCACGCTCATCGCGTAATCGATGTAGCTGCTCTGCATCTCCTGCTGGATGTCGACGGGCTCGATGCGGTCGTGCCCCGGCCCCTCCGGAGGCAACGTGGTGTCGGTCATGAGCTCCTTCTTCTACTCGGCTCGCACGCCCGGCTCCGGCCTTCGGCCCGACGGACGTCTCGCAACCACACGAGTCTATAGGTGCAGGTCAGCCGATGCCGAGAAGGACAGGCACTTCACAGCCCGAGATCTGTCCGGAACCGAGTTCTCACATGTGGGATCCGGTGACCGGGTCGCGGTCCACCTGCCGTTCCACCTCCGACGCCCACTGCTCGAGCCGGGCGTCGCGCACGGCGTCCTCCGGGTCGGAGGCGAGCAGCAGCGCGGTGATCGGCACGGCCAGGACGATGATGCCGAGGACGAACGCAGGGAACAGCAGCGACATCACGGTCATGCCTTCGGGCGCGGGCATGCTCGGATCGAGGGTGACCCGCACGCCGGCCATGCCGGTGTAGTGCAGCGCCACGACCGCGCATCCCATGACGAAGGCCGCGACGACGCGGATCTCGAGACGACGCGTGCGGCGGGCCAGTGCGAGTGCGGCCGTGGAGGCGACGACACCGATGATCACCGAGGCGATCACGTACTCCGCCTCGTGTTCGATCGCGCCCCGGATGCGGATGGCGTACATGCCGCTGTAGTGCATCATGCTGACGGCGGCGCCCATGAGCAGACCGCCGATGAGCAACCGCACCGATTCGGGAATGCGGTGCTTGCTGACGTCGTGCACGTCGGCGATCCGCAGACCCACGAGGGTCGCGACGACGGCGAGCACGACAGAGAAGACCGTCGGTGCCAGTTCGTATCGGATGGTCGTACCCGGCACGGAGAAGCCCATCATGCCGATGAAGTGCATGAGCCAGATGCCCACGCCGCCGATGGACAACGACGCCATGAGGAGCCACCAGTTACCGCTGCGCCGCGGCTCTTCGAGCGACCGCCGGACACAGGACAATCCGACGAAGGAGCCCATCACAGCGGTGGCGTAGGAGAGGAAGAATACCCACATCCCCATGGAGAAATGGTGTACGTCGTGCGACACGTGAGGTCCTCACAGCGGCGCGCTGTCACCACCGCGCTCGGAGGGCACGCGCCACGACCTACCCGATGCGGGCTGCACCCCGACTTTCCAGCAGCGTAAGCGACCTTATCGCACTGTGGGCGTTCACATCACATCACCGTTTCACATGTCGTCCGTGAGGACGGGAGACCGTCTCGGGGCCGTCCCACCGAGCCAGGTCGCCACCTCCCGCTCCTGCTCGAGGTCCTGTGTGCTCGCCGATGCCATCAGAGCTACGACCGGCACCGCGAGTAGCGCGACACCGATGATGAATCCGGGGAACAGCAGGGTCATGATGGTCATCCCCTCCGGATTCGGAGTGGACGGATCGACGGTCACCGCAATCCCGGCCATGCCCGTGTAGTACAGTGCCACCACGGCGCATCCCATGACGGCGGCGGCCGGGATCCGCACGGCCGGCCGTTCCGCGACCCGCGACAGCCACAACGCGACGATCGACGCGACGACACCGATCGCCACGGACGCCGCGACGTACGACCGTCCCTGCTCGAGTTCGCCCTGGATCCGCACCGCGGCCATGCCGCTGTAGTGCATGCCGGCGACCGCGAAGCCCATGATCACGCCGCCGACGAGGAGCCGGACATCCGACGGCAACCCGCGGATCCACTGCACGTCGGTGTCGAGGATCCGCAATCCGAACAGTGTGGCCGTCACGGCGAGCGCGACCGACAGCAGCGTCAGTCCGAGGTCGTAACGGATCGCGGAACCGGGTACGTCGAAGCCCATCATCCCGATGAAGTGCATCAACCAGATTCCGACGCCCCCGATGGACAGGGCTGCCATGAGTGTCCATCGGGTCCGGGCGACCGACGTCCATGCGTTCGCAGCCTTGCGCGCGCAGGACAGACCGGCATAGCACCCGACTGCGGACGTGATGTAGGCGAGTGCGAAAAGCCAACCGCCCATGGAAAAATGGTGAACCTCGTGCGACATGTTGCCCCCCAGGAAGCGGCACGCACGGCGCATCGGTCCGTGTCGTGCCGAGTAGACCGACAGCGACCCCCGACGCTGCGCAGAAGGCTACTCCACTTCCGGGATTTCAACCAGATATGTTGACTTACAACATGTTCGGACGATATTCAGAAGATCCGACCGTCGACGGGTTCTGCCGGGCCGTCCGCCGCCCACCGCTCGGATTCCTCTTCCAGTTCCGCTGCAAGACGATCTGGGGCCTGGAGCACCAGGACGATCGGAACGGCCAGCAGCAACAGGCCGACGACGAAGAGCGGGAAGAGAATGGAGAAGACCTCGATCCCACCGGAGACCACCACGGCGGGGTCGATCTCCACACGGACCGACGCGGCGGCGAGGAAGTGCACCGCGATCACGGCGGCGCCGGCCAACGCGCTGCTCAGCAGGCGCTTGGGCCAAGTGTCCGCGGTCTTCACCTGGGCCAGGAAGCCCACAGCCGTCGCGATCGCCAGCCCCACCGCTGCGGCGACCCAGAGCGGATCGAAGGTCAGCGATCCCTGGATCCGCACCGCTGCGAGGACCGAGAACGGCACGCCCGCGAGGCCGGCGCCCAGCACGAGAGCACCCGTGACCGTCCGGGCGAGGGTGGCGGGAGCGTTGTTCGGGATCGCGACGAGCAGCGCCACGTACACCGACACCAGCGCGACGAGCATCGAGAACACGATGGTGACGGTGTCGAACCGCACCACGCTGTCCTCGACGTTGAAGCCCGCCATCGGAAGGAACATGGCGAGCCAGACACCGACGCCACCGCTCACCAGGGCAGCGAGAATCATCCAGTACGAACGCAATCGGTCGCTGGAGGTGGTGCGGACCCGTCGAGCACCGGTGACCCCGACGAACACCCCGATCGCCGAGGTCAGATAGGCAAGGACCGTGACCCACGAGCCCATCGTGAAGAGTTCGAGGCCCTCCCCCATTACTGGGTCACCGGCTGGTGCAGCTTCCGCAGAGCGTATTCGGTGACGGTGACCAGAGCCTGCTTCGCCGACTCACGTGCTCGCGCATCGATCGACACGATCGGCACATCCGCCGAGATCGCCATCGCCTGACGGATGTCCTCGAGCGGGTACCGGGGAGCATCGTCGAATTCGTTGATGGCGACGATGAACGGGAGATTGCGCGCCTCGAAGAAGTCGACGGCGGCGAAGCTCTCATCCAGGCGACGCGTATCGATCAGCACGATCGCCCCGATGGCGCCGCGGATCAGGTCGTCCCACATGAACCAGAAGCGGTGCTGTCCGGGCGTGCCGAACAGGTAGAGGACGAGGTCGTCGGCCAGACTGATACGACCGAAGTCCATGGCGACCGTGGTGGTGGCCTTCTGCGGTGTCGCAGAGAGGTTGTCGACGCCGTCGCTGGCGTTCGTCACGAGCGCCTCGGTACGAAGCGGCACGATTTCCGACACCGCCCCGACCAGAGTCGTCTTACCGACGCCGAAGCCTCCGGCGATCACGATCTTGGTCGAGGTCACGCGCTTCGTGGCGTTAGAGTTCGCGAAGTCCACTGAGGACCCTTTCAATCAGCTCACGACGCTCCGCGTCGCTCGAATCGTCTTTCAGCGTGGCCAGGATCTGTACGTGTCCGGCTTCGACGAGATCGGCGACGAGCACGCGTGCCACGCCGATCGGCACCCCTACGCGCGCGGCGATCTCCGCGACGGAGGGTGATTCCTTGCACAGCTCCAGGATCGTGGCGTTGATGTTGTCCAGATCCCGGGACCGATCGTCGGTTCCCGGAATGGCCTGGATGAGCGCCTCCAACGCCAGTTCGACCGCAGGACTCGTACGTCCCGAAGTCAGGGAGTAGGGCCGGACCAGACTGGGCTGGTCCGGCACCGACTCCGGCTTCCGCGATTCCATGGCCACCTCGACGTCAGGACCCTAGACCGACCCGCGGGGTGGCTTCGACCGAAGCACCCACTCGATCGACCAGGAGCGCCATCTCGTAACCGACCTGTCCGATGTCGCACTCGGAGGCGGTCAGAGCCGCCAGGTGCGAGCCGTCGCCGACGCTCATCAGCAGCAAGTAACCGTGCTGCATCTCCACGACGGACTGCAGCACACCCCCACCGTCGAACAGCTGCGACACACCGTTGGACAGGCTGGCCAGGCCCGAGGTCACCGCAGCGAGCTGCTCGGCACGATCCACCGGGAGGTGGGCGCTGGCGGCCATGAGCAGACCGTCGGCGGACACGAGCACGGCATGCGAGACACCCGGGACTTCGCGCGCGAAGTTGGAAACCAACCAGTCCAATGGACGAGCTGCGTCGGATCCATGATCAATATTCATCGAACTCCCTGTTCGTCGTTCTCGCGATTGCTGGAATTCGCCGAGGCGCGTCCGTTGCGGACACCCTGCTGATGGCGGCTCAAGTTGGCCCGGATGGCTTCCGGGTCTCGACGTCGAATGGTCCTCGGCAGCTCACCCGTTGCCGGTGCCCGAACAGCACCCGGCACCAGACGCTCGCCGGGAGCGCGCCGCGGAAGACCCGCGGTGGTGTGCTCCTCCACGGGGGACTCGGTAGCACGCTGTGCGGCTTCCCAACCCGCGTCCGCCGCGGAGCGCCACTCCCGCTTCCTGCGGTCCTCCGGAAGGCTCGTCGGGTCGACGAGCCAGTCCGACATCATCGTGGTGAAGATCGGGGTGTTCGCCGGCTGCGGACGGGCCGACGCGAGGTCGGACCGCGGCTGGAAGAACGCTGCCGTCTTCGCCGAGTTGGTCCGGTAGCGATGGCGGGCCGCCTGCTGCGCGTCGCTGTGCGGCGAGACCGAGCCACCGTCGGCGATGCTCGGGCCGGAGACCGCTGCGGCCGAATCGGGTTCGGAACCGTTGGTCGACGCAACGGGTCGCTGCGGAAGCCCCGGCGTGCTGCCCGGCTGACGACGCGGCAGACCGGGCGTGCTGCCCGGACGACGCTGCGGGAGACCCGTCGAGGGTTCCTGCTGCCGACGGTCCGCATCCTGCTCGGGTGTGCGCTGTGCATCCTGCGCGGGGGCGCGCTGTGCGTCCGGCGCGGGGGCGCGCTGGGGCAGGTCGGGACGGTTCGGTGCGTCCGCGCGACCCGCGGCGTCGCCACCTGCGAGCGGTCCCGCCGACGGCTGCTGCTGCGGCCGGTTCTGCGGAACGGACGGGGACGATCCGGAAGCCCGTCCCGGCAGGCCGGGAGTCGCGCCCGGCCGACGCTGCGGAAGACCGGGGGACGCGGGTTGCTGCTGCGGGGCGGGTGCACGATGCGCCGAACCCTGCTGGGGCTCACGGACCGGCAAGGACTGCGACTGCGACTGCTGGGAGTCCGTCGGCGACAGACCCGGTGTGGCACCGGGACGACGCTGCGGAAGACCCGAAAGCCCTTCCCGGCGAGAACGATCGGCGTCGGGTCGTGGCCCGACACCGTTGCGGCCGTCACCGTTGCGGCCGTCGAACGGGTGACCGTTGGTCTCGTCCGGCCCGCGACGAGGACCGCGCGGAGGCAGCGACGACGCGAAGGCTGCTGCGGCGTCCGGCTCGATCCGGCGCGGCTGCGGCGACCGGGGTGGAGTCGGGAGACCCGGCGTCTCGCCCGGCTGACGCGTGGGCAGGCCCGGAGTTCCACCCGGGCGACGCTGCGGAAGACCCGACGGGCCGAACTCGCGGGATGCCGGCGGTGCCTGCTTGTCGCGCGGCGACGGTGCCTGCTTGTCGCGCGGCGACGGTGCCTGGAACGACGACGCGGACGGGGAGAACGCGTTCCGTCCCGCTTCGCGCTGCGGCTCGTCGCGTCGCTCGTCTTCGTAGGACGGCTCCGCATCCCGTGCAGCGGAAGCACTCTCGTCGACATCGGCGGCGTAGACGTTGTTCGCGTAGCCGTTGTCGTAGGCATCGTCGGACTCGTCCGCACGGACATCGTCGGCGGAATCGACCGGCTGCGACGACGCGTACTCGTGCCGGTCGTCGGCCGCGGGCAGACCCTGCTGGGCGACGGGCGCCGAGAGCGCCTGCGGTGCCGAGTACTCCTCCGCCTCGATCTCGATGCGCGGCTGAGGACCGGTGTGCGACAACGCCAACGGGGAGACCAGCAGGACGTCCGGGATGTGGACGCTCGCGGTGATACCCGGGTTGCGCGCGGTGTCGAAGGTCGGGCGCAGGCGCACGGTGAGACCGTGCCGCTCGGCCAGTCGCGAGACCACGAACAGACCCATGTGGCGTGCGGTGTCGGGACCGACCTCGCCGCCCTTGGCGAGACGCTGGTTGATGGACTCGAGTTCGTCGGCCGGGATACCGATACCGCGGTCGGCGATCTCGACGAGCAGGCCGCCGTCGACGGCACGCGCGAAGCTGAAGGTGACGTTGCTGTCGGGCGGCGACGCGCGCAGCGAGTTGTCGACCAGCTCGGCGAGCAGATGCACGATGTCGGTCGCGACCGCGCCGCTGAGGGCACCGTCGGGAGTCGAACCGATCTGCACGCGCTGGTAGTCCTCGACCTCCGACATCGCGGCGCGCAGGATGTCGCCGAGCTGCACGGGCGCGGAGTGACCGCGGCGCATGCGGGTACCGGAGAGAATCAGCAGGTTGTCGCCGTTCCGGCGCATACGCGCGGCGAGGTGGTCGAGGCGGAACAGGCTCTCGAGTCGGGCCGGATCCTTCTCCTCGTACTCGAGTCGTTCGATGAGGCCGAGCTGCTGCTCGACGAGCGACTTGGAGCGACGTGCGAGTGTCTCGAACATGTCGCTGATCTGCAGGCGGAGGTGCGCCTGCTCGCCGGCGAGGCGCAGTGCCTGCCCGTGCATGTCGTCGACGGCGCGGGCGAGCTGACCGATCTCCTCGGTGGTGTGCACCGGGACCCGGGTGAACTCGATGTCCTCGATGTTGTCGCCGACCTTGATGCGGTCGATGGCCTCGGGCAGCTCCTGCCGCGCGACCTTCAGCGTGCCGTAACGCAGGCGGCGGATCGGGCCGACCAGTGAGCGGGACACGAGCAGTGCGAGCACGAGGGCCGCGAGCAGGGCTGCGAGCACGATCGCGGTGTCGCGGAGAGCGGCCGAGCGGGTTTCCGCGGCGCGGTCCTGAATCGTGGTGCTGACCTGCGACGACGCTTCGTCGATGATGGTGCCGTAGATGTCGACACTGTTGAGCAGCGACGCGCGGATGTTGAGGATCGGGAGCGGACCGGAACCGGCCGCGTCGACCATGTCGGCACGTTCCTGGACGCCGGCCCGCAGTTCGGCGATCTGCTGATCGGCCATCGGGTAGGAGCGGGCGAGCAGGTCGAGCATCGCGAGCTCGGCGCCGGAGGCGGACACCAGCGCGGTGCCCGGCTGGGTCGGGTCGGCGAGCAGCTGGAGCACACCGAGCACCTGACCGAACAGATAGCGCTGCGAGTACCAGGCGTTGATCAGCTGGTCGCCGTAGATGCGGATCTCGCGGTCGTCGACCTCGTCGAGGATCGCTTCGACGATGCGGTTCAGGCTGTCACGAACCTCGTTGGTGACGGCGCTGATTTCTTCGACCGGAACGGGCCCGGCCTGCAGTTTCGTGTAGAGCGACTGCGCGGAGGCAGCAGTACGGCTCAGGTCGGCGGTGACCGCCGGATCGAGTTCGGGATTCTCCGTGACGGAGGCGATGGTGCCGAAGGAGTCGCCGAGCGCCGCCATCTCCTCGGGAGTCACCGTCCCGGCGGCGGCACTCGCGGTGGCGGTGGCGAACGCCGTCGAGAACTCGACGATGTCCGGCACGGCCGCGACCTGATCGGCCGCGGACGAGAAGTGGACGGCGTTGCTGAGCTCGTTCTCGACACGAAGACCACCGAGGACCATTGCCACGGTCACGGGGACAGCGAGAACGGCGGTGACCTTCCTGCGAAGACCCCACCCCTCGATGTTCCACCACCGCTGCTGGGGCGGCGACTTGTCACTCATGGATTACAGCTCTCCTTCCACCCCGTCCGCGCCGGGCGACGAGCACCAGTCGGCACTGCACTCCTTATGAGCGCGTTTTCGATCGAGTGCAGTCGAACGAGACGTTTCGGGTGAGGGCACCATATCGGGACATACAGCGGATACGGAAGAGTGAGTCCTTCCCGCACCCCCGCGCTGCCCGGCCCCCTCTTCGGCAGCCACACGTACAGATGGCCGACTGGAGTGTACTCACGAGTAACGAAGAAGGCTAACCGCCCTTCCATATTCCCGGTGCACGACATGCGAACCCCCGCTGTGATTTACGGCACAGCGGGGGTTCGGATGCAGATTCGGTCTCCGCATCGAGCGGAGCCGATGGCGATCAGACGTCGAGGAAGCGGACATCCTTCGCGTTACGGGTGATGAAGCTGCGTCGTGCCGCGACGTCCTCACCCATCAGGACGCTGAACAGCTCGTCGGCGGCAGCGGCGTCATCGAGGGTCACCTGACGCAGGATGCGGACGCTCGGATCCATGGTGGTCTCCCACAGCTCCTTGGCGTTCATTTCACCGAGGCCCTTGTAGCGCTGGATGCCGTCGTCCTTGTTGATCCTCTTGCCGGCCTTCAGACCCGCCTCGAGCAGGGCGTCGCGCTCACGGTCGGAGTATGCGAACTCCGGCTCGCTGCGCTGCCACTTGAGCTTGTACAGCGGCGGCTGCGCCAGGAAGACGTGGCCTTCCTCGACCAGCGGCCGCATGAAGCGGAAGAGCAGCGTGAGCAGCAGCGTCGCGATGTGCTGACCGTCGACGTCGGCGTCGGCCATCAGGACGATCTTGTGGTACCGCAGCTTCGAGATGTCGAATTCCTCGTGGATGCCGGTACCGAACGCCGTGATGATCGACTGGACCTCGGCGTTCTTGAGGACCTTGTCGATGCGGGCCTTCTCGACGTTGATGATCTTGCCGCGCAACGGAAGGATCGCCTGGTACATCGAGTCGCGACCCGACTTGGCGGAGCCACCTGCGGAGTCGCCCTCCACGATGTAGATCTCGCACTTGCTCGGATCCTTCGACCGGCAGTCGGCGAGCTTGCCGGGCAGACCACCGATGTCGGTCGCGCTCTTGCGGCGGACGAGCTCGCGCGCCTTACGAGCGGCGACACGCGCGTGCGCCGACGACACGGCCTTGGTGACGATCGTCTTCGCGTCGGCCGGATTGGCCTCGAACCAGTGCGAGATGTGTTCGTTGCACGCCTTCTGCACGAAAGACTTCACCTCGGTGTTGCCGAGCTTGGTCTTCGTCTGGCCCTCGAACTGCGGCTCACCGACCTTGACCGAGATGATCGCGGCAAGGCCCTCGCGGATGTCGTCACCCGTGAGATTCGGGTCCTTCTCCTTCAGGAGCTTCTTGTCCTTCGCGTACCGATTGACGACCGTCGTCAGCGCCGCACGGAAGCCTTCCTCGTGCGTACCGCCCTCGTGGGTGTTGATGGTGTTGGCGAAGGTGTGGACGGACTCGGAGTAACCCGAGTTCCACTGCATCGCGACCTCGAGTTCGTGGCCGGTGCCCTTGGCGGTGAACCCGACGACGGAGTTGTGGATCGGCGACTTCGTGCGGTTGATGTGGCGCACGTAGTCCTCGAGACCACCCGGGTAGTGGTAGGTGCGGACCTTGACCTTGTGCACCTCGGGCTCGGTCGCCTCGACGGCCTGGTCCTCGGCGGTCTTCGGCGCCTCGGCGGTCTCCGGGACGTCCTCGTCGGTGACCTCTTCGGGAGCGACCCGCTCGTCGGTGAGGGTGATGGTCAGTCCCTTGTTGAGGAACGCCATCTCCTGCAGGCGACGCGCGACGGTCTCGAAGTTGAACGTCGTGGTCTCGAAGATCTCCGGGTCCGGCCAGAAGCGGACGGTGGTACCGGTCTGCTTGGTGGCCTCACCGCGGACGAGCTCGCCCGGCTTCGAGGCGGTGTACGTCTGCTCCCAGTGGTAGCCGTCGTTGTCGATCTCGACCTCGAGGGTCGTGGACAGGGCGTTCACCACGGAGATACCGACACCGTGCAGACCGCCGGAGACGGCGTAGGCATCGGAGTCGAACTTGCCACCCGCGTGGAGCTGGGTGAGGACGACCTCGACGGTGGGCACACCGGAGGCGTGCATACCGACGGGGATACCGCGACCGTCGTCGACGACCTGGACACCGCCGTCGGCGAGGAGGGTGACCTCCACCTTCGACGCGTGACCGGCCATGGCCTCGTCGACGGAGTTGTCGACGACCTCCCAGATCAGGTGGTGCAGGCCACGCTCTCCGGTGGAACCGATGTACATACCGGGGCGCTTGCGCACCGCCTCGAGACCCTCGAGGACGGTGATGGACGACGCACCGTACTCACTCTTGTTGTTGTTCGACTTCTGGGCAGCCACGGGTGGGTAGCTCTCCTTCTCCGATCGGCCCCGCGCACGCGCGCGACGCATTCCTGTCCATCCTACGTGCCCGTGAGCCTTGCGCCGGGGTGGACACGAAAGTGGGCGTTCCGCACCGCTGACGTCCCCGTAGCGGCCTCTTCGCGACCCGGACAACGTGATTTCCTACGCGCTCCGATTTTCGCCCCTCGTACGGGCCGGGAGCGAGCCCGGGATCACCCGTAGGTGTCGCGCGGTCCGCGGCCGCGGATGTGGCGTTCGCCCTTCCGCCAGCTCGGAGCCGTCGGGCCGGTGATCCGCAGTTCCTTGACCACCCCGTGCCCCACGGCCGCGGCGATCTTGGCGAGGATCTGCGACTGCATCATCCGCAGCTGGGTCGCCCAGGCCGTCGACTCGGCCGAGACGTGCAGGATCCCGTCGCGCAGTGTGGTCGGCTGGGCATGGCTCGCGATGTCGTCGCCGACGACCCGCGCCCAGCTTCCCATGACGGTGCCCTCGGACACGTGCGCCGACCAGCCCCGCTGTTTGGACAGCGACTGCGCGAGCGAACCGAGGGTCTGGGGATCGCGGTCGTCCGGCCCGGGCCCCGACCAGCCACGACGTCGGCGTTTCGGGCGCAGCGGCCCGCGCGACGCGCGTCCCTGGCCGACGGCCTTACCGCTCGCCTTGGCGGCAGCTCGAGCCTCCTCGAGCGCGCGGCGGGCCAGATCGATGCCCTTCAGCTCCGGCTCGTCCGCGCTGCGCTCCGGCCCGGCACCGCGTTCGGGACCTGCTTGTTCGTCGTTCATCCGACCTCCCCGGTGATCGGGTCCGTCTCCCGTTGCACCGATCCCAGCACAGAGATACGACCTTCTTCGGTGTCCTCGGCATGCACGGGGAATCGGGCGCCGTTCAGTTCGGCCGGCACGTCCTCCGACACGGCCGCCGTGATCAGCACCTGTTCGGCCGTCGTGGCGACCTCGGCGAGGGCGGAGCGGCGCCGTCGGTCGAGTTCGGCGAAGACGTCGTCGAGCATGAGAACGGGATCGGTGCCGTCGGTGCGGAGCAGGGCGAATGCCCCGAGCCGCAGTGCGAGCGCGAACGACCACGATTCGCCGTGGCTCGCATAGCCTTTCGCGGGTTCGGCACCGAGCATCAGGTCGAGATCGTCGCGGTGGGGTCCGACGAGGCAGACGCCGCGTTCGATCTCCTTCGACCGCACCTCCGCGAGGCGGTGGAGGAAGACGGTCTCGAGAAACTCCCGGTCGTCGGGCGCGGGCGTGCGGGCCGGGTCGGAGAACTCCGGCGGCAGCGCGTCGGCCAGGCTGCTGCGATAACGCAGGCTCGCCGGACGCGACTCGGGTGCGATCGACCGGTACGCCTCGGACACGTGCGGGGCCAGTTCGTGCAGCAACGCGATGCGCGCGGCGAGCAGCTCGGCTCCGTGGGCCGCGAGATGACCGTCCCACACGTCGAGGGTCGCCAGAGCGCTCGCCCCGTCGCTCGAGCGACTCCCGCGCCGCAGTGCTCCCCCCGCGGTCTTGAGCAGGGCGGATCGTTGGCGCAGCACCTTGTCGTAGTCTGCCCGCACCCCGCTCATCCGCGGAAACCGTGTGCTGAGCAGTTCGTCGAGGAACCGCCGGCGATCGCCCGGGTCGCCGCGCACGAGCGACAGATCCTCCGGGGCGAAGAGCACCGTGCGGAGGATGCCGAGGATCTCTCGAGGACGCCGGGCCGGCGACTGATTGATCCGCGCCCGGTTCTGCTTGCCCTCGTTGATCTCGATGTCGATACCGAGCTCACGACCGTTGTTGACGACCAGCGCCCCGGCGAACGCCCGCGACGTGCCGGCCCGCAGCAGCGGGCCGTCGGAGGACACCCGGTGCGACGACAGCGTCGACAGATATCCGAGGGCCTCGAGCAGGTTGGTCTTCCCGTGTCCGTTGCGCCCGACGAAGACCGTCGCCCCCGGAACGAGGTCGACGGAAACCGTTCTCCACGAACGGAAGTCGCGCAGCGAGAAGGTGCGAACGTACACGGGGGTCCAGTCTCGGGGCCGGTCAGCCCGGCAGGCGCACCGGCATCAGCAGATAGGTGTAATCGCTGTCCGGAGCGGCGAACGTACCCGAGGAATCCGGCACGGGCTCCTCGTCGAGCGCCGGCCGCAGCACGGCCGGACGACTCGAGGTGGTGAACCCGAACGAGACCTTGTCGGTGTGCAGCGACGTCAGACCGTCGAGCAGGTAGCCGGGGTTGAACGCGATGATCAGCGGCTCACCGAAGAACTCCGCGGGATGCGATTCCTCGGCGCGGCCGGCGTCGTCGCCACCGGCCGACAGCATCACGCTGCCCTCGGTGAACTCGAGTCGGACCTGTGCACCGCGCTCGGCGACCAGCGCGACACGCTTGATCGCGTCGACCAACGGTGCGATCTCGACGGTCGCCATCGCGGTGTGCTCGTTGGGGAGCAACTGGCGGAACTTGGGGAATTCGGCGTCGAGCAGGCGCGTGGTGGTGCGGCGACCTTCGGCGACGATGCCGAGCAGGCCCTCGGCGCCCACCGACGACCCGCTGCCGAGCGCGAGCTGGACCGGGGAGTTGGACGACCCGCCAACAGTTTTCGCGGCCTCGGAGAGGGTCTTTGCGGGCACGAGCACGGCCGAGCTGGTGGACTCCGCGGTGGGCATCCACTCGAGCTTGCGCACTGCGAGACGGAAACGGTCGGTGGCCGCGAGCACCATGTCGGTGCCCTCGATCTCCACTCGGATGCCCGTGAGCATGGGAAGCGTGTCGTCCTTGCCGGCGGCGACGGCGACCTGGCTGATGGCCTCGGCGAACAGATCGCCGGAGAGCGCACCGGTCTGCTGCGGGAGCGCGGGCAGCTGCGGGTAGTCCTCCACAGGCATAGTGGGGAGCGAGAACTTGGCGCTACCGCACGTGATGAGCACACGGGTGCCGTCGAGCACGACATCCACAGGCTTGTGGGGCAACGCGCGGGTGATGTCGGCGAGCAGCTTGCCGGACACCAGCACCTGACCGGGGGTGATGACCTCGGCCGAGACGTGGACCTGCGCGGATACCTCGTAGTCGAAGCCCGAGACCGTCAGCCCGCGTTCGTCGGCTCCGAGCAGGACACCGCCCAGGACGGGAACGGGGGGTCGCGACGGAAGGCTTCGGGCAACCCATGCAACGGAATCAGCGAAGTCCTCGCGAGGCACACGAAACTTCATACTTCCCAGCTCCATCGCCCGGTGGATCCCTTCGATCGTGGTCTCGACAAGTCTACGAAGTCTGTCACAGAACCCCGACACCGATGAGGCGGAGCCGGGGGATGCGGGTCCACGTTATGCCTTCCCTCGCTGCTTGGAAAGCCGGGAGGCTCGAGGCGTGAGCCTCACTCGAGGGCCTGTGGATCGACGCTCTCCACACACCTGTTTTGAAAGAAGATTTCTGAAGAGAACTCACAGAAGTAGTAATAGGGCCTGTGGAATCTGTGGACGAACGACCGTCTAGGCTGGTGGGGCGACGTTCTCGAGGGGGTCGAACTCGAGGATGAACTCGAGGAGTTCTCGAGGACGAATGTGGATTCCTCGAGACTGTTCATTCTTTGTCCACCGTTCGTCCACAAAGATCCCACGTTCTGCACACCCTTGTCCACAGGTGTGGGGACCGGAAATTTCTCGAGATACGGGACAGGGAGCGCCCTGTGGACGCTCCCTGTGGATGGAAACTCGAGGCTCGAGGAATCAGCGCTTGGACCGCTGTTTGATACGCGCGGTGAGCTCCTGCACCTGGTCGTAGACCTTGCGGCGCTCGGTCATCTCCTTGCGAATCTTCTTGTCCGCGTACATGACTGTGGTGTGGTCGCGACCGAAGGTCTGCCCGATCTTCGGCAGCGACAGGTCGGTGAGCTCGCGGCACAGATACATCGCGATCTGGCGGGCCTGCGCCAGCGGCCGTGCCTTTCCGGGCCCGCACAGGTCGTCTATCGACGTTCCGAAGTACTCCGCGGTCACAGCCATGATCGTGGCGGCATTGATCTCGAGAGCCGAGGAATCCGGCATCAGATCACGCAGCACGACCTCGGCGAGGGTGAGATCGAGCGGCTGCCTGTTGAGCGACGCGAAGGCCGTCACACGGATCAGGGCACCCTCGAGTTCGCGGATGTTGCGTTCGATCCGGCTCGCGATCAGCTCGAGCACGTCGTGCGGCACGTTCAGGCCGTCCATGCGTGCTTTCTTCGACAGGATCGCGATGCGCGTCTCGAGTTCGGGAGGCTGGACGTCGGTGATCAGTCCCCACTCGAACCGGGTCCGCAGTCGTTCCTCGAGCGTCGCGAGCTGCTTGGGCGGCCGGTCGGACGAGACGACGATCTGCTTGTTGGCGTTGTGGAGGGTGTTGAAAGTGTGGAAGAACTCCTCCTGGATACCTTCCTTGCCCTCGATGAACTGGATGTCGTCGACGAGGAGGATGTCGGTCTCGCGGTAGCGCCGCTTGAACGCGACCTTGCGGTCGTCGCGGAGGCTGTTGATGAAGTCGTTCGTGAACTCCTCGGTGGAGACGTACTTCACCCGCATGCCGGGGAAGAGGCGCTGTGCATAGTGGCCGGCGGCGTGCAGCAGATGGGTCTTCCCCAGGCCCGAGGCGCCCCAGATGAACAGGGGGTTGTAGGCGCGTGCCGGTGCCTCGGCGATGGCCACCGCCGCGGCGTGCGCGAACCGGTTCGACGCACCGATCACGAAGGTGTCGAAGGTGTACTTCGCGTTGAGGCTGCTGCTGCCGATGGGCGGCGTCTCGGGCGGCGGGGGCTGGGTGAAATAGGACGGCCACGACTCGCGGACGGCGGTCATCGCCTCCCGGTCGTCGTCGACCTCCTCGAGTTCGCCGTGGTCGGCCTCGAGCATGTCGTGCTCGCGCGAGGAGATCAGGCGTCGCCGATAGGCCGCACCCTCACCGGGAAGCATGCCGTCCCGGGTGAATCCCCCGTCCATCGGCCCGACGCCGTCCCTGGCCACAGCCCCGTCCCGCGGGCCGGGGACATCCCGGGGCATCGGAGGGTCGCGACGCAGATCACGGCTGCGGGGCTCTGCCGTGCGCGGATTCACAGGCTGTGCATCTTCCGGCAGACCCTCGAGGGGCAGCGTGTCGCGGGGTTCGGCGTAGGGATCCTCGGCGGGGTCGTCCACGCGTTCCCGCGGTTCGACACGCACACCGAGACCCTCGACCCGGTGACCGAGGTGCCGGTTGAGGGTGCGGAGGATGGGTTCGCGCAGATCGCGTTCGATCGATTGCTGGGCGAGGGTGGACGGCACCGAGAGCAGGGCGAATCCCTGTGCGAGCGTGATCGGTTTTACCAGCGCGAGCCATGCCTTCTGGCTCTTCGTCAGCATTCCGTCGTCGATGGTCAGCTCGGATACGACGTCCGTCCACACATCGGCCAGCGCGTTCGGCTCGTCGCTCACGCAGCTTCCCTCCCTTTGATCACCGGTTTTCCACACGATTATCCACAGGTGTGGACAACCGTGGGAATCACCCGGTGGATGTGTGGATGGGAGGTGTGTATTCGCTCAGCGGGGCTCGTGGGCCCGGGCGGTCTGCGGGGATCAGTGTGACACACGGTGCGACGCGGTCCGACTCCGTGTTCGGTGAACGCGCCCGGAGAAGCTGCGCGACGACGCCCGAAGAGGCGCGGGGCAGCAGGCCGTCACCGGCCGGCACATCGTCGTCGAACGGAGCGTGACGCGGGACTGCACAGGTAGTCGCGATGCGCCGTCGAAGACATGGCCCAAAGCGTACCCGAGCTGTGCTCTGGATCACATAGCTTCTCGGCGAGTAGTTTTCGCCGAACACGTCCGGCGTGTCGCGTTGATCGGCGCTGTTCGTCGCGGTTTGATTTCGCGCCCGCGTCCGAGTAGCCTCGAACAGTCACTCATACCGAGGTGACGGGTTCGTCCTGCTCGAGTCGGGCAATACGAATCCTGCGAATTCACGTACACGTTGGACGACGGTGCTTGCCGCGCCGTCGCAGAATTATCGAGGAGTGTCGACCGTGGCCAAGGGCAAGCGGACGTTCCAGCCGAACAACCGACGCCGCGCGCGCGTTCACGGCTTCCGTCTCCGGATGCGCACCCGTGCGGGCCGCGCGATCGTTTCGGCGCGTCGCCGTAAGGGCCGCGCTTCTCTCACCGCCTGATTCCCTAACGGGAGCTCGGGGTGCTACCTGAGCCGTATCGACTGCGGCGCCACTCGGATTTCTCGGACACCGTCCGCCGAGGGCGTCGTCAGGGTCGGCGGGATCTGGTCGTTCACGTTCTCGAACGCGATCGCACCGAGTCCTTGGTGAGTGTCGGCGGTCCGCGTTTCGGACTGGTCGTGAGCAAGGCTGTCGGGCCGGCGGTGATTCGACATCGAGTCGCACGCCGGCTTCGTCATATCTGTGCAGGTCTCGTCGAGGCTCTGCCCTCCGAGACCGACATCGTGCTGCGCGCACTACCCGGCGCTGCCATCGCGGATTCCCGCGAGCTCGACAAGCAGGTGCGGTCGGGTCTCACCCGCCTCGGACTGCTCGACGCCGGTGCTTCCGCCTCGCATAGGAGTGCTCGCGCATGACCGAGCCCGAGCGGAGGTCGTGGTGGCGGTCCCTGCGGTCCGCCCCGGCCCGGGCATTGATCTTCTGTATCGAGCTCTATCGCACCTATGTGTCGCCCACACGGATGCCGACCTGCCGATTCACCCCGACTTGTAGCGAGTACGCCGTGGAGGCGCTGCGCACGCGGGGTGTCGTCGTCGGTGCGGTCCTGGCATCGGTGAGACTGCTCAAGTGTGGCCCCTGGCACCCTGGTGGGTGGGATCCGGTACCCGAACGGAAACATCGGTCGTCCCCAGTGGGTACCTGACCGGAGCCGAGACCCGAGACCGACGCCTCTTCGTGGCGATCATGGACGACCAGAGGAGTACATAGAGCCGTGCTCGACTTCATCTACTATCCCGTGTCCTGGATCCTGTGGGTCTGGCACAAAGCGTTCTCGTTCGTGCTGGCACCCGACAGCGGCTGGACCTGGGCGCTGTCGGTGGTGTTCCTCGTGTTCACCCTGCGCGCGATTCTCTACAAGCCCTTCGTCAAGCAGGTCCGCACGACCCGCCAGATGCAGGAGCTGCAGCCGCAGATCAAGGCACTTCAGAAGAAGTACGCCAAGGACCGGCAGCGCCAGGCACTCGAGATGCAGAAGCTCCAGAAGGAGCACGGCTTCAATCCGTTGATGGGCTGTCTGCCCGTTCTGCTGCAGGTCCCGGTCTTCATCGGCCTGTTCCACGTGCTGCGCTCGTTCAACCGCACGGGTACCGGCTTCGGCCAGCTCGGGCTGACTCCGGAGGAGAACGCCCAGCTCGGCAACTACGCGTTCAGCCCCGAGGACGTCCAGTCGTTCCTGAGTGCCCGCCTGTTCGGCGCTCCGATCTCCTCGTGGATCACGCAGCCCATGGCATCGCTCCAGGCCTTCACGGTCGACGGTGGTGAACTTCCCTCGCGCTGGGAGATCGCTGCCGTCGCGGTGCCGCTCATGATCATCGCCGGCATCGCCACGCACTTCAACGCTCGTGCCTCGGTCGCACGCCAGAGTGCCCAAGCCGCTGCGAACCCGCAGGCCGCGATCATGAACAAGCTGGCCCTGTACGTCTTTCCGCTCGGTGTGCTCGTCGGTGGTCCGTTCCTGCCGATCGCCGTCATCATCTACTGGGTCAGCAACAACATCTGGACCTACGGACAGCAGCACCTCGTCTTCCGCCGTATCGACAAGGAGGAAGAGGAGAAGAAGGCTGCGGCTCTGGCCCGCCGGAACGAGAACGCACCGAAGCCGGGTGCTCGCCCCGACAAGTCCAAGAAGAAGGGCTCGGCCGCAGCGGCAGCGTCCGACGCCGTCGACGCCACGGTCGACGAGACCGGCGAGGTATCGCTGCAGAAGGATGCCGCGGCCGGCGACGGTTCCCCCGCGGCTTCGAAGTCCGGTGCGTCCGCTCCCAAGCCGGGCAGCCGACCCAAGAACTCCAAGCGCAAGCGGCGCTGACCGAAGTAGAAGAGAGCTGAACATGGCCAGTGACCTGGACAAGGTGGAAGAGGACCTCGCGGTGGCACCCGAGGAGCGCGACACTGCGGCGGACGCCGATCTCGATGACGACGACTACCTCATCGAAGAAGGCGAGATCGCCGGCGACTACCTGGAGCAGTTGCTCGACGTTCTCGATTTCGACGGTGACATCGACCTCGACGTCGAGGGCGACCGCGCGGTCGTGAGCATCGACGGCGGTAAGGATCTGACCAAGCTGGTGGGTCGCAACGGTGAGGTTCTCGACGCTCTACAGGAGCTCACCCGTCTCGCCGTGCAGCAGGCGACCGGCGAGCGCAGCAAGCTCATGCTCGACATCGCCGGGTGGCGTGCGGGCAAGCGCGCCGAGCTCTCCTCGCTCGGCACGTCGGCCGCGAAGCGCGTGCTCGAGACCGGCAAGCGCGAAGAGCTCGAGCCGATGACGCCGTTCGAGCGCAAGATCGTGCACGACGCCGTCGCGAAGATCGACGGTGTGTCCAGCGAGAGCGAGGGTGCGGAGCCGCACCGCCGTGTGGTGATCGTCAAGGATTGAGTCGGCCGTGCCGACCGAAGAGGGACTCTGCGTCGTCAGGGTCCCTCTTCGCCTTTTCGTAAGTGATGCTGTGGGTCCCGATGTTGTTTCGGGTGAGCCGACAGGAAAGGATGTTTCACGTGGAACAGCACGAGGCGGAACTGTCGGCGGTCGCGCAGCGGGTATTCGGGGATCGGACCGAACTTGCCGAGCGGTACCACCATTCGTTGTCGACGGCAGGTGTCGAGCGGGGGCTCATCGGACCGCGTGAGGTGCCGCGCCTGTGGGAACGACACATTCTCAACTGCGCCGTGGTAGGCGAACTCATCCAGGAGGGTGAGACGGTCGTCGACGTGGGCAGCGGTGCCGGTCTGCCGGGTATTCCTCTCGCACTTGCTCGTCCCGACCTCCAGGTCACGCTCGTCGAGCCGCTACTGCGCCGCACCGTCTATCTGGCGGAGTTCGTCGAATCCCACGGGATCGAGAACATTCTCGTGGTCCGTGGCCGTGCCGAGCAGCCGAGCGTCCTCCAGGAGGCGGGCGGCGCAGACGTCGTGACTTCCCGTGCCGTCGCACCTCTCGCCAAGCTCGCCAAGTGGTCGCTCCCCCTCGTCCACGAGGGAGGCCGGATGCTGGCGTTGAAGGGTTCGTCCGCTCGAGAAGAGATCGACCGCGATCACGACGAACTCGCTCGCCTCGGTGCCGGCAATCTCGAGGTGCTCGAGTGCGGAGGCGATCTCCTTCCGACACCCACGATCGTCGTGAAGGCCGAGCGGATTCCGCGGCCGGCGCGGCGTCGCAAGAAGCGCTGACCGAATCGCCTGGCGCGACGATCGCCCCGACACCCTCCCCTCCCCTACCGGGTCGGGAGGGTGTTGTCGTTTCCGAGACATTCTTTCCGACCCGAGGAATCTACTCGAGTACATTTCCGGTGCGAAACGGTTGTTTCGGACGTTGTCACACCAGACCCAATCATCCCAGGACGTTTCGTCACTGTGATGTTTCGAGTTCCATGGAATGTGTGTATCAACCGAATTATCTTCCTGTGCAATAGGATTGAAACCTACTCATGTGAATTATATTGCGGACCACAGTATTTCAGCTTGGACGTTATCGGTTTTCGAGTCCACCCCCTTGGGGGTCGGGATTGTTTCACGTGAAACCACCGAGCCGCTCCTCCACCTGTTTCACGTGAAACAACTCCGCGCCGTTTCACGTGAAACGTCACCCGGCCATGTCGCCGACGGAACCTAGAATGCGGATGGGATACTGAACCAACCGAGAATGCGTGCGCGTGGTCGGGAGGTCGGCGACAGCTCCGGGCCCGGGACTCGCATTCTCCCTTCGGCGCCTCAACCCGGCCTTCGAAGTCGCGACCGGGAAGCGACGAGGATGTAGCGTGCGAACCGAGCGGATCTACGTGTAAGGAGTGTTCTATGACGGGTGGATCTGAATCCGCTGTTTCACGTGAAACCGGAGGCGTCGAGGACGACTTCTCCCCCGTACCCTTCGACGGTTTCTCCACCGTCGACACCCCGATCGGCGCGGCTGCTCATCGCGCCACCCAGGTCCTGCATCCGAGCGACGCCAACGCACTGCCCAAGCCGCGCGAGCGTCGCGTCTTCACGATCGCCAATCAGAAGGGCGGGGTCGGTAAGACCACCACGGCGGTGAACATCGCCTCCGCGCTCGCCGTGCAGGGATTGTCGGTCCTCGTGGTCGACCTCGATCCGCAAGGTAACGCGAGCACCGCCCTGGGCGTGCCGCACTACTCCGGTGTGCCCTCGAGCTACGAGATCCTCCTCGGCGAGATCAACGCTGCCGAGGCCGTGCAGCAGAGCCCGCACAACGAACGTCTCTTCTGTATCCCCGCCACGATCGATCTCGCCGGTGCCGAGATCGAACTCGTCTCGATGGTCGCGCGCGAGAACCGCCTCCGGAACGCCCTCACCAAGGAGGCGCTCGGCGACCGCGAGTTCGACTACGTGATCATCGACTGCCCGCCGTCGCTCGGTCTGCTCACGGTCAACGCGCTCGTCGCGGCGAAGGAAGTCCTCATACCCATCCAATGCGAGTACTACGCACTCGAAGGTGTCGGACAGCTCCTGCGCAACATCGAGCTCGTCCAGTCGCACCTCAACCCCGAACTGCACGTCTCCACCGTCCTCCTGACGATGTACGACGGTCGCACCAAGCTGGCCGATCAGGTCGCCGCAGAGGTGCGTGCGCACTTCGGCAGCGCGGTGCTGCGTTCGGTCATCCCCCGCAGCGTGAAGGTTTCCGAAGCTCCCGGTTACGGGATGACCGTTCTCGACTACGATCCTGGATCGCGCGGCGCGATGAGCTACCTCGACGCTGGGCGCGAGTTGGCGGCACGCGGGGTACACGAGAATCAGGGGAACGGATGAGCGCGACACGTAAAGGCGGGCTCGGTCGAGGTCTGGCAGCACTCATCCCCACCGGTCCCCCGGTGGACGCAGAGCAGAAGCCCACGGCCGCCCCGAGTTCCACTGCCACCGCCCCCACGGCCACCGCTCCCACCAAGACCGCGGCTCCGGCCGCTCCTGCGCCGGCCAAGTCCGCACCGGCCGCGGGTGCACCGTCGAAGCCGGCTTCGGGCGG